>JBBRWP010000052.1:0-15826 GCA_038249175.1 Acetivibrionales bacterium
GATCCCCTCTGGGGCGTCTGCCCCGGCCACTGGTCCCGCCGGCATCAGCAAATCCGCCTGCCTGATGCCGGAGGCCTTTGTCGACCTCGCCGGCCTGCCGCCCGAGCGGATCTTGACGCCGGTTGATCTGGGCTCCCACATCCTCGCCTTCACGCCGCACGAGGTGGTTGCCGCGCCCTATCACCGCAACGGACAAGGGGTGCGCGACGCCTTCCGCTTCTTCAACGAGCCGATCAACAGCGCGCGCATCATTATCGATATCCGCGGCATCGGGCTGGTGGTCACCTGCGCCGGCCTGCCCGAAATGCGCGGCTGGCCTGACGCGGCGCCGGATTCCTTCGTCAAGCTCTTCGCCGCCGGTACACTCCCCGACTGGCTGGTGCCCCACAGCCTGCCGGACGCGCCCAACAATTGACGGCGCAAGCGTTACAGCAAAAGTGTTGGCACAGGGAAAAGGGAAGAAGATTATCATCTATAAGTACAAAGCAAAAAAAGGCGAACGTAAGAAAAACGGCCACAGACAACCCTACACCCGCGTTCAGATTGAAGCCATCAAGGCGTAAATCATGACAAATGTCCAGTTCATTCGTAAAAAAAACCGGTTTCACGGTTTTATCATGAAAGGACATGCCGGTGCCGGGAACGGCGGGGAATACGACATGGTTTGTGCAGCGATATCAGGTATCGCATACACCACACTCGGCGCCCTCGACGAACTCTGCGAGATTCATACGTTTTCTGAAGCTGACGGAGCAATGCAGATGAAACTTCCCGAAAAACTGGTCAAGGCAAATGCAGATAAAGCACAAATTATATTAAAAACAATGGAAATTGGGTTCATGCAGATTCAAAGGCAGTACCCAAAGTATATCAGTATCACATTCAAGGAGGTGTAACCATGATTTTTATAAATTTACAACTGTTTGCACACAAAAAAGGAATGGGCAGCACAAGGAACGGACGCGACAGCGAATCAAAACGTCTTGGTGTGAAACGTGCTGACGGTCAAACCGTTATTGCCGGCAACATCCTGGTGCGTCAACGTGGCACCCATATTCATCCCGGTACCAATGTAGGCATTGGCAGTGACGATACCCTGTTTGCACTTGCAGACGGAAAAGTCAGCTTTGAGCGCCTGGACAAAACACGTAAAAAGGTGAGTGTCTATACCGCATAAACCCAAAGCAGTTTGTATGCTTTTTGGATAAAATCGTTATATTTGGGTATAAGATAAGGGGGACGAGGAATCGTCCCTCATTTTTCGTCAGCGCCTTTTATAAGCGCTGAGACTGGCACTATGGAAAGAGGAATCAATGTTCATCGATGTAGCAGAAATTTATGTTAAGGCCGGTGACGGCGGTCCGGGGAAAGTATCCTTTTTAAGGGCAAAGTATATCCCCAATGGCGGTCCGAACGGCGGTGACGGCGGCAATGGCGGCAGCGTACTATTTGAAGTGGATCCAGGCTTAAGAACCCTGGTCGACTTTAGGTACAAGCGCAAATATGTTGCTGATCAGGGTGGAAAAGGCGACCAGAAAAATATGTCGGGGCGCAACGCCAACGATCTGGTGGTCAAAGTTCCTCTGGGAACAGTCATTCGAGACAAAGAAACAGGCTTCGTTTTGGCGGATATGTCGCAGGAGGGCCAGTCTGAGAAGGTTGCCCGTGGTGGAAAAGGTGGCTGGGGCAACCAGCATTTTGCCACCCCCACGCGCCAAATTCCAAACTTTGCCCACCCCGGTACACCCGGCACATCAAGGACTGTTGTTTTGGAACTGAAAACCTTGGCCGATGTGGGTTTGGTCGGTTTTCCAAATGCCGGAAAATCTACCCTCATCTCGTCCGTCTCTGCCGCAAAACCCAAAATAGCGAGCTATCCGTTCACCACACTCACCCCGGTACTCGGTATTGTCTCCGTCGGGCCTGGTGAAAGTTTTGCAATGGCGGACATTCCCGGCATCATCGAAGGTGCCCATGAAGGGGTTGGTCTGGGGCATGCCTTCTTGCGCCATATAGAGCGGACAAGGTTGTTAATCCACATGGTGGATGTGGCTGAAACCGATGGCCGTGATGCATTTGAAGACTTTGAGACAATTAACAGGGAACTGGCCTTGCATGATGCATCGTTGGCGGACCGCAAGCAGATTGTCGCAGCCAATAAGGCTGATGCTGTATCCGATCCGGAGAAAATGGCCCAGTTTGTTCAGGCAATCGAAAATAAAGGCTACGAAGTGTTTGTTATTTCGGCGGCGACCGGAGAAGGGGTTCAAACCTTGATGCACCGCACGGTTCAGCTCTTAAAAACGCTGCCGGCCATCACATTGTATGAACCAGCATCGGCGGAAGAATTTCTGGCAGCAAAGGTCTATCAGGAACCGTTTACAGTGCGCAATGAAAACGGAGTGTTCGTGGTGGAAGGACCGTGGGTTGATCGCATTATTGGTTCGGTCAACTTATCAGACCGTGAGTCTTTGCAGTATTTCCAAAGGGTTATGAAAACCAGCGGTGTGATTGAAGCCCTGGAAGCAAAGGGAGCCTGTGAAGGTACCACGGTTCGCGTGGGGAGTATTGAATTTGACTTTGTTCCATAAGCCGCTTGCTAGAAGAGAAAAACTAGATTTTCTGCCAAAACCCGCGGTGACAAGGAGGGTTCTTCCTCAGCATCAGAAAGACGGGAAACCGCTGAAAAAGTCTGAAGTGCAAGAATGTTTCTGACAGTATACGAAGACCAAACAAGTACCATCACCCCTTTTGTGTTGGAAATGACAATGAAATGACAATGAAATGTCAATGGAATGTCAATGAAATGTCAGATAGAATGTCAATACACTTGTAAAAGGAAGCCAAGGAGCGATAAAATGTTAAACAGCAAACAAAGAAGTATTTTAAGAAGAATGGCCAATACCTTGCCCTCCCTCTTTCAAGTGGGAAAAGGCGGTTTGGATGACGCCGTTTTTCAACAGTTTGATGCCGTGCTGGAAGCCAGAGAACTGATCAAGGGCAATGTCCTCAATAATTCCCTTTATACAGCAAGAGAAGCGGCAGAAGAGATTGCAAAAGCGGTGGATGCGGATGTTGTTTCAGTTGTAGGCCACCGGTTTACATTGTATAGAAGATCCAAGGAAAACCAGCAGATTTATTTACCGCGGTAGTACACGAAGTTTTGTGTCCGTATGAAGAGAGAGGACTGGCTGAAGCTCTGGAAATGCGTAGCATTTTCAGCAAGTCTTGTGTCCGTATGAAGAGAGAGGAATGGCTGAAACGATGAGAAAAATACTTGTCATCAATGGTCCCAATCTCAACTTGTTGGGCAAACGTGAACCGGGTGTCTACGGGGGTAAAACCTTGGATGAACTGGAGACCCAACTGGACATGGAGGCTGTGGCGCTGGGTATTGAGGCAGATTTCCTGCAAACCAGCTACGAAGGCGATATTGTGGATGCCATTATAACAGCCAAAGAAAAGGACGTAGAAGCCATCATCTTGAATGCCGGTGCATATACCCACTACAGTTATGCCATAAGGGATGCCATTGCCGGTACAAAAATGCCGGTGGTAGAGGTGCATATTTCCAATGTGCATGCGCGTGAGGATTTCCGGCATCAATCTGTCATTGCACCGGTCTGCCTCGGTCAGATTACCGGCCTTGGCTTTGATAGTTACTCGGCAGCCCTCTTTGTATTGGCTCGTCGAATGGATAGTGTGTCATAAAAACATATTATTTCATCGTCATTTGCCGCGTCTTTGACGGAATTTCTTCTTTCTCCCAACGACAAGGACTGCCAAAGCAGAAGTGAAAAACGGGGTTGTATTGGTTATTTATAGAAATTGATAAGCCAATAGACTATTTTCTAAGCGGGGACAGCGTCATGGATGACAAAAGCCAACGGTTAAAAACCTTCAGGAATCTTCTTGAAAAAAGAAAATTGGATGCCCTCTTGCTTAAGGGCCGTGCAAACACATATTGGCTGACCGGTTTTACCGGCAGCACATCAATGCTGCTCCTGACTGCGGGGGCAGCTTATTTAATTGTCGATTTTCGATACACTTTGCAAGCCAGAAAGCAAGTGCACCCTGCAGTCATCGTCATCGAAATGCAGAGTTCTTTTTACGTCGCGTTGGAAAAGTTGTTGTCGGTGCATGGGCTTCGGCAAATAGGCTATGAAGGCGATGTACTGACCGTTTCCGATTTTGAACAGTTACGCGCACGTCTTCGCTCCCCATCCAGATGGGTGAATATTGCGGATGATATCCCGGAAACACGGTGCAAAAAAGATGCCACAGAAATATGCGCCCTGAGAAAGGCAGCCGAAGTTAGTGATCAGGCTTTTTTTGCTATCTTACCGGCCATTAAAGAAAATGTGACAGAACTGGATATTGCAGCTGAAATGGCTTATCATATCCAAAAATTGGGTGGGGATGCATTGGCCTTTGACAGTATCATTGCCTCGGGTCCCAACGCAGCCCTTTGCCACGCAACGGTTTCACAACGAAAACTGCATAAAGGGGATGTGCTTGTGATGGATTTTGGTGCCAAAGTAGACGGTTACTGCGCAGATATGACCAGAACTGTCTTTTTGGGCGAACCACCAAAAGAATTGAGAAAAATCTACAACCTTGTTTTGCAGGCGCAACTGGCAGCCCTTTCCGCCATTCGGGCAGGCATGCTTGGAAAAGAAGTCGATGCCATTTCCCGAAATATCATTACCCGTGCCGGGTACGGTCACTGCTTTGGACACAGCCTTGGGCACGGTCTGGGGCTGGCCATTCACGAAGAACCGCGTTTGGCCGCCACTTCAATAGATGTGCTGGAAGACGGCATGGTTTTTACGGTGGAACCGGGTATATACTTAGAAGGTCTTGGGGGTGTACGTATCGAGGATATGGGTATGTTGAACAATGGCCGATTTGAAAATTTTACAACTTCGCAAAAAGAACTGATGATATTATAAAATCTGAAAATGCGCAGCATTTTCAGCAAGTTTTGTGCGAATTCGAAGAAGGCGCATGGGGTAAAAATCTGAAAATGCAATCGTTGTACTTTGGTGCTTCACGTTACTGTTCACACCCCCCACCAGCTTGATTTAAGGTAAAAAAACAGGCGCCATCAAAAAAAAATTTCAGAGCATGATGATGACACCTGTTTTAGTATACTTCACACAGCATTTTGCATATTCCCGACGCCACCAAACAAGGATACGCCATGTTTGATGCGCTTTATAAAGGGCCTTACAAGGTTCCGCTGTTACTCGGTCTATCAATAACAAGTATTCAAATGTCAATGTGCAGCTGTTTTCAGAAGGCTTGTTTAACTTGTCTTTGTGACATATAATCCTCCGTTTGACAGGTTTAAGAAGCAAAAAGCCCGCAAACCGCCTTTAGATAGGCAGTTTGCGGGCTTTGATTTTTGCTATAAAAACGTAGCATAATTCTCATTTTTTCGACAACGCTAAAATATTTTTTATCTCGCTAAGGCGGAGCCTTTTTTTGGTAAAATCAATACCGAAAGCTTCTCCAATACAATTTGAAATATCGCTGCGATAATCAAACATATAAAGATTTGTGTCTTCAAGGCTGCAACTGATGTTATTTAGGCAGGTAATAATCTGTTCGGGCGTAAACTTGTAGGCGGTTTTTTTTTGGATAAGACGCAAAATGACCAGGGAGATAAAACAAGTAAGAACATGTGCATTGATTCTTTCTTCACGGGAGACATAAACCGGACGAATATCCAAATCGCTTTTGGAAACCTTAAAGTTGTCCTCGGTCTCAGACAAGCCTCGGAAAATATCAATGACACGTTGCTCGGGCATTTCTAGCTCACTGGTTATAATGCTGTAATATCCATCGTATTGGGCATCTTCCTCTGCCTTTTTTTCATTAAGCATTAGCTTTTTGCCTTCTTCTGCATAGACCTCACCGGTTTTTTTATCATATGTGATGTTCTGAATATAGGCAGCGGCACCATGTTCTGTGCTCTTGTTATGTTTTTTGGGATTGGATATGATATCAATTGCTTTTCTAATCACTTCATCTCGTTCTGTCCGTGCCTTATCAGCATAATTTTTACTCCAGAAAATGACCTGCTTTTCGTTTATCAATACACTTTTCTGGGAACCGCTTTGCATCGCAATTTGGATCTCCCTTACCTCAAGGCGGGATTTAACCTTGTAGTGGTAGTCGTGCTTCAGAGCTTTGCCATCCCTGTCTGTGTAGTCGGTATCATCCAGGACATATTCCTTAAATTTTTCTGAGCCTTTTCGTACGGAAAAGCTGAATACATAGCCATTTCTGCGTTTATCACGATCGCCACCCTTAAGAAAGTAGATATTGTTCGACGATGTGCAACCCATATCTGCAACGGCGATAACACGACCAGGATTAAATCTTACACAAACATCCTTGAATACAGGAATGAAGGTTTTGCTATCATGAGTGTTGCCGGGAAACAACTTGTAATATAGAGGTATTCCGTCTGCATCCATGGCTAAACCCATCTGTACAATTGGGTCAGGGCGGTTATTTTTTTCTTTTCCACGTTTACGAAGATTGTCAGTTTCATCGATCTCAAAGTGGAAGTTTGTAACATTAAAGTACATCAGAGTCGTGTCTCGGCCGAATTTTGCATTAATTTGGTCACTGATGAAGCGCTGACATTCTGTGCCTATATTTGAAAAATGGGATAAAGCACGGTATACATCGTGCAGTTCAAAGTCAAACCGTTCAAAGAACATGTCCTTGTACTCATAAGCTCTCTTTTTAGATGAAGGCTCTAAGATTCGAGTTATAGTCAAAAGTGTCATAATGGCATTTGTGTTGTATTCAAAGGCTTCGTGTCTTGCCTTGTTATTCAAGAAACGATCCAGTTCCAACTCGTGAAATATTTTCATAATCACAGCATAGCCCAAATTATATCGGAGGTGCGATTCACCAAGCAGTTTTTCATTCAAATTAATTTCAAGTGTAAGCTTTTTGTTGCCTTTCTCTTCCGCATTCATTTGTGCAACAACTTCTTTGAAGTGGGCAATAGGGTCGGGAAATTCCTTTTGTAAGTCATATACATATCCCAGAGTCTTGTGATGTTTGGTCCTAGGCTGCTTTTTCACTTTGTCTCTATACTTTTCTTCAATAAGCAGGTAAGTTCCTTTTTTTTGTTCCCTGACCTCTAATCGATAAGACATACTGAGCATCCCCCTGTTCGATGAAGCAGACATGTATCCGTTTGACTGCTCGATATTTGGTTTCATTATATCACATTTAGCGACATATAGCTACATAAATATGCATAAAAATCAAAAAAAATATTCCTCTCAACCCCAATGGTTGAAAGGATTCTGCGAGGTGGAATTATATCTTGTTTTCTGTACACAAAATATGGTAAGCACCTTTGAAAATCAGTAATAATAGGTGTTTTGAAGAGGGTATCTTTACACGGAAGTATCCGTTTAGCCACTTTGGTAAGGTTAATGTTTTTTTAACTGATTTATTCTCCATTTCATCCCTTACTATTGGCATCCAAACTTCAACAAAGGTTATAAATGAGCCTTTTTCAATATCTATCATCTCAGGTTGAATTGGAGCTTGTTTTAATATACATTTCGTTGTTTTTGGGAAAAGGACATTTAATACTTCATCATCTCATTATAAGTAATAAGCTTCACATTGCCGAGTTCAATTGCTTTATCGACACAGCCTTTTGTAAATCCTGTTTTAGAAAAGAGATAAAAATAAACTTTTATATAATGAAATAGATTACTTCGCTCAATCAAAGTGTCAAGCACACAAGTATCAACCTTTTCATTTGTCCATTTACACTCGCAAAAGAGAGCAGAGTTATCACCGTCTGTTCCCATTATATCAATTTCGGTTTCACATTTATTTTTAGTGTCATTGCCCCACCAACGTCCTAAGTCTGAAAAGGTTATAGCCGCATTACTTTGCTTATTTAACTCCCACAGATACTGCTTACATATTTCCTCAAAAACAGCACCCATATAGGAAGAAAGCTGTTTGTTAATATTTTTATATACCACATCTGTCATGTCTTTTTGAATGATTGAAATATTGGATGGTACAAAGCGATACCAAAAGCGGAACAGGTTATCAGCGATAACATAGATTGTTTTCTTAGATGTTTTTTCGGCAAAAGGCGTTTCTTTTTTTATTATTCCAAGAGATATTAGGTTTTTCAAATAAGCGGAGCAGGCACTTGTTTCTTCTCCAACTCTACTTGAAATCTCAGATAACTTTGTACTTCCTGTTGCAACGGCAGATATAATTGCATTATATATTGCAGGCTCGCGAACTTCCTGCTGCAACAAGTTCTTCGGTTCTTCAAATAAATATGAGGTAGTGTTTAATATCTTGCTTTTGATATTATCTTCAAGGGAAATATTATCATTCATTTGAAGTAGATATTGTGGTGTTCCACCTACAATACCGTAAACTGTAGCCATATCCAAATTGGAGAAGTTTTTAAAATACTTTCGGCTTTCAAAAAACTCAAATGGTAATATTTTGAATTGAGAAGTTCTTCTGCCATAAAGCGGACTTTTATAACCGAGAACTTGCTCCTCCATGAATGACATAGAAGAACCGCAGAGAATAAGGAAAAGCTTTGACGAGTCCTTACGTCTGTCAATTAAAACTTGTAAGATTGAGGCTATAGCTTTATATGATTTTGCCACATACGGGTACTCATCTATAACAAGGACAATTTTTTCCTTTTCGGCAAGATCAAAAATATATTCTAATGCTTCCTGAAACGACGGAAAAATAGGTGTAGCATTTGAACCAGTAATATAGGAAAAAATACTTTTACTGAAATTTTCAAGATTTTGTTTTACGTTGGTTTCAATTCCAGTAAAATAAATCGTATCCTTGTCCTTAACAAATTCGTTAATAAGAGCCGTTTTACCCACGCGCCGTCTTCCGTATATTACAGGAAACTGAAACTTGTTTGTATCATAAAGGTTGTTTAGGTTTTTTAGTTCTTTTTCACGACCTATAAACATAAATTTACCACTTTTCAAAATTGCTAAGATACATTTTACTAAATTATATCTTAGCAGATTCAATTTGTAAATAGAAGGCGTTAAAATTTAGTCTCATTTTTATTTAAAAGTGATAACGGTTAACATAAGTCAGATGTTATGTATGAAGGAGTTCCTCCGTTTGACAGGTTTAAGAAGCAAAAAGCCCTCAAATCGCCTTTAAATACTCCCTGACCTCTAATCGATAAGACATACTGAGCATCCCCCTGTTCGATGAAGCAGACATGTAATCCGTTCGACTGCTCGATATTTGGTTTCATTATATCATATTTAGCGACATTTAGCTACATAAATATGCATAAAAAATCAAAAAAATATCCTCTCAACCTTAATGGTTGAAAGGATTCTGAGTGATGGAATTATTTGATAGGTGTTAAACTAGCGAATAAAAATCAAAAAAATATCCTTTCAAGCCCAAAGGCTGAAAGGATTCTACAAGATGGTGGTATTTGAGAGGTGTTAAACTAGCGATACGCCATGTTTGATGCGCTTTATAAAGGGCCTTACAAGGTTCCGCTGCTACTCGGTCTATCAATAACAAGTATTCAAATGTCAATGTGCAGCTGTTTTCAGAAGGCTTGTTTAACTTGTTTTTGTGACATATAATCATGCTGAATTGTTACTGATAGGATATATAAAATAACCGATAAGGGGAACAAGAAATGAAAAGGTTTTTACCTGCACTCCCACCGATATTAACCGTGGGAACTGCCTTCATCTTATTGAAATCAGATGCAATCAATGCATTTTTTTGGTGGCTTTGCCTTCTACTAATCGGCATGCTTTTCCTGCCTCTCGTGCAAAAAGTGTTCTCAAGTTTTTATGATAAGGGGTACCTTTTCTCGAAAACCCTGGGAATTGCGGTTGCAGCCTACGTCGTCTGGTTTCTTTCCTCGCTGCGACTCGTTCCGTTCTCTCTCCTTTCCATTCTGGGAACGTTTATAGTTTCAGGTGTTTTGATTCACTTGCTTTTCAAGGGACCAAAAAACCTCTTGGTGTTTTTTAAAAATAAATCAACCCGGAATATCATTCTTTACCAGGAAACGCTTTTTCTCCTCGGTATCGTTCTCTGGTCGTTCCTTCGGGGTTTGAAACCGGAATTGGCCGGCAATGGCGGTCTTGAAAAATTCATGGATTACGGCTATGTGAATACACTATTACGCACTCAATTTATGCCGCCCCTGGATATATGGTTCGCCGGGAAACCCATCAACTACTACTATTTCGGGCATTATATCACTGCCTTCCTGACGAAACTGTCAGGCATTCCCTCAGCGATTTCCTACAACCTTATGATGTCCACCCTGTTCTCATTCAGTTTTACTTTATCCTTCTCACTTGTTTCAAATCTTGCACTCTTTATAAAAAGAATATCCTTCCGCCAGGCAATGATGGCCGGACTGATATCTGCAGCCCTTCTCTCTTTAGGTGGAAATCTGCACACCATCGTATATACAGCGATTTATATGCCGAACAAGGCAGCAATCCAAAGAATGGATCCGAACATTGAAGTCCGTGATCAATATTGGTTCCCGGATGCAACCCGATTTATCGGCCACAACCCGGATACGAAGCCTCCAAAAGAGGATAAAACTATCCATGAGTTTCCTGTCTATTCATTCCTTGTTTCTGACTTGCACGCGCATGTCATCAATCTTCCGTTTGTTTTAACCATACTCGCTCTCATGGTCAGCATGTTGAAAAAGGCGTATGAGCGTCTAAATCGTATTACTTCGCCACTATCATTCACAAAAATCTCAGACTATTACAAAGCTCCGATCGCGTTGGAAATCTATCCTGAAATGATTCTCATTTCCTTCCTCATCGGTCTTTTCCAGATGACAAACTATTGGGATTTCCCGATATATACTGTGATCGGTGTGGGTGCGTATTTTTACATCCACATGTTGCTCAATGGAACCGACCTTCAAATTTACTCTCCTTACACTTTGGAAGGTAAGATTATTCTCACCGTGGCACTTGTTGTCGGAATAGTGACATTTGCCATGGCGTTTCCCTTATATCTAATCATCGCTTGCGCTGCAGTTGCCTATGTTGTTTTGAATATTCTGTTCACAGGATATAGGGCAATAGCACACGCCGGAGTTTTTGGAATCTTTATTCTTGTCATCTCAACAGTCATTTCGCTCCCGTTCTCATCAAAACTTACATCGATGACGAATGGTATCGCATTGACTCCCACGCATTCGCTCTTTTATCAATTATTGATTATCTGGGGATATCAACTGTTTTTCACGATTGTCTTTTTCGTTTTCCTGTTAACACGAAGTGGTATTCAAACCGATGATACCATGGACAACAAGGGCGGTTCGTCCAAGTCTCGTAAAAAATCTGCAACTCTTCCAGTAACAAACAGCAGAGATGCCGCCATCAAGAATACAGTGCTAAAAACCATGGGCATCAAAGCCTCCGGCTCAAGTGGAACCGGTTCAAAAGTCCTCAAGCAGTTAACTTTGTCAGACAGATTGAAATTTATATATCTTACTCAGCCCGAGGATATCCTCACAATCCTTTTCCTTTTGTGTGGCGTCGGGCTGCTCATTGCTCCCGAAATCATCTTCATTAAAGATATTTACGTTGGTGGTTACTATCGCTCGAACACCATGTTCAAGCTGACGTATCAAGCGTTTGTCCTGTTTGCGCTTTCCGCCGGATTTGTCACCATGCGCATATTTTCATTGAAAGCAGACACCATCAAAATGACCTTGCTGCGATTTTTCACAGGATGTATGATCTGCTTTGCCATGTTGTATCCTCTTTATGCGGTTGGTGGCTGGTACGGTCAAATCACGCTCGATCGCTACCATGGCCTAGACGGTTCGGTCTATTTGAAGACAACGTTCCCGGATGATTTTGCAGCGGCTCAATGGCTCAAAACGAATGAAAAAGGCCAGCCGGTTGTTCTGGAAGCCAATGGTGATAGTTATACAGATAATGGCCGTATTTCGGTTGAAACCGGAATGCCGACAATCCAAGGTTGGTTGACGCATGAATGGCTCTGGAGGAACGATTTCGAAGTTGTGAATGCCCGTGTCCAGGATATCAAAACGGTTTATGAATCTCCGGATATTGAGGCAACAAAGTCACTTTTGCTTAAATATAATGTCAAATACATTGTTATTGGCAAGCTTGAACGGGACAAATTCACGGCAATGAATGAGCAAAAACTTATGGGCTTGGGCACCGTGGTGTTTGAGCAGAACACGACAAAGATTATTTTGTTGAAGTGACACCCCAGGCGATAATCACTGAAAACCACTATGAAAGTGTCTTTGAACAACCTGTTTGTTTATCAATTTGTACTGTCTGATTAAGCAGCATCTGTTTGTAAATCACAATTTGATTTAAGAATTTCTGTCATTTCATCGGTATCTGCCTTTTCATGCAACGTCTGTCTCATGACCTGTACCTACTTCACCTTGGCAGATGATTCTACCCCTTGCAAGAAAAGCAGTTTTCCTTTATGATAGTAGGGCTTGGAAGTTCTGCCGGGTTATTTGTTGTCGTTCAGAACAAGCATAAACATCCATGAGAAGGAGACATCTGGTCAAGCGCCATCAGTAGAGCGCAGGTTCATTTGTCGTATGTGTGAGAGGAAGGGCTTAACAGATGGTTTTTGCAGGAGATTTCAGAAACAATGTCACTTTTGAAATGGATGGACAAGTGTTCCAAATCCTCGAATTTCAACATGTGAAACCAGGTAAAGGTGCTGCCTTTGTGCGGGCCAAAATTAGAAATATTATTACAGGGTCCACGGTAGAGCGTACTTTTAACCCGACGGATAAGTTCGAAAAGGCGCAAATCAGCCGCCGCGATATGCAGTACCTATATCAGGACGGCGAGCTTTTTTACTTTATGGATGAAGAAACTTACGAACAAATCCCCTTGAATGCCGGCAGCATCGGTGACGCACTGAAGTTCTGCAAAGAAAATTCCGTTTGCAAGCTTATGTTCTTTAAAGAACTATGTATTGGGGTTGAACCGCCCATGTTTGTGGAATTAGAAATTACCGAAACAGAGCCCGGTTTCAAAGGGGATACCGCAACCGGCGCCAACAAACCGGCCACTGTGGAAACCGGAGCAACCGTCAAAGTGCCGCTTTTTGTGAACACCGGCGATAGAATTCGAATTGATACACGCACAGGGGAATACCTCGAACGTGCGTGAGAAAGTTTTATAAACACTTGTTTGAAGAAGCTATCCCCCGATTTCGGTTGTAATGGGGCTGAAATCGGGGTTGTTGTTTTAAAACCTCTACAATCATTCAGCTCCTGAAATAATGCAGGTTGTTGTTGTATCCCAGAGCACGTAACCTTTTTGTTGTTGTATCCCAGAGCACGTAACCTTTTTGTTGTTGCATTACAGGGCGCGTAACCTTTGGTCGAACGGGAAGCACAACGCCTTTTATTGGGGGAAGTTATACTTGTTTATCTAACCACCAAGGCGTGTACCTGACGCAAATGTCTTTTTCTTGTGTGTACCTGACGCAAATGTCTTTCTCTTGTGTGTACCTGACGCAAATGTCTTTTCCTTGTGTGTACATGACACAAATGTCTTTCTCTTGTGTGTACATGACACATATGTCTTTTCCTTGTGTTGCCGAATGGCGTCATGCCTGTTATAATGGCAGACAGACACCCGCAAGGGTGATGCGGATGGGCGTGCCGACTTATCTTTGGGCCCCGCGCAATTCAGAACTGTGAACCCCGTCAGGTCCGGAAGGAAGCAGCGGTAAGCGGTATCCTGGGTGTGCCGCGGGTAAACCTGAACCGTAAGTCGGTACGCCCATCCGCATGTTTTTTTATAGAAAAATGTGATAAACTGACGTTGCACCAAAGCACGTCGGTTTTTTTATAGGAGGTTTGCACATGTCTCGTCTGGCACTCTATCGCAAATGGCGTCCAATGACGTTTACAGATGTTGTTGAACAGGACCATGTGGTCAGAACCCTTAAAAATGCTATTCAAAAAGATGCCGTTGGTCATGCATACCTGTTTTGCGGTACACGCGGTACGGGAAAAACAACCCTGGCGAAGATTTTTTCGCGTGCCATCAACTGTTTAGCACCGCAGGAAGGCAATCCATGCAATGAATGCAGTGTCTGTAAGGCTATCCTTGAGGGAAGTCTCCTGGATGTTATTGAGATGGATGCTGCATCGAACAATGGCGTGGATGATATCCGGGATATCCGGGAAGAAGTTATTTACGCACCAGCCATTGCTAAGTATAAGGTGTACATCATCGATGAAGTCCACATGCTCTCGACAGGTGCGTTTAATGCGCTGTTAAAAACGCTGGAAGAACCACCGGACCGCGTGGTGTTCATCCTGGCCACCACCGACCCGCAAAAACTGCCGGCCACTGTCCTGTCACGTTGTCAACGCTTCGATTTTAAGCGTATCACTGACGCCGGCATTGCAGCGCGTTTGGATGAAATTGCAAAAGAAAGTGGTATTTCTGTCACGGATCCGGCATTGCTCCTGCTTGCAAAACTTTCCGGGGGTGCATTGCGAGATGCCATTTCCTTACTGGATCAGTTAACCACATTGGGGCTGGAAAAAATTGATGTACCTGAAGTTTATGAAATGGCCGGGTTTGCATCGAATGAACACATTCGTGAATTGACAATAGCATTGATGGACGGTCATACTGCAGCTGCGTGGACGGTGTTGGATACCCTGTTGCGGGAAGGCCGTGACCTTTCACAGCTTTGTCAGCAGCTGCTTTCCTGGTACCGCAATGTTCTGATCATAAAACTGAGCGGGGCATCGTCCCCCCTTGTGGATATACATCCTTCCGATCTGGACACCGCGCAATCTATGGCGGATGCACTTTCGATTGAAGACCTGGGTCAATGGCTGCAATTGTTGGCAGCCCACGATTTGGCGTTGCGGCGCACCGATAACCCAAGGACCCTGATGGAAGTGCTGCTGCTGCGTTTGTGCATGAGAACCACTGGTTCAGCCGGTGTGCAGGAAACCCTTCGTATGGCACAGCCGATACAAAACAGCCGGAACCATGATAGAACAGATGCTTTTCAGAACAGAAATGCAACTGCCGGTAGAAATGATGCAGACACTTCTGGCATGGACGGTTTTTCTGGTGCTTCTGGTTTTAGAGAAGAAACAATGCCTCAAAGCCATGCGTCAGGGTTTAAGGAAGAGCCGATGCATCAAAGTCGTGCATCTGGGTTCAAGGAAGAACCGATGTCTCAAAGTCGTGCATCTGGGTTCAAGGAAAATCAGGTGCCTCCAAACGGTTCGTCTGAGAACCCTTTCGAGACAGCTGCTTTTGCAGGGAAATCGTTTGAAGCACAGAACGGCAATGACACTATTGCTGCCGGAATCACAGAAAAAAAGAATCCGGGCGCAATGCAAAGAAGTAACGCCAACGCTGGAAGCAGTCTGGCACTGGCCATGGATCCCTACCCGCAATGGCGGCATATCATTGAAGAAATTCATCGCAGCGGATCACAAAAACCTGGTGGGATGAAGCTCTATGCATATATATTGGATACCCAGTGCGTACAGACCGGTGAAACCCAGCTGACAATTGTGACCGGTTCGGACGATTTTTTAAAAAAACGCATCCTTTCACAGCCGGACAGTGTCAAAATGATTACGGAAGCAGCTTTGGCGATGACAGGGAAAAACTGGACACTCAAAGTGGAAAGCGCTATGCCAAAGAAGCCTTCACAGCCTCAGACAGCCAGCAATATGGCGGCATTAACCACACAGGAACCGGATGAAAAA
>JBBRWP010000053.1:0-15527 GCA_038249175.1 Acetivibrionales bacterium
TCGACGTACTTTGACTTATTTTTAACCCTGACAAGGGGCTCAAGTACCGTTGAAAGTACACCAAAATCCAATGCTTCACTTTTTCAATTTGCATTTTTATTCATTCGGGTGTATAATTATTCAAATTCAAAACAAAATAAACAAAAATGTGACATCAACAAGACTTGTTTATTTCAGGCAAGCCATTTCAAAACAGATAGCATAGATACCCGAGCCGGTCATCTATGCAGGAGGTCTTATGGAAAACACAAAAGCCATTCTTTTCACCGCCAATCGGCCGGATGTCGTTATGTCCCATGGCAATGGCATGAATCTTTGGGATACAGAAGGACGAAAGTATCTCGACTTTGTTGGCGGATGGGCTGTCACATGTCTTGGCCATTGCCCAAATGTCATGATTCAAGCACTCGAAAAACAATCAAAAACGCTCATCAACGCAAGCCCCGCGTTTTATAACGAACCGATGCTGTCTTTTGCGAACCGGATTACAAAGCTCTCCGGCTTTGACAAAGTGTTTTTTGCTTCCAGCGGTGCCGAGGCCAATGAAAGTGCCGTGAAGCTGGCACGAAAATATGGCACAACACAAAAAAACGGTGCCTATGAAATTGTCACCACCTTGAACAGTTTTCACGGAAGAACACTGGCTATGATGTCTGCAACCGGCAAAAAGCATTGGGAACCGCTCTTCTCTCCGAAAGTTGAAGGCTTCATCCATGTACCTTTTAATGATCTGGCCGCTATGGAAGCTGCGACAAACGATAATACTTGTGCCATTATGATAGAACCGATTCAAGGCGAAGGCGGTGTCTATCCTGCCACACAGGCATACATGACAGGTTTACGAAAACTCTGTGATGACAAGGGCATCCTGCTTATATTCGATGAAATTCAAACAGGCATCGGGCGTACGGGTAAAATGTTTGCCTTTGAACACTATGGTATCAAACCGGATATTATGACTTTGGCCAAGGGTATTGGTGGCGGTTACCCGCTTTCCGCCATGCTGACCACAGAGCGATTGGATATATTTGAACCTGGTGATCAAGGCGGCAGCTACTGTGCACAACCGCTTGGTATGGCTGTTGGAGAAGCAGTCGTAAAAGAAGTTTCTGAAGGCGGCTGGGTCGAAAATGCGGAAGTCATGGGCATTTACCTCAAAGACCTGCTAATGGAACTTGGCAAAGAAATGAAAAAAGCCGCCGACGGCGCTCCCGCTATTCGAAATATACGCGGTTTTGGCTTACTGATTGCTTTTGATCTGCCATATAAGAACACAGCTGACATTGTGGCGTACGCTATGGAAAAGGGGTTGCTTATCAACGCACCGCAACCCGGTACTATTCGGCTCATGCCGCCGCTCATTGTCAATGAAAAGGATATGGACAGTATGATTAAAATATTGCGGCATGCACTTGAAAGATGCCTGGCCGAGGTGGACAATGCAAGAAGTGAATAACACTACAGCGTGACTTCGATATTTAAGACAAGTCTAACATCATTTTTGAGAATTCTGACTTGTTGTAAGTCTGCATAAATAAAGGATCATAAAAATGAATTATTCAAACTCACGCAGTAGTGATAAAGATATTGCATGAAATTTTTGGTGAAGTCTTTGGTGAAGTCTTTGGTGAAGAGTATTGAAAGTCGTGAACGGTAGGGAAAGTCGTAGAACAACTTTCCGGAGTACAATCAGACAATGTATCGTGTCAAAAAGCGGTTCTTGCTTACAGGAACCGCTTTTTACTATCATCAAAACCGGCTTATCTCTGACAATTGCAAGAACCCTGTTCAAGGCTTATAATGGGGAACAACCCGACAGTCTTTTTCAACACACATAACTAAAAATTGCGGCGTTGTTTTTCAGGCTTATTCGGGGGGCAAATTCAGCACTCCTTTTCAGCAACCTGGCACAAGTACAACAGTCCCCCTGAAGGACTGAAATCTATTGTGCCACGAAGGGAACATGGCCATGGAAGAAATGGAAAGACGTCAGAAAAATTTTATCGAGGAAGCCGTTGAGGTGGATTTGGCAAACGGCCTGAAAATGGTTCACACCCGTTTCCCGCCTGAACCCAACGGTTACCTGCACATCGGACACACAAAGGCCCTCTGCATTGATTTCGGCACGGCAGAGAAGTACGGCGGCCAATGCAACCTGCGTTTCGATGATACCAACCCCGCCAAAGAAGAAGTGGAATATGTGGACGCCATTATGGAAGACATCCGCTGGTTGGGCTTCGATTGGGAAGACCGCCTGTTTTATGGTTCCGATTATAGTGAGCAGATTTACGATTACGCGCTGACGTGTATCAAAAAAGGCGTTGCCTATATCGATGATTTGTCTGCGGATGAAATTCGCGAGCATCGCGGCACACTGACACAACCCGGCAAAGAAAGTCCCTTTCGCAATCGCAGCATCGATGAAAACCTGAAACTGTTTGCAGAGATGCGGGCTGGAAAATACGAAGCAGGTGAAAAAATTCTGCGTGCAAAGATTGATATGGCCTCACCGAACATTAACCTGCGTGATCCGGCCATGTACCGTATTAAAAAAGAGCACCACCACAGGCTGGGAAACTCATGGTGCATTTACCCCATGTACGATTTTGCACACCCCCTGCAAGATGCCATAGAAGGCGTCACCCATTCCCTTTGCTCTTTGGAATATGAAGACCACAGGCCTCTGTACAACTGGGTTTTGGAACAATGCGAAATAGAAAACCCGCCACACCAGTATGAGTTTGCCCGCCTGAACATCAACCATACAGTGATGAGCAAGCGCAAATTACGCGAACTGGTTGAAAACAACTATGTACTGGGTTGGGATGACCCACGCCTGCCCACTTTGTGCGGCTTACGTCGGCGCGGTTTCCCACCGGAAGCCATCCGTGATTTTGTGGAACGTATTGGCGTGTCAAAAACCAATAGTGTGGTAGATTGGGGATTACTCGAACATTGTGTCCGGGAAAACCTGAACAAAACCGCACCCCGTGTCATGACGGTTGTCGACCCTGTCAAGCTGATTATCGACAACTACCCGGAAGGTCAGGTAGAGGAGTTTATCCTTGAAAACAATCCGGAAATGCCGGAAGCGGGGACGAGAATGGTACCCTTTTCGAGAGAACTTTGGATAGACAGAGACGATTTTATGGTCGTACCGCCACCAAAATATTTCCGTTTAAAACCCGATGGTGAAGTGCGCCTGAAAAGCGCTTATTTCGTGAAATATGCCGCACACGAAGTCGATGAAAATGGGAAGGTGACCGTGATTCACACCACCTACGATCCTGCTTCCCGCGGCGGAGATTCCCCCGATGGACGCAAAGTAAAGGGAACCATCCACTGGGTCAGCGCTCCGCATGCATTGGATGTTCAGGTGAGACAGTTCGATATGCTCTTTACCGTTGAAGATCCTGAGGTGGGCGATTATAAGGCGAATTTGAATCCAGACTCTCTGGTTGTCATGGCAAATGCCAAGGCTGAGCCTTATCTAAAAAACGCGAAGGTTGGCGATCGTTTTCAGTTCCTGCGTTTGGGCTACTTTTGCGTGGATAAGGACTTGTCAGAAAACCGTACCCCCGTTTTTAACAGAACGGTAACCTTAAAAGACACATGGGCAAAACTGGCTAAAAAATAACAGGATTGTACCCCAGAAAGTCGCTTCGCGACTTTCTGCCGCAAATTTTCTTGCAAGAAATTGCAACAAGGTTGCAATCTGGAACAAATCAACACGATTACCCGGCATTCTGCAAATGCTGGTGCAAGTTATCTGACGGTAACTTGCACCAAAAAGTCACTTAGTGACTTTTTGGGATGTAATCATAACAGCTATTCACTCGCTGTTTCTAAGTTGTTTTTACTAAAAACAAAAGGACGGTGTTTGCATGATGGCTTTGCACAGCACATGCCGCATCGTCCTTTCCTGTATAAATAAACAACTGCTTTGACAAAAACACGAAGGAAACACGCCGTTTACTTATTGGTATCTACAAAAATGCGTTCACCATTCTTCACATAGCCGAGTTTTTCCCGAGCCAGTTTTTCGATACTGTCTTCAGAGGTCACTTCCATTTTTTGTTCCTGCAGTTGCTGGTTAAGATGTTTTTCTTTTTCAATCTTCGCTTGAACCTCAGCAGTGGCGCGGTGCAGTGTTTTCATGTCATTTTCCTGCTTTACAAAGGTAACCGCCGTATATACGGCAAGCACAAGCAATATCGCATAAATCCAAAAAGCCGGTACTCTTTTTACAATTTGGTTTTGAGGTGGTGCAACCGCATCGGAAATCGGGTTGCCTGGTTTCGCAGGTCTAGTCTGTACTTTTGGATGAATCGTTCCTGTCATCGTCATCCCCTTATCTTTTGTAAAACATACACGTCCAAATCTTCGCAACACAAGCGTGCTTTTCTGTATTGTACCACTTTTCCCGCCACTTCAACAGGTCAAAGTAAAGCTTTTTCATTATCCCGCTGCATTTGCCTTTCTGGTGTGACACGGGTGTGTGTGACACGGGGACGTTTCTTTTGTCACACTGCCTGTGACAAAAGAACCGTCCCCGTGTCACGATTTTCCCGCAGCATCTGCCTTTCTGATATAATGGTTGCATATTCTATACTTCTACATGGGTAGACTTCGGAGTTGAAAACATGCGTTTTACTAAAACCCTCCAGTTCAACGTTTCAGTTGTGCTGGTGCTTATTATATCTGCCTTAATGGGGCTGTTGTTTTACAACAATCTGTATGCCATTAACCTGGTACGAAACCAGGTGGTACAATCCTATCGTGAACTTTTGCCACGCTATGTGGAAAAACAGGACGACGCCTTAGCCGAAATACAAAGTTATCTGATTCGCACATTGAACCACTCGGCCGAGAACACCGATATTCAGCAGTACAACAATTCACCAAAAGACAGCGAGGCTTTTTTCGTCAGTTCAAGCCACTTGTTTCTTCAACTTAGCAAGGATATTGACGCCTTCCCCTACGCAGATGTACTTTTTGTTTTTTCCGAAAACAATAAAAGCATGATATCCTTTTCAAAAAGCGGCGTCAGAGAATTCAAAGATATCGATAAGACTTTAAAAGACATGGCCCATGTTGCCAGTATGACCTATGTCTCCAGCAAATGGAACATTGTCCCTCTCGGCAAGAACCCCGGGCTGCTGTGCATGAGCACAGATGGTGCCGGCAGCTATATGGGCGCCTGGGTGAGCCTCCATCGACTCATCGATTTTGAAACAAGCAACAACCAGGATGCCGGTAGGGGTATGATTGTTATTTCCGGTAATCGAGGCACCTATCTTGGAACTGAAAACCTTGGAAGTATTGACCGCTTAATCAATTCTGCAGACAATTTTTTTGAAGGAAAGCCGCACACCGTCATGGCCCCTAACAGTACCCTGCGCTATATGCTCATCACAGAGAAATCCACAATGGCTGACCTGTATTTCATCGAAGCCATCGAAGAACGAGGCTTGCTCTCAAACCTGCCGGTTTTCCAGACCATGTTTATCATTTTACCCGTTGTCATCTTAATCATTTTTCTCATATACTTTGCCTACTTGCAACGCATCATTGTCAGTCCGGTGCATTCCATTACAAAAGGCATGCAGGTCATTGGTGCCGGAAACACCAAAGTGGTTCTGCCCGAGACAGGTGTGGAGGAATTTCGTTACCTCATCCGCACCTTCAATGAAATGGCTGCACAAATTGAAACCCTGCGCATTGATGTTTATGAAAACAAGCTGGATGTTCAGCAGGCTGAACTCGATGCTAAAAAAGCCGAACTCCGCTATATGCAGCTCCAGATTAATCCACACTTTTTTGCCAACAGCCTTAATATTATCTACAGCCTTTCTGCCATACGCGATTACCAAACCATTCAAAGAATGGCCCTGCTGTTGTCGCGTTACTTCCGCTATGTGATGAACGCCGGCGGTGCATTAACAGAACTCTGCAATGAAATATCCTTTGTCAAAGACTATTTAGACATACAAAAACTGCGCTTTACCAAGAAGTTAACTTATGACATCCAGATCGACCCGAAACTGGAAAACTACCTCTTACCACCCCTCACCCTGCAACCTTTTGTAGAAAATGCCATCGTCCATGGCTTTATGGACCCGGTGAATGGACTGGATATTCAAATTGTTGTTTTTGAGTCTACCGACCCGGCGTATTTCACTGTTCAAATAAAAGATACTGGCATCGGTTTTTCGCCAGACAAGCTGGAAGCCTTCCGGCAGCCAGACTTCCTGAAAGGTCAACCCTCGGAGCATATCGGTGTTTGGAATGTGAAAAGCCGTCTGTTCATGCGCTACGGGGAAGACGCAACGGTGCAATTGCAAAACAATACAGACCAGGGGGCTTGCGTAATGGTGACCCTACCCAAACAGAAGAAAATATGAACCTGTAAGTGCCACAAGCACGGATATCGTTCACACACCAAGGGTAGACCGTGCTCCCGGTAAGGTATTATCGGATTGGATATGAATTGTCGTCTTGGTTATGGATTGTAGTATTGTTTACTTATGATCGTTAACCGCTCTACGCAATGGAATAAATCAAACAGAAAACACAAAGCAATGTTAGATATGGAGGCTTTATGTACACTTTATTGGTTGTTGATGATGAAGAATACGCCATTTTGGGCATTACAAAAGGTATTGAGTGGGAAACACTGGACATTGCCACCATCTATACCGCCTCAAACACGCAGGAGGCCAAAGAAATTCTTCTAAAAACAGATGTGGATATTATGATCAGCGACATTGAAATGCCCGGTGAAAACGGTGTTTCTCTCCTGAAATGGGTCTATGAAAATACGATGAACACAAAAACCATTTTCTTAACAGGACATGCCGATTTTCATTACGCCCACAAAGCAATGCAGTATGGCTGTATCTAGTATTTATTAAAACCGGTAGAATATGATGTATTATTTGATGTTGTGAAAAAAACCCTGAGCACCATTCAGAAAGAAAAAACCCAGACGCTGTTGGCCGAAAGCTATCAGACATATAAAAACCTCTGGGAAACACAAAAACCAACGTTTGCAGCGCATTTATGGAAGGATGTTTTAGAAGGCAGGCTCCCCGGAGATGCGACAAGGCTGAAAGAAATGATGCGCGTTTTAGAAATTTCTTCCAATTCAATTGAACACATTACCCTTGTCCTCATTCGCATTGAACATTGGCTGGAGACCCTGGATGCCATGGATAAAGAGGTGATGCGCTTTGCTGTAAGAAATGTGGCAGAAGAGACGTTGTTAAGCAACTTCCAGGGCGTAGTTTTCCAGCTCTCTGACGACACACAAATGGCCGTCATTTACAGCGGAGAGAACATCGACTGCCAAATTGTCCCGGCGGCAGAATCTTTTATAGAAGCATGTAATACGCACCTGATGTGTCATTTGTCCTGCTATATCTCCGAGCCAACCACCATGGCAAACGCGTACACAACACAAAAATCGCTTTTTGGCATTGAAGCAGAAAACCTGACCAAGCCCAACAGCATTTTAAAAATGCAAAATTTTAAAGAGCTGACCACCAGTACATTGCGGGCACCCGATTTTTCAGAGTGGGCTACCCTCCTCTCGTCCGGAAAAACAGAGACCTTGTTGCTGCGGATGAAAGAGTATCTCGACAAAATCTATGAAGGGCATGCATCCCGTGAAATGCTGGAGTCTTTTTGCTTTGGTCTGATCAGCATGACCTATCATATGCTACATCAGTCCGGCCTTCGGGTGACCGATGCCTTTCCCTCAAAAGACACTGTAACCGAGGGTATCCATATCAATTCGCCGCAGCAGGCGTTTTCCTGGGCAAAAATCATTTTGGATGGCATTACGGCTGCCTGCGAAAACACATCCAAACAGGAGTCCGCTATGGTTCGTGAAGTGAAGAAGTTTATTGAAGACCATATTCTGCAGGATTTTTCGAGAGAAGATATTGCCAGCACCATCCATTTCAATGCCGACTATTTATCGCGCGTTTTTAAAAAAGAAACCGGTTCAACCCTGTCTGATTTCATTATTCTAAGGCGCATGACCACAGCACAGAAAATGCTGGAAGAAACGGCAGACCGCATCGCTGATATCGCACATAACCTTGGATACCACCATTTTTCTCATTTTGCCAGACAATTTCGCAATGTGGTTGGCCTCACCCCACAGGAATACCGCATGAAGCACCGGAAGATATAGTAGCCAAAACAGTCCTTGCATGAGGGGTCAGGGCTTTTGTGTTTTCTTCTAGTCCTGCACCTGGCGGTCAATTTCTGCACATATACGATCAATTCAGGCCAACACATCCCAAAACAGTCCTTGCATGAGGGGTCAGGGCTTTTGTGTTTTTTTCCAGTCCTGCACCTGGCGGTCAATCTCTGCACATATACGATCAATGCCGGCCAACATATCCGCTTTTTCAATCTCTGCAGCAATGGCATCGGGTTGCAGAACACCGTTGGCAAGAAGTCGAAACTTCTCTTTCATCACGTTGGCATGGGCTGCAACTTCTGCTTTCACTGGCGAGCTGTCAAAAGAAAAACCCAGCAGCGGCGATTTTGGCATAACCTCACAGTAAACCCGCAAATAATCCCATTTTTTCGGGGGTTCATTGTCCCATACTTTTAGCAGATAGGCATTGCCAAACATCCAGAAGTTACCTGGATTGTACCCGGTATCATTCGCTGAAGAGATGCCTTCCGGCAAGCGAATCGTTTTTTCATCAACTGCTGTGTAATGCATACCTTCTATACCCCAGGTAAAAAGATTTTTCAGAGCTGCATTTGTCATAAAAGCATTGATGACCATCATGGCCCTGTCAGGATCAGCACAACTCCTGGGAATGGCCGTTAATGCACCGGTCATGGACTGTGTTTCCTTTACCCCTTTTACAAATTCCACAGAAATTAGCTTTTTCCCGGTTTCATTCTCCCACTGAACCTGATGAATTGGAGACTGTGCCTGAACGTGGATAAAAGCCTTATCATCACCCATCATCTCTCTTGCAGTTACCTGTGTGGTTAGCAAATCTTTATTGATATAGCCTTTTTGAAACCAGCGATTCACAAGAGCACATTGATCCAGAAATTGCGGTATACGGTACAATGGCAATGCTTTCTGCAGAAAATTGTCATAGTAAAGTTGGTCATCCAACTGTACGAACCGGCTTCTGTCACTGAATCCGATTTCCGCACAAGCTGTGGTTGTGCCGGCCAATTGCAGCATTGAAAGCTCATTTCCGATAAAAAATGGCACCACCCCTTCCGGCAGCTTTTCTTTGGCACGGGCAAGAACCGGCTCCAGATCTTCTAAGCGCACGACGCCCCCAAGATCTGTTCCAATATCTTCAGCCATTTCACGGTTTGCGACAATGCCCCATCCCTGACCGGTATCTTTATTGACAGGGATGGCATACAATTTACCCTTAACACGGGCAGCATCGAGATAACCATCCAACATAACCCCGGGGATATCCTGTCCGTATTGTGCCATCAGATTATCCAGCGGGAGAAAAGTATTTTTCGCAACTTCTTGAAAATACCCGTAGTAAGAAGCCGTGAACATCATATCCACACGGTCACCCGAAGATAGGAGAATTGGATACTGGCTGTTCCAGGTGTTCCAATCAGTAACACGGATATCCAGGGTGCAATTGTAATTGTTCAAAAGAACCTGATTGATTTCTGTATTCACACGCATCTGGTCTTTTTGGGCGATGCCAGGCAAATAAAACACCAGGTCTCTCCGTGGCAAATCTCCTTTGGGTAAGGTGGTTGCTTCTGCCGTTCCTTTGGGTGGTGAGTTAAGCCCATCACCAATAAATCCGCAGGAAGTTAGTGCTATAACAAGGATCAGACCGTAAGGTATAGGGGCGAGCCGGAAGCGCCGCCATTTGTTTCTTATCGTTGTGTGCACTTGCATGGAAACAACCCCCAATCTTGCAAGACCATAGACATCATATCACAAAAAAAGACCTCGAATAAATCTGGAAAAATGTCTGGAAAAATGTCTGGAAAAATGTCTGGAAAATGTCTGGAAATGTCTGGAAATGTCTGGAAATGTCCGAAAAATGCCTGAAAAAATGTCCGGGAAAATGTCTGAAAAAAAAGGCACAACGGAAAGTCCGTTGTGCCTCTGTACAACCTGCAGTGTCGGGAATAGAATCTGCTGATTGTGGTGTGAATAATTAGCGGCCTACTTTTGTCAGGAATTCATCAAGGTCGGTCTGCAATGCTGCTTTCACTTCATCCAAACCGGCAGCTTTCATGGCATCCATAAATTTCGTATATGTGCCTTCCCAGTCAGATGCAGCGCCAACACCCAATTGGTTTTGATATTCTGTAATAACGTTGGTAAGTGCTGCATATTGCGGTTGGAAATCCGCTTTTTTACCAAAACGGTAACCAAGGGTAATGTGGGATACAGATTCGGTTTTTGTCAAAGCGAACAACTCATGTTTGTCTTCCGGTTCATTGCTGCCCAGCCAATGGATGTAAACAGAGCCAAGGGTCCACGGCAAAGAGGCGGATGTCCAGGTGTTATCCGGAAGTGCTTCTACAATCTTTTCGCCTTTGGCTGATGTTCCAACTGCTTTGTGGTCAACGCCTTCAATACCCCAAACCAGAAGGTTGGCGATGTCAGCATCGGTGTGCATCAAATTGATGAACATCATAGCACGAGCCGGGTCACCGGACGTTTTCGGAATGGCCAGCATGGATCCGCCGGCATGCATGGATACAGCAACATAAGGTGTCCATGTTGCTTCATCCAATTTAAATTTATTGCCGGCAGCAGCCATCAATTCGCCTGATTTTCCATTTCCGGGTTTGGTCGGTTGTTCGGTAACAAAGAAGTCCCCGGCAAGAAGGTGGTCACCATATTTTGCATTTGTGGTCGCTGCGTCTTTGGAAATATATCCTGCATCAAAGAATTTTTTGCAGGTTCTGCCATGTTCAACAGTTGCGGGCATTTCCCAGAATTGTTTCATGGTACGGTCTTTGACATCAGCATAGTCAACACCAATATTGACACCACCGGAAAGATCAGTAAATGGTACGACAAATCCAGGGTCTTGCACTAAGAACGGAATGATGTTGGGTTCTTTTTCTTTGATTGTTTTCAAGAAGGGTTCCAGCTCAGCAATATTGCGAATCTTTGACAAATCCATGCCATATTTGTCTGTCAGGTCCTTGTTCCATACAATACCAGCAGGTACAGCAAACTCTTTATCCGTAGGCACGGCATAGTTAACGCCGTCGATTTGTGAACCAACGATAAACCCTTCGCCCAAAGCCTTCACTGTTTCAGGTGCGTATTTTTCCAGCAAATTGTCTTCCGGGTCACTCAGCGGCAGGAAATAGCCATTCGCTACGGAGTCTACATAACCATACCAGTCAGCAGTAAACGCAACGTCCATTTTTTCACCGGCATTGATGGAGGTGTTGAACTTATCGGTCCATGTACCCCAATCGAGCATAACGATGTTCACGGTGGCGTTGATTTTCGGTTTTACCATTTCATTCAATTTTTCTACAATCGCAGGAAGCTCTTGAGAAATGGTATTGGCCAGCATGTAGTATACAATTTCGTATTCTTCGAGTTGTGCTGCTTCAGGAGTCGCTTCCTCTGATGCAGCCGCTTCAGAAGATTCAGCCGGAGCAACGCTTTCAGAAGCTGCGGCAGAAGAGCTTTCTGTTGCAGCAGGGGTAGCGCCGCAGCCTGCAAGTGCTGACACGAGCATCAGAACTGCAAACAGAATCGCCAACAGGGATTTTGTGTTTCGTTTCATTTGATATCCTCCTATAAAATATTGTATTGCAAGGGGTTGGAACACGGCCCGACACCGTATTTTTCCCACAAAGCCAAAAGAATTATAACTAGATCCGGTCAGGGTGACATGATTTCAACACAACAACTAGCCTTTGATTGCGCCAACAGACAGGCCTTTGATAAAATACTTTTGAAAGAAGGGGTAGGCCAGTACAATCGGTCCGATGGAAATGGCACATAAGGCCATTCGGAATGTTTCATTCGGCAGCTTGGCGGCTTCTGCACCTACAGCGCCGGCTGATGCACCCATTTTTGAGACAATATCACGAAGCATTTGCACCGATGTCAGTGCCCGGTAAATCATGGTTTGCAGATTAATCATACTTGTATTGATAAAGAGTACGCAGTTGAACCAATCGTTCCAAACGCCAAGGGTTGTGAACAAGGCAACCGTTGCCAGTCCGGGCAGAGATAATGGCAGAACAATTTGGAGAAGTGTCTTCCATTCACCGGCGCCATCGATTCGGGCAGATTCGATAATAGATTCTGGAATCTGATTCTTATAAAATGTTCGCATAACAATAACCCAAAACGCATTGAAACTATAAGGAAGTATCATGGCCAGGATATTATTTCTTAAGCCGAATACACCGGTCATAACAATATAATAGGAAACAAGACCGCCACCGAAAAGCATTGTAAAAAACATAAAAAACGTGACTTCATTCCGGAATTTAAAGTCCCTGCGACTGATTGGATATGCGAAGAGTGCCACGGTAACCAGGCACATAACGGTTGCCACGATGGTTGTGAATATGGTTACACCATAAGCATTGTAAACAACGGATGGATCATTGAATAAGAATTTATAGGTGTCCAGAGAGAACTTGACTGGAAATAACTTATAGCCGTACTTCAGGATATCTGCTTCACTGGTAAATGAAACCATGACAATCAGCAGAACCGGTGCGACACAGACAATAACACCGAGTATAAAAACGACATTCAAGATAATGTTTGCCGTAGGATTCATACGGTTTGGGTCCAGAACTTTCTTCCTTCCGGTTTTTATGGTTCCGGCATTGGTTATGGTGCTCATTTTTTACCTCCTGAAACGGTATCGTTTTTCATGATGTTTATTTCTTAGAACAGTGCATTGTCCGGACTCATTTTACGTGTTATGGCATTTGTCGTTAATACAAGGATAAAACCAACGACCGATTGGAACAATGCAGCTGCACCGGGGATACCGATGTTGGTTCCGGCACGCAAGGCATTAAACACATAAAGATCAATAACATTGGAGACAGAACGGAGTACGCCGGATCCCATAGGCAAGGAAAAGAACAAGCCGAGGTCTGCCGAAAATATACGCCCGATGCCCAGAATGGTCAAAAGAATCATCATGGGGATAAGCATCGGGATGGTCAGCAAACGAATCTGTTTCATCCTGCCGGCACCATCAATGGATGCTGCTTCGTAGATTTCCGTATCAAATCCTGTAATGGTTGCAATATAGATAATAGAACCATTCCCGGTATATTTCCATAGATTCGCCACAACAAAAATAAGCGGCCAGTATTTGGGCTCCATGTACCAGTTTACAGGATCAATGCCAAACGCACCGATCATCTTATTCAAAACACCAAGGTCATAATTCAGCATGGCAAAAACCAAATAAGCCACAACCATCCATGACAGAAAATAAGGGAGAAAGTATGCCGTTTGATATGCTTTTGCAAGTTTCCGGTTCGGCAGTTCTGTAATGGCGATAGCAAGACCTACACTAAAAATGAGACCGACGGCCATAAAGGTCAGATTATATAAAATTGTATTGCGTGTAATCTGCAAGGCGTCCGGTGATGAAAATAAAAACTCAAAATTTTTCAAACCAACCCAGCTGCTTTTGAAAAAGTTTTCGAACACATTGGTGCCCTGAACCATATATTTCTTAAAAGCCAATAAAATACCGGGCATTGGCAAATAAGCAAAGCCAATCAGATAGACCATCCCGGGTACCAACATGGCAAAAAGGGCCATGTGGCTCTTAAAATCTCCGGTTCGAGCGTTGATCCGTTTCAATATAACAGCCAGAAACGTGAAAAGCATAATCATAGCTTCTATGAAAATAAGCATTTTAACGCCAAAGCCTGTTTCCCCGCCCTTTTTAACCAACCAGGTCATCATGTTGGCGGATATCATCACTTCAACCATGGTGATCAGAGCAATTGGCAACGTAAAAATGGTAGCTTTTTTAAAACGAATGAGTGACAGAGCCAGACCCAGAACCATAAACACCAGTGCCATGACCATGGTGCCACTTGCATCAAGGTTCACTTTTTCCAGTTGTTTTCCGAGACCGTGTGTACCGGTAAGAATTTGAAACCCGTTAAAAACAAGATTCTTTTTACCGGCAATGGATGCGATGTGTACCATTGGCATGAAGAGGGTTGTCAGTGCCAAGGCCGATAGAATTTGGACGATGCGCCAGCAGAACTGGGTGGTCAGGTAGAATTTTCTTTTTACTGGCAGCATGGCTTTTCCTGACTCTGTGATAGCTGTCACGATATTGTTACCTCCTGCATGGATTTTAAATGACTTCTCTTCTGTCATTTTATTAAAAGTCTATGACAAATACTATACAGTTCTACTACCTCTTCAACACTTTTCCGACTTATGACGGCTACTTTTGTACAATATGACGAAAAATATATTGTTTCAGGCAAGAAAAAAGACGGTTCGCTGATAAGCGAGCCGTCTTTGATACCATGATCCTACTTAGATGATTTCGTACATTTCGGCCGTTTCCTCTTTTTTCATATGTTCGGCCACCTTTAATATTTTCAGTCTTGTTAGCTTTTCACCAAACCGAATTTCGACTATATCTCCGGGTTTCACTTCAGCACCGGCTTTTGCCACACGGCCATTCAAGGTCACCTTTTCGCGATCGCAGGCTTCGTTTGCCAATGTCCTTCTTTTAATAATACGGCTCACTTTTAAAAATTTATCAATTCGCATACACTTACACGACTCCTTTTTCTTATTTCTCCTGCGCTTTTATACATATTTCTCTGCCTGTTTCTCTTGTGTTTTAGCCTTGTACCTTACGCTTGTTTGCTTGTAATTTTATACTTATCCTCGAATGGGTTCTCCTGTGCTTTTATAATTAACCTTCTGCTTGTTTCTCCTGTGCCTTGACACCATCCCACAAAACATCCATCTCTGCCAGAGTCAACTCTTCCATTGTTTTACCGCTTTCAGCAGCCATCGCTTCAATCTGTGCGAAGCGTCGAATGAATTTCTCAGTAGTACCACTCAGTGCCAACTCTGGTTGAACTTTCAAAAACCTTGATACATTGACCACCGCAAAGAGGAGGTCTCCCACTTCTTCTTCAATTCTTTTCGCACTTTGGCCCTGGACAGCTTCTTCCAGTTCTATGATTTCCTCATCCACTTTATCCCATGCACCTTGTATATCTGGCCAATCAAAACCAACCTTGGCCGCCTTGCTCTGCACCTTATAACTGCGCATGAGGGCCGGCAGGTGCGGCGGAACATCTTTTAGCGACCGGGTAGCGCTAGGATGACCCTTTTCTACTTTCTTGATATCCTCCCACAATTGCACCACATCATCCGCAGTCTCCGCCCGGGCATCCCCAAAAACATGGCGGTGCCTGGATACCATTTTACTGGCTACCCCATTGACCACATCATCCAGATCAAACTGACCGTTTTCTTTTGCAATCTGTGCATGCAA
>JBBRWP010000054.1:0-15426 GCA_038249175.1 Acetivibrionales bacterium
ACAGCAACCTTACCGCATTTACCTTCTGCCATTAAACGATAAGCATCTTCAACCTGATCCAAAGTAAAACGATGTGTGACCAGGTCTTCAGGATGAATATTCCAACGAACCAGTTTCGCAGTCAATTCTTCCATTTTCCATATGCTGGTTACCCATGAACCATAAATGGTTTTCTGATCATGAATGATATCAGGACTCGGGTTGAATTCAACTGTGCCACCTTCTCCAACAAATGCAATCTTGCCCCATTTACGCGTTGCCCGGATAGCCAATTGTCTGGCTGAAGTATGTCCGGAACAATCAATGGCTCTTTCCACACCTTGTCCACCGGTTAACGTTAATATTTTTTGGAGCGTATCGGGTCCCGATACAAATACAGTGTCGGCTAATCCTTTATCCATCGCAAGTTGGCATCGCTCTGCTGTGATATCTACACCGATTAATTTGTCAGCGCCCATCGCTTTTGCCACCATCAACGTGGCCAGGCCAACCGGTCCAAGCCCGACAACGAGTACGGCGTCATTGCCTGAAATACCAATTTTTTCTAATCCTTCATAGACAGTCCCAAAACCACAAGCAACCTGCGCGCCATCGGTATAGGTCAAAGCATCCGGCAGTGGTACACAATCTTTTTCATCAGCCAAAATGTAAGGCGCCATGCCACCATCACGCTGCCAGCCATAAGCTGCACGCAACGGGCTTGTACAGCTAATCATATAGCCTTGCCGACAATCCATGCACAGACCGCAGCCCGAAATGTGATACAACACGACACGATCGCCTTCTTTGAATCTTCTCATGCCCGGTCCGCATTTTACAATTTGTCCAGCAGGCTCATGCCCTGCAATTTTATCTTGATAACCTTCCGGCCCCTTACCCAAATGTTCACGGTAAATAGCACGGATATCACTGCCACAAATCGTTGATGATTTTGTGCGTATGAGCACCTGCCCATGTCCCGGTTCAGGAATCTCAACCTGTTTCAACTCAACCGTGCTATTCCCTGGTAAGTATGCTGCATTCATCATTTCCATCGCTTTTCTTCCTTTCACTTAACGACACCTTTGTCATCTTGTAATCTCTCCGTTCACGTCCCAAAGATCATTCCAATCTCTGGCACCCTCCCAGAGGAAAACTTGTCCTTTAATCAACCGACAGCCATGTTCAACTGTTTTCATCGCGTCCATTTCTTCCTTTGTTAAGTCTTCACCCTTAATAGCCTGCATATTTGAAAGTATCTGTTCCGGTTTGACAGAGAAAGGAATGGGTATTTGCCCTCTTTGAAATGCCCATTTTAAACATAATTGTGCCGGATGAAGACCATGTTTTTTTGCAATATCAAGGACAACAGGGCTTTCCATATCCACAACATCATCTGGTGTGCGATCCCGTTCAGGTCTGGACGGTGAACCAATGGGACTATAACCGATTGGCTGAATACCGTGATCAATGCAAAACTGAAAAAGTTCCTCCTGTTGAAACGTGGGATGCAATTCCATTTCATTGGCGGCAGGCATGATCGTACAATCTTTGATCAGTAGCTTCAATTTTGGTACGGTCATATTCGAAGTACCAATATGCTTGACATAACCAGCTTTCAACAGGCGTTCCATCTGGTACCAAACTTCCATGTAATCTTCATGGATATACGACTTCGCATCTGCATGATGGTAATCTGCCAAAGCACCTTTTGGATGAAAATTCGGAAAGGGCCAATGCACAAAAAATAAATCTAAATAATCGACATGCAAATCTTTTAGAGATTGTGCACAAGACAAGAGTACATCTCGTTTTCCATGCATATCATTCCAAAGCTTTGAAACAATAAATAATTCTTCACGTTTCACACCAGAATCCATAACCTCTTGTAGAACTTTGCCAACAACGGCTTCATTCCCATAGACAGAAGCGCAATCAATCAGTCTCCATCCATTCTGTATGGCATTTTTCACTGCATTTGCAACAGTTTCACTGTCGTATTTGTCCGAACCAAATGTCCCGAGACCCATCGCAGGTATTTTTGCTCCCCCCCGCAATTCTTTCATTGGTAAATCCATAGTGCCTCCTCTAAATCCTCATCAAATAAAATTATCCAAAATATGAGCTTTTCAAAACAAATAATTAGAAAAATTATCCACTCAAACAGCATCAATAAGGTGATTAGCGATTCGATGACAAAATGTCATAAAATCATGAATGATTCTGGTGTAAGAACCCCGATTCCGACTCCGCAGGGGCTGAAATTGATTGAAAATGGCCGATTTCAGGTCAATATCGCGGTCTACCAGTACAATGCGGAGCATTGTACTGCCTCTAACGCCACGATTTGGCATCAAATTGGAGCATTTTCGGGCTATTACGGTAGAATCATGAATCAAGTGTTTTTGGTTTATCAACAGTATTCTTTTTTATCAACCTGGTTTTCATCCTGATGAGTTCAGGAAATCCATCTTGATTGCCTTTCATTCTTTTCAGTAGCAGACGGGCAGCAGTCTCCACAATTTCAGAAGTTGGTTGAACAACAATCGTTAGTGGCGGTTTGAAAATGTTTGCCAACGCAAGATTATCAAAACCTATGAAAGACAGATCTTCCGGTATTTTCAAATTTAAATCATTAATTGCCATCAACGCACCAAGTGTCATCTCATAGTTCGTTACATAAAGCGCTGTGGGAGAATTCTTCGCAGACAGCATTTTCATCGCTTGCTCATATGCAATATCCATGCGATAATCCCCACAAACAATTAATTTTTGATCAACTGAAATCCTGTAATCTTCATGAACCCTATAATAACCTCTCATTCGTTCTTCTGCTGTAAAAATAGTATCTGGACCATTGATTATGCCGATACGTCGATGCCCCATGATGATGAGATGCTCTACAGCTTCATAAGAAGCGTTCAGATTATCGATTAAAACAGTATCACATTCACAATTCTTTATCGCTCTGTCTATCAGAACCACCGGGATACCATTACCCTGCAATTGTTTCAAACCCTCAACGCAGCCCTTCAATGGCATATAAATCATGCCATCTATTTGACGATCTCCCAAAAAAACAAGCTTCTTTTTTTCAAGGATGATATCCTCTTGAAAATCGCAGATCAAAGTGCTGTAACCTGCTTCTTGTAATATATTCTCAATTTTAGATACGATACTGGTACTAAAAATATTCTCCAGCGAGGGTAATAAAACACCAACGGTCATTGTCTTGCTTGTTTTTAAACTGCGCGCCAAACTATTGATCTTATAGTTCAATGCAACAATCGCTTCATCAATACGAATACTATTTTTTCCGAGAACCTTCCCACCATTCAAATATTTTGATACGGTTGCGATACCTACATCGGCGTGTTTTGCGACATCTTTTATTGTTGCTGCCATATGCTCCTAACTCAAAAATGATACCTCTTCTTATATAACGTGAAAATCATTCCATTTATGAACACATGTATTCACAGTAATTGATTCGTGAAATAAAATGATTCACCTGTTATTTCAAAACTCATTATTCAATGCCAACTTTTAAACAAACATGATAGGATTCACTGCATATAATCTAAGTTTTCAAATGATTTACGTTCACAATCGACACACCGAAACGTTTCACCTTTTGACTAATTCAAATAGTACATCAGATCACCTGTAAACGCAAGTAATTGTCGAACACACGTGATAGACTGATTGTTATCATTATAATCAGTTTAAAACTAACAGAGTACTAGGGAAACCTTGCCACCAGAAGGCCTTATAGCACAGTATTAAAGCGAAACGTTTCGCCATATGCTGAACTTGGAAGGTGCAAAGGAAAAGAACAGTGCCACTATCTGGATATCTTGTCATAATATATTGTTCATATGGCTGATGAAAGCGGTAGTGGTAGATCATCGAAGTCTTCACTTTTTTTGTGCGCTTGCCATGTGCAATTCAGGTGGTTTTTTTATGTTATTTTCTTGACGAATATCCTCTCTTTGTGATAACGTATGTCGTGATGCCACCAAAATTTTTATGGCGTCCAGATATTCATTTACACCAATAGTTATACAGAAAGAGGGGTACATCCATGTCATTGCAAGAAAAACTCACAATTAGTGGAAATGTGGCATTTGTTGGAATTGTTGTGGTCTTTTTGGTATTGACTTCACTCATCCTAGTGGTCAGTATTTTTGGTTTCTTCGCCAAGACTGGTTCAGGAAAAGGAAAAAAAGGCAAAGAAGAAAAAGATGCTGATGTCGATTATGTCAGCGGGGAAGAAGCTGAAGATTCGGATGCTGAAGATTCAGATACTCAGGTATTGGAAGCAACAGATGAAAGCGAAGAGGATGAAGTTGGCCTCATTGCAGCCATTATGGCCGCCATTACCGTCGCCATGGGTTCCGTATCAGGTTTCCACATCAGCAGCATCCGTCGTTCCAAAAGAAACACCACATCCTGGAACACGGCAGGCCGTGATGAGTATCACGCTACCCGCCTGTAATCCGCAAACTTCAATCATAATTCAGCGGTTGAAATTTTTGGGCTTCACTGCTCTGACAACACAGGCATATGAAAGGATGTTTCTCTTATGTGGAATGTATTCGTAGACTCTATCATTGGGTTGGCCAAAAAATCCGGGTTTAGCAATCTAACACCCTTACACCTTGTGATGATAGCCATCTCCTGCTTCTTCATTTTTCTGGCCATTAAGTACAAATTTGAACCCTTGCTCCTTCTCCCTATTGCTTTTGGTATGCTGCTTGCAAACCTGCCGCTTGGCAATTTGATGCATCCGGTTATTTGGGATAATATCCATGACTTACAGTTTGCAGATTTGTTCAATAGCGATAAGTTTGGTCTTCTGGATATCCTCTACCTGGGTGTAAAACTGGGTGTCTACCCGCCACTGATATTTCTTGGTGTCGGTGCCATGACGGACTTCGGTCCCCTTATTGCCAATCCGAAAAGCTTAATCTTGGGCGCTGCCGCTCAAATCGGTATTTTCTTTACTTTCTTCGGTGCTATGATGCTTGGGTTTACACAACAGGAAGCCGGTGCCATTGCCATCATCGGCGGCGCTGACGGCCCGACAGCCATTTTTACCACCACAAAACTGGCCCCACACCTTCTGGGACCTATCGCACTGGCAGCTTACTCCTACATGGCTCTGGTGCCAGTCATTCAACCGCCCATCATGAAGTTGATGACAACAAAAAAAGAACGTTGTATTGTAATGGAACAGTTGCGTCCGGTATCACGGCTTGAAAAAATCCTGTTCCCGATTATTGTCGCCGTTGTTGTCTCCCTGGTCGTCCCGGATGCAACGCCTCTTGTTGGCATGCTCATGCTGGGAAACCTCTTCCGTGAATCCGGTGTTGTTGCCCGCTTAAGTGAAACCTCACAAAATGCCCTGATCAACATCATCACTTTGTTCCTTGGCGTATCGGTTGGCGCTACTGCCTCTGCAGACAAACTGGCACAACCCGGGTATGGCGCACAGGCCTTTAAAATTATCATTTTGGGCATGTTTGCCTTTGCCATCTGCACAGCAACGGGTGTGTTGTTTGGAAAAATCTTGAATGTCATTTCCGGTGGCAAGGTGAATCCCCTCATTGGGTCTGCCGGTGTGTCTGCTGTTCCAATGGCTGCCCGTGTTTCTCAAAAAGTCGGCCAGGAAGCCAATCCAGGTAACTTCCTCCTTATGCACGCCATGGGTCCGAACGTTGCCGGTGTTATCGGTTCCGCTGTTGCGGCCGGCGTTCTTATTTCCATGTTGGGTGGAAAGTAATCCACCGCACATGGGGTGTATGGGTAGACAAGTATTTTTCTGTCTGATCTGCATGATGTACTAAAAAAAGCACAATAGATACGCTAAAAAGGAACACGCATGATGCACTAAAAAAGAAGCACGATTGAAAACCGTCATACGGAATCAATCGTGTTTTTTGATTCAACATAATGCACTTTACAGCCGTTTATGGTAGTATGGATTTAGATCTTTACTGCCTGTATAAAGTCATCGGAAATTGATGGTTACACAGGCAGATGCACCGGGCTACAGCACTATGTTTCAATTATCCAACAGTTGGAAACCAAACCAAGCTTGTACCCTATGGATAAAGAAAAACAGAATATAGTGCATATCATAGCCTGGAAGAGTCGACAACCCACGCCTAAGGCCGCGGGCTAGAAAGAGCCCAAGTAGACAAGCCTAAGCCATGAATGACTACGTTGTTATATGAACATTTTTGTGAGGGAAAAAATATGACTTCTATAAAAAGCAAATTCGCCGTATGGTTCAGCCCCAGGTTCCTGAGTTGGTTCCGTGCATTCGTTATCTTTTTTATCATTTATACGGCTGGCGCTGTCCTTTTGCGCTACACCCTCTCTTACGTTATCCCGTTTATAATCGGTCTTGTTATTGCAATGGTATCCCAGCCCTTGATTCACTTTTTCAATAGAAAACTGAGAATGCACACCGGAGTCAGTTCCTGGCTTTCGCCACTCATCACCATAATAGCCTTGCTTTCCATTATTGGAGGCCTTGGGTTCCTTGGCGTACGGGAGCTGATTGGTCTGGTTAGTAAAATCCCGAACATTGACCCCCAAAACATCCTCAATGCCATTGAAAAGTGGCTTTCTAACAATTCATTGCCCATAGCACTACCCGTATTTGATGTGAATTTCATCAATGACAATAGAGACACCATACTCAAAGCACTTTCCCAAGCGCTTTCGTATGCAGGAACGGCAGCAAAATGGACCATATCCATCATCACTTCCCTGCCAACCTGGATTATGCTGATTGTTGTGATTATCTTTTCGTCCTTTTCTTTTACAAAAGACTATGACAAACTAAAAACCTATACACGCAGCCTCTTCTCCGATCATCTTATCCTGACAATACAAAAAACATGGACCCATGGTTTGGTCATGCTTGGCAAATACATACGCTCTTATCTCTTTATTTACTTTATAACTTTTTTCCAGTCTTATATTCTGTTTATCATTCTGGGCATTGAGTACCCCCTCGTTTGGAGCTTAATCGTTGGTGTGTCCGATATCATTCCTATTCTGGGTCCCGGCACCATATACATCCCTATGGCCATTGTCCGCATTGTTTCAGGTGATTGGGTAACCGGCGTTATTCTCATTGGCGGCTGGGTCTTCATCACCATAATCCGTCAGTTTGTTGAATCTAAGGTGGTGGCCGATTCCATCAACATTCATCCATTGTTTATGCTGGCGGTCTTGTTTATTGCCTTCCAGTCAGGGAGTGTGTATATTCTCATCTATCTCACTTTCCTACTGGTGTTTTACAACCTCCTAAAACAATCGGGCATGATGCATACCCTCTTTGATGCACCGATGCCAAAAAAAGTTACAAAACGATTGAAAAAACTGAATACACAGAATAAAAAGAAGGTGGTTTCACAAGTGAAAATACCTTCTGAGAATACGGACAGTACAATATCTGGCAATGTGGTACCTTTAGAGAAACCGAACAGCAACGAATCCAGCGATGTGGTACCTCCAGTAAATAACCACATCACCGATTCGAAAGATAAAACCTCATAACCCATAGGGTTCAATGCTTTCACTTTTGTTTCATATCGGCTTTAACACTACAGCGTGACTTCGATATTTACGCCAGGTCAAGTATCCTTTTTGAGAATTCTGACTTGTTGTAAATCCTCATAAATAAAAGATCATAAAAATGAATTATTCAAACTCACGCTGTAGTGTTAAAATGCTTGATTACAGTGGATGCAGGTTATAAAGGATATCGGCGTGACACTTTATTCAAGTGTTGGTTTTGCCGGAAACGTTGGCTTATGCCAGTGAAAGCGTTTTTTTCGATAGTTCATAAAAAAGCGATTGATGCGAAAACTGCGTTTTTCTTTTCGCGGCATTTCCTTGTACAGCTTTTCTGCCTCTTTTACCCAATCCAATGCAACCGGAGCCATTTTTTCCGAGAATTCCTGAACACTTTCTGCATCCACTTTTTCCGTGGCATGGGCGCCTGAGGTCTCAACCATCTGACGGATTTTTTCCGGATGATCAATTAACGGGCAGGAGCGGTACGGGTTTTTATCGAAGGGTTGCCCCTGTTGATACTGACGAAAAAGCGGCGAGCGCAATGCTTCAATCAGGCTCACATCATGTATATTACGGTCTGAATAGTGAGAAAACGCACAAGGTTCAACATCACCATGGGCATTGATATGAACAAAACCCAGACCGCTTCCGACACAGCCTGCCGCAAGGTGCCCATTGTTCCAAAAATCGATGATCAGCATTTCCTCCGCATCGGAGAATACCGCCGTTCTTCTGGCCGCCTCAGCCCGTTGTTCTGCCGTGCAAACCAGCCCCATATCTGCATTTTTTCCAATAGGAATGTAGGTAAACAACCATCCGAAACTGCAGCCCTTGTCCTTCAAAAACGACAGGAACGGTTTACCGGTCACTTCGTCCCAATTGCCGGAATGGTAGCAGGAAGAAAAACCGAATGCCATCTGCTGCTCACGCAGTAAATCCATGGCATGCGTCACCTGGTCAAAAACACCCGCACCACGTCTTTGATCAGTTTGTTCTTTGAACCCGTCAATGCTTAAAAAGAGGCTGAAATTCCCAACTTCTTTCAGTGCCAGCACAAAGGCTTCATCAACCATCGTACCGTTTGTATATGCAAAAAAAACAATTTTCGGATGGGATTTGCAAAGGCAAAGCAGGTCCTCTTTTCGCATGAGCGGTTCACCACCGCTGTAGAAGATGTACTTGATACCAAGGTTTTCCGCCTCCGTTATAATTCTTTCAAGCGTTTCAAATGAAAGATGTCCATCTTTCGCATAGCCTTCCGCCCAACAACCGGTGCAGCGCAAATTGCAGGCTTCCGTTGGGTCAACCAGCAGTACGCGCGGCACAAATATGCCATGTTTTTTACCCATGGCAATTTGTGTCCTGAAGATGCCTTCATCCATAGTCAGAGAAGAATGCAAATCCGAGTGTCTGAAATAATGTTTTATTTGACGAATGGCATATTTATGGTCTGGAAGGCGTTCAGGTTTTTCTATTTTCAAAAAATCCTCCCACTTATTTCGGTGTAACTTCCACTCATTTCGGTGCAACAACCACTTTTTGCGGTGTAACTTCCACTCATTTCGGTGTAACAATCACTTTTTGCGGTGAAACTCCCACTTATTTCGGTGTAACGACCACTTTTTGCGGGATGACAGCATCCACATTGAAGACACCACCACTATCTTGATGAATATCGTTGATTTCCAATCCCGGAATAATTGTAATAAACCGATCCAGATAACCGGCTATAAGTTCACTTTTCTCCGGGGTCTTGTATTCATCCGGCAGGGGAATCGGTCCAATGGTGAACACATCCGGCTGCATGGAAATATGGTTGTTATGAATGGAAATATCTCCTTCTGTGTATAAATTGGCTTTCCCGGGAAGTGGAATGGGAATCTGTCCGGCTACGTCCGAAAACATGGCATTCACAACCGCTTCGATATCCAATTGTGAACTTGTTATGATTTTTCCATTTTCCAGCTTAATCTGCGTACTGTTGAACCACCAGAAAGCAGGGGCAATGTTATTAAAGAAAGCGGACGCCTCCTGGTCTGTTACTGTGAATTGCTTAAGCTGGTAATCCGAAAATTCCCAGTTGTAGTCACTGATTTTCAACTTTGTTATGGTTTTATTTTTTCCGAAAAGTTCTGCCATCACGGTGTTATCCATCTCTATAACAGATTCACCATTGACATTTTTTTCTACCCCTCCGGCAGCCAACACATCCTTCAGTGAATCGCCCAGGTCTGCCGATCGAATCTGTGCGGTTACCTGAGTGCCCATTTTATTTTGCACACTCAAAAAATCTTCTTTCTGTGGATTAACGCCAATATTTTTTGGTTGGAATAACCCGATTGAACCCACAGCCCAAAAAATACCGGCACCAATGAGCACAACCAAAATAAGGGAAACGAAGCAGCCAACATGTTTTTTCTTTTTCAGCGTCACCTGCATAGGCATGCCGGAATAGGGGCCAGCCTGCGGGTAGGATCCGTTCTGCGGATACGGTCCATTCCCTTGCATAGGCGGTGCCGGATAGGGAGCACCCTGTTGCAGGTTTGGACTGCCTTGCAGCGGGTAAGGTGCTCCTTGCTGTGGATAGGGTGCTCCTTGCTGTGGATAGGGCGCTCCTTGCTGTGGATAGGGCGCTCCTTGCTGTGGATAGGGCGCTCTTTGCTGTGGGTAGGAGCCTTGCTGCGAAACGCTTTCGAGAGGATTTGATGCAGCGGTTGCTTCTGCACCACAACTTTGACAGAACCGTGAGCCTTCGTTTACTTGGGATCCACACTTTGCACAAAACATGGGCACACCCTCCTTTTGTTCATAAACATACAGGTTTCATTGTATTCAGAGTCAATACTTAACCTGCCTGATTGGAGTTTACTTTTCAATGGCCGCTTTCTTCGTGAGTATGGCTTTAATAATATCCGGGTTGAATTTCGCTTTTCTATCAAAGGTATACAAACCGTTGGTTTCCTGTTCCACGTCTGTCAGTTGTGTGTAACAAAGGGCACAAATGTTCGGGTTGTCCAGCAAGGTTGCAACAAGCCCTTCAAAGCGCTGTAAAAATTCTGCTTCACTTTTCGGTCTTTCACCATAACCCCACGATTCACTGCCGGCTTTTTCTGGATTCCACCAAATGCCGCCAAACTCGGAAACGAAGTAGGGTTGCCCTTCATATTTTTGTCTGGCCGCATAGTTATTAAAAACCTTACCGCCTTTTTCCATCGTGCCATCTGCCAGCATTTTACCGCCGACACGCATATCTTCAAACTTTTTCGCAAAGCTCTCTACATTCTGGTCATAGTCATGGATATCATAAATATCTGTGACCACATGGTAGTTGCCGCTGGTATCGATGACGGGCCGTGTCGGATCAAAAGTTTTCGACACGTTATAAACAATACGCAGCACTTCATTGTCCTGTTGTACCCCTCTGGGATTCCATGAGCCATCTTCATTCGGGATCAGGCTGCGATCCCAGGTTTCATTAAACGGACACCAGCCAACCAAAGCCGGGCTGTTGAAGTCCCGTTGCATAGCGGACAACCATTCGGGCAGAAAGCGTTCAAGCCCCATAGGTGTCGTAATGTCAAGACCCCAGTTGGCATGTTCTCCCCAAACCATGTAGCCAAGTTTGTCTGCCCAATAGAGGAAACGCGCTTCAAAGATTTTCTCATGCAGACGTGCGCCATTAAAGCCAAGTCCCATTGAATATTCTATATCCTGACGCAGGGCATCATCCGTTGCTGCTGTATACACACCTTCCGGCCAAAAGCCCTGATCCAGAACAAGGCGCTGGAATACATTCTTGCCGTTAATCTGAATGGCATGGTTGTCCCAGGAAACCGAACGCAGACCAAAATAGGAGGTGATCTTGTCATCCAATAAACAACCTTCACGGGTTTTTCCTTCTAATGAGATCTCCAAATCATAAAGATTGGGTTGACCCGGTGCCCACAGGTGCGATTCCGAAAGCGGTAAACTCAGGCGGCAGGCCTTGCCTGTCACGTGTGTGGACGCAATGCCGAGTAGTTTACCATCGAAAGAGGCTTTTACCTGAAAAACAGCACCACTGGCCGCTAAATTGAACGCAGCTTCAACAGCTAGACAGCAATTTTCTGGATCCGGGAACAGTTTCATTTGTGTCATATAGGTCATCGGTACTGATTCAAGCCAGACTGTCTGCCAGATGCCGGTGGTACGGGTGTAGTCACAGCCATGGGAATAAAACTCTTCAGATTGCTTGCCGCGGGGTTGTAAGCCGGAACGGTTATCATCTTCGGCGTAGACAACAATGGTGTTTTCCCCTGCCTGAACATAACTGGTCACATCAAAAGAAAAGGAAGCATAGCCGCCCTTGTGTGAACCGGCCACCTTCCCGTTAATCCATACTTCAGTATGATAGTCTACCGCGCCAAAGTGCAAAATTGTAAGGCTTTTCAGCCATTGTTCCGGTAAAACAAAGGTTCTGCGGTACCAAACGGCGGCCATGAAATCCTTGTAGCCAATACCGGACAGTTCACTTTCCGGGCAAAACGGTACCAGAATGGTTTTCGAAAAACTGGTCGCTTCCTGCAACTTACGGTCTTTCCCGCTTTTCCCAAGGTCCATTTCAAATTCCCATGAACCGTTCAGGTTCATCCATACGGGGCGTACCAACTGTGGGCGTGGGTATTCGGGTCTTGGTATTGATGTGTTCATCATGCTAACCTCCAAATAAGTTCACTAACATGTATTCACTTCATGAGCATGGATATTTCTAGAAAACATAAGCCAGTGCAGCTCTAGTAAAGAAGCAATTTTGTTCTATTATATCAGAAATCGCACCTGCATTCGGAAGCGGTTCTACAAAATCTCCTGTCATGTCATTCATTATTTGTAATCATACATGATCAGGAAATATCGAACTAATCATTTCATCATGCTATACTGATAGAGACGAATGCAGATATCCACTTCAACCAGTACTGATCTCACAAAATCACCTACCCAAGGTAATTGAGGTACTTTTTTGATGACGGGATGTATTATCCCTCTGAACAAAGTGGTAAATAACGAATAAAGGAAAGGATGTAATAATGACAAACAAGAATTTTCGAGACATTCCCTACAAACGACCGGATATGGACAATCTCAAAAAAATATTTGGAGAACTCTTAAAAACTTTAGCTGAGAGTTCTACTGCAAAAGAACAGATTTCAGCCGTTGAAAGCATTACGCAATTGCGTAATACCTTTGAAACGATGGCCACCCTGGTTTCCGTTAGACACAGCCTTGACACGCGCGATGCTTTTTATGATGAAGAAAATAACGCCATGGACGAACTCATGCCCCATTTTGAAGGCTTACTCAACGATTTTTATCTCGCTGTACAGGCTTCGCCTTTTCAAAAAGAACTGACGCACCACTTTGGACAACATTTTCTGGATTTGGTAGCTGTAAAACTGAAAACTTTTATTCCTGAAATATTGGAAGATTTACAAACCGAAAACAAGCTCACCAGCCGTTACACGAAATTGCTGGCCAGCGCCAAAATCCCTTTTGAAGGGGAAGAACGCAATCTCTCTCAAATGGGTCCATTTACACAGTCCGTGGATAGAGAGATGCGCATACAGGCACAAAAAGCCGTCACGGTGTTTTTTGAAGAAAACGAAGCGGAATTTGACCGTATTTTTGATGAGCTGGTTCAAATTCGCACATCCATGGCACGAAAAATGGGCTTTACAAACTTTACTCCCCTTGGGTATGCCCGCATGAACCGCACCGATTATGGTGCCGGTGCTGTCAAGGTCTATCGGGATCAGGTCTTGCGTGATGTGGTTCCTGTTGCGCAGAAACTGCGGGAAAGGCAAGCGATGCGCCTTGACCTCGATGAAATGAAATATTACGATGAACCATTAACCTTCTTAAGCGGCAATGCAACCCCCAAAGGTTCACCCGAGTGGATGGTGGCGCAGGCACAGGATATGTATACAGAAATGTCTAGCGAAACAGGTGAGTTTTTTGCTTTCATGCAAGAATACGGAATGATGGACCTCGTTGCCAAACCCGGAAAAGCCAGCGGTGGCTACTGCACCTTTATCCCGGATGAAAAATCCCCGTTTATTTTTTCCAATTTCAATGGGACCTCTGATGATGTGGACGTTTTAACGCATGAGGCCGGGCATGCTTTTCAAGTCTATGAAAGCAGAAAGCAGAACCTGCCGGAATACGTCTGGCCGACACTGGAAGCGTGTGAAATTCACTCCATGAGCATGGAGTTTTTGGCATGGCCGTGGATGGATCGTTTTTTCCTGGAAGATACAACAAAATATAAATTCACCCACTTGTCCGGTGCCCTGCTCTTCATTCCCTATGGCGTGGCCGTGGATGAATTCCAACATTGGATCTATGAGAACCCGAATGTAGCCCCCAATGTGAGAAAAGCAGCGTGGCGTGACATTGAACAGAAATACCTTCCGTATCGGGACTATGCAGACAACACCTTCCTGAATAAGGGTACTTACTGGTTCCGCCAGGGACATATTTTCGGCTCACCCTTTTATTACATCGATTACACGTTGGCCCAAATCAGTGCTTTTGAGTTTTGGCAAATGGCCAATAAGGACCGAAAGAAAGCCTGGGACAAATACTTAAAACTCTGTCAGGCCGGCGGCAGCCGATCTTACCAGGGATTGATAAAATATGCAGCGCTCTCCAACCCCTTTGAAGAAGGGACACTAGAAAAAATGATGGCGCCGATATCCGCCTGGCTTGATACAGTGGATGATGAAAAGCTATGAGAAATGATTACATTGAATTATATCGAAAGCATTCGTTCTCATACCGAAGCCTCTGAAACTGGATTCTAGCGATTGGATAGACCAACTCTCGACTTTGAGGACGAATGAAATGAATGACACTGAATGACATGAATGACACTGAATGACATGAAATCACAGGAGGTATTTTATGTTACCAAAAAATCCAAATATCAATATCGTCTATAACCCGTCATCTTTACGCGACATTTGGCTGGCTGGCGGTTGCTTCTGGGGCGTTGATGCCTACATGCGTCGCATCCCCGGTGTTGCTAAAACACAGGTCGGTTATGCGAATGGAAAAACAGAAAATCCAAGCTATGAGGATGTTTGCCATAGGAATACGGGACACGCAGAGGCCGTTTTGGTCCGGTATGATACGGAAAGAATCTCCTTACTCGATTTGTTGCGGCAATTCTTTGGTATCATTGACGCAACGGCACTCAACCGTCAAGGTGGTGACAGAGGAACACAGTACCGCACAGGTATTTATTTTAAGGACAACAACGATCTCGAAGTGATTGGCCTGGCCCTGGAAGAAGAAAAGAAAAAACATCAGAAACCGGTTGCCACTGAAGTACTGCCACTCCTTCAGTTTTTTGTTGCTGAAGAATACCACCAGGACTACCTGGAGAAAAATCCGAACGGGTATTGCCATATCCATTTTTAGTTTTGCAGTTTGTCGCTTAAAAGCTGGCGCTGCGAAAAAATGAAATAGGATTCCGGTGTAAGAACATCGGAATCCTATTTCTATTCCCTTAAATCATGCCATACAATCTGTTATTAGTATGTTTTTGAATACCACCCTGTTTCAAAGTAATGTTAAACCATACGCACGTTGGTTTCAAAAAACAACTGCTTATTATAATAAACACCAAACCCCTATTTCAAAAATAACTCAATAACTGGCACCAACGATTTTGGTTTCACCGGTGGAATCTCCAGAACCAGCAGATCATCGGCTTTTGCTGCGCCTTCACTGAAATGGTTTACGCCGCCTTCTGTAAATTGTATTTCACTGGCATCATGTAAAAACTGTGCGTAATCCACTTTTCCTGCCAAT
>JBBRWP010000055.1:0-15403 GCA_038249175.1 Acetivibrionales bacterium
AGCTAAATGAACAACAGCAGGCCTTTGTGCGCCATCGGGAAGGACCGGCGGCGCTTTTGGCCGTTCCGGGTTCTGGCAAAACAACCACCCTGGTGTACAGAACAGCAGCCCTGATTGCCTCAGGAGTCTCTGCGGACCGTATCTTAACGCTGACATTCACAAAAGCGGCCGCAAACGATATGGTCAGGCGTTATACGGCGCTATTTGGTTACTATGGCTCTGAAACAGAAGTATTTTCAGAGCGGATTCGTGTTGGTCCGAAAGCATCAGAAGATATAAAATACGCGGCTTGTTTGAAACATGATCTCGACATCACTGAGTCTGGAAGCCATGATCCGTTCATGTCGGATGATATGATTCCGTCGGCAGCTGTGTTCAAGACGCCGTCTTTCTCTACCATTCACAGTTTTTCACTGCAACTCATCCGGTATTACTGCCATAAGCGACGTCGCCCCATGCCCAAAGTTCTGGCGGAATCCGGAAAAAACAAAATGACCAAAAGCAGCTTACTGGCTCAGATTTACCGCGATGTGATGGGTACCGGTATTGGTGATGATGTTTTAGAAGCCATGTCCATGCTCATTTCGCTCCTGAAAAATACCATGGATGATCCCAAAAGGTCGTCGGAAGAAATTGACCACAGTATCAAAGGTTTTTTGCCGGTCTATGAAGCTTATGAACGCTTTAAAAGAGAAAACAGGCTGATCGACTTTGATGATATGCTGACCGTGTCACACCGCATACTCAGCATGGATGCCGGTGTTTTAAAGGATTACCGGAACCGTTATGATTTCATTCAAATGGATGAGGCGCAGGATAGTTCGTTGATTCAACATGAAATCATCGATATGATTGCAAAACCCAAAAACAATATCGTGCTGATTGGGGATGAAGATCAGAGCATTTACGTTTGGCGTGGGGCGAATCCTTCGGGCCTTCTTGGTTTTCAGGAGCGCTTTCCAGAAGCAAAAGTGTTTCTGATGGAAACCAACTATCGCAGTACAGAAGCCATTGTTGGTATGGCAAACCGTTTTATACAAAAAAACAGTGAAAGAACATTGAAGCATATGCATGTGCCGGGAAAAGAAGCTGTTAATATTTCTGATAGAAAACAAAATTTACCTGAATTGGGAATAAAATCTGTTGATATGCGTTTCAGAACACAAAGTCTGCCTGAGCTAATAAAAGAAGACGGGAACAAGCCTGCCAGAACTCAAAGTCTGCCTGAGTCGGGAACAGTAGCAGGGAACAAGCCTGTCAGAAAGCAAAATATGCCTGAACTGAAGAAAAAAGATGTTCTGCATGACGGATTCACATCCAACATCCTCTCGCAGTTGCCGGAGAGTATACGCGCTCATTTTTCAGGGAAAGACAACTTGCGGAAAAATCCCGCTGTATCCGCCACGTTGAACATTGGCGGAGATATGAAAGCCCTGCTTGCCCTGCAGCCGGAGAATCCGGGTGCAAGCTTTCACCGGGTGCACAACCTGTTTGCACAATACCAGGAGATTCTGAAGGTATTACAGACATCTGTTCCCATACAAAAACCATCTGTGGCCATTCTCTATCGCAACAACCGTTCTGTCTACGCATTGGCAGACAAACTGGCGCGCAGTGGTATCCCTTTTTATCTGCGTGATTTTAAGGACACACTCTTTCACCACTGGCTGACCAAAGACCTGCAGGCTTTTTTTCGTTTGATGCTGAACCCGGCAGATACCGAGGCTTTTGCTGTGATCGCATTAAAAATAAAGGCATATTTCACCCGTGAAACGGCACAAGGCTTTCAAAATCTGCCTGCAGGAAAAAGCATCTGGAAGGCCATTCTAAAGTCCGGCAAACTCAACAATTCTCAGAGAATACGCATTGAGGAAATTGACCGGCGCTTTGCCCGGTTGGCGAAGCTGAAACCTTATGATGCGTTGATAGGGCTCTTGGATTGTGTCAACTATCGGGAAGCCATGTCGTTTGCTTCGCGTACCCAGGGGGTTGCCGAGGAATTTTTAATTAACCTGTTGAATATTCACCTGACCATGACACCCCATGAAAGCACGGTTGCAGGATATCTGGATCGCCTGCTGCAACTGCAAAGTATACTTGAAGATGCAAAAAACCCAGGTTTGCGAGGGAATTCTCTGGTGTTGTCCACGGTTCACTCAGCCAAAGGCTTGGAGTTTGACCGCGTGATGCTGGTGGATATGACAGAGGATGAGTTTCCGCCAGCGGATACAGCCAATACGAAGAAGGGGCTGGAAGAGGAGCGACGTTTGTGCTATGTGGCTGTGACACGTGCACGGAAGGACTTGCACATTTTTGTACCGGAAACCTGTGCGGGAGAACCGAGAATGGCATCCCGTTTTGTGTTAGAATTGATGCAGTGAAAATTTTGTCTTACAGCACCGGAGGAGAGTCATGAAGAATCGTGTGAAGAAGAAAAGAACGGCATTTCTATCCTTTCTAAGAGTTATGACCATTGTTGTTGGTGTTCTGGTCTTGATGGTTATCGGTTTTGTTGTTTGGGCCAGTGGCGCATATCAGCCGGACGGGGTAGCGATTTCAGCCATGGACGGTTCAGATAAGGTGAGGGTGACAGAAAGCCGTAACATGGTCATTATCGAACCGATGCTCTATAAAAATGATGGTGAAAGAAAAACCGGGTTTATTTTCTATCCGGGAGGCAAAGTAGAAGAGGACGCGTATGCACCTGTTCTTTCTAAAATTGCAGAAAACGGTTTTCGTGTAATCTTGCTGCGCATGCCGCTGAACCTGGCCGTTTTTCACACAGCGGCTCCTGATGCTGTGTTTCCGTTGTATAGAGATACAGACTGGTATATAGGCGGGCATTCACTGGGTGGATCGATGGCTGCAATCTATGCATACGAGCACATGGACAAGGTTAAGGGTTTAATTCTGCTTGGTTCCTACCCCCCAAAGGGCAACGACTTTTCGACAAGCACTTTGCCCCTGCTTTCTGTCTTTGGCAGCATGGATATGGGCATTGAAGAAATATTGGCCAATAAAGTTTTGTTGCCGAAAACGGCTGAGTTTGTGGAGTTGCCCGGTGGGAACCATGCACAGATTGGTAATTATGGGGTTCAAAAGGGCGACGGTGCGGCCAGTATTTCCAGGGAAGATCAGCAAGGTAAAACAATCGATGCAATTGTTGATTTTATGAAATAAGAGCGTGGTAGACATTCAACAGGAAGTTCATTTAATTGTGATTGCATATGGTTGACAATTAAATAAGAGCTTGGAGAAATAAAAAGAAGTCTTAAACATTTGAAATGTTCAAGGCTTCTTTTTGGTGCGATCGATGGGACTTGAACCCATATGCTCGCGCATACGCCCCTCAAACGTACGTGTATGCCAGTTCCACCACGATCGCATTTGTGGTATTGAGGGTATATGATACTGAGAGTAGCGTTCCATGAAAGATTCCGGAAAACGCTTCAACAGCAAGATTTATTATACAGGCAGCATAGAAAGGTGTCAAGCCAGAAAAGATGGGAAAATATAACATCTTCGAAAGTGTTCGGAGGTATTACATTAAAATCACTCTAACTATCTTTGAGGTTCTTTATGAAGATTGTGTCTTGCCTCTATTGCACATAATTCTTGTAATCTGTTACAATAACAAAGACATGAAAGCGAGGAACCGACATGCAAGAAAATAATGGCACCGATAACAAAAATAATGGCAAGAATGAAGATAGCCAACAGGACAACCGCAGGTTGTCCGATATTCCGGTCAAACTGAATAAGTTGCCCTGGGAAAGAGATTTTGAATCCAGTGCAGCAGACCCTTATGCAAACCCCTCTTCCGATGCATCAGGGAGTGCTGATTCAGATGTGGATAACCCGGGTTCTTTAAAGGATGATGACCTGGTGGAACGCAGTCTGCAGGAAGCCTCGAAAGATACAGTACCCTCTGACGGGTCACTCTTTTTTGGGAGCAAAGACCTGAGCGGGCACAATGCGTATCGCGTGGGGACAAGAACCTATGCCAGCCCGGAAACTGCCATAGATTCCGCTGCCAGTGACAAAATTTTTGCGATGGAAGTAGATGAGTATGAAGAAGATCGTTCCAAAATTCGCATTTTCTTTGATGTATTACTAGGGAAAATATGGAAACTTATGTCATTAAATCTCCTCACCGCCCTTTATAATTTGCCGGCGCTGCTCTTTATGGTTTTCTTTTGTATTTATTATATGCAACTGGTACAGCCGGATGTATTAACATCGACAGAACAGGGGGGTGCCCTGTCTTTCCTGCTTATTGGTTACCTGCCGCTGGCCTTGGTGTTTATGGCCATTCCTGTGGTTGCTTTTGGCCCGGCACAAGCCGGACTCCATTCTGTCTTGCGAAATTATGCCTATGAGCAACCGGTTTTTCTGATGTCCGACTTTCGGGATAAAGTCAGAGAGAACTTTAAACAAGGCTTGGCGGTAACCTTTATCAACCTGATTGTTTTTGTACTGGCTATGCTCGATATATATATGTATCCCAGAATGCTGGCGCAAACCGGCGCCTGGTTGCTGGTGGCCAATTATTTGCTTATTTTGGCCTTTGTTGTGTTCGTTATGGTGAACATGTACATTTACCCCATGATGATACGCTACCAGTTAACGGTAAAAAACCTCTACCGCAATGCCCTGCTGCTGGCCATTGGACGCTTTTTGCCTAACCTGCTTGTGCTGGTTTTGGTGGTCGCCTTGTCTTATGGACCTTTCCTCTTGGCCTCGCTTTTTAACAACTATGTGGCCTATCTGCTTGTTTATGTGTATCAGGTTGTTTTGGGCATAACCTTACCGGGACTTGTGATGAGTTACATCCTAAACCCGGCCATGGACAAGGTAATGATGCCGAAGCTTGAAGAAGAAGTGACGGACAATATTGATGTGAAGTAACTTGCCCCCACAAAAGCCAAATGAAAACAGGTACCGTTACGCATGATGGTACCTGTTTTTTGTGGATTTTTTGCGGAGGTGCTGCATCTTTGAACAGGTTTTTTTCGCCAATATTTGCAATGTCGGCTGTTGGTTATGGGTGGTGTCTGTTTACTCTCCTGAAAACATATCCCGCATTTCATAAAAACCAGGCTTCTTTCCGGCCAGGAAAACAGCAGCAGACAAGGCTCCTTCGGCAAAAATAGAGCGGGAGAGTGCCGTGTGTTTCACCTCCAGCAATTCGTCTTTTCCGGCAAAGAGAACGGTGTGCTCTCCGGCAATGGTGCCGCCACGCACAGCGTGGATGCCGATTTCTTTGTCGGTGCGCTTGGTTTGTGCACCATGGCGGCCATGCAGGTAGGTCATCGGCGGTGTGTCGATTCCCATGGCATCGGCAATGGCATCATTCATGGCATCGGCGATGGCGAGTGCGGTGCCGCTGGGAGAATCCAGTTTTTGGTTGTGGTGCTTTTCAATCAGCTCAATGTCGTAGTTTTCATATAGTGCTTTGGCTGCTTTTTGTACCAATTCAATCATCAGGTTAACCCCCAGGGACATATTGGCGGAACGCAGCACAGCGGTCGTTTTTGAGGCTTCCTGTAGCAGTTTTAGCTGTTCGCTGTCCAAACCTGTTGTGGCCATCACAATGGGTTTTTTCATGCAAACAGCAAATTGCAGAGCTTTTTCTGTACCGGAAGGGTGGGAAAAATCGATGATGACATCAAATGCTTCTTTGACATCATCCAGAGCCGTGTAGACAGGATAAACGCTGGAAGCAGGCTTTAAGTCGATGCCGGCAACAATGCTTGTGTTTGTGCGCGCAGACGCAGCCAGGGTAATGGCCTGACCCATACGACCGTTGCACCCGATGAGCAAAATGTTCATAAGATAATCCTCCTACACCTGATTTGCTGCTGTTACTCCGCCTTATCCCGGGATGAGTAAAATACTCATAAGATAATCCTAGTACACAGTCTTCAGCCCATAAGCCTGCATGGCGTTTTTCAAAATCGCTGTACCGCTGTCCGTCATTTCAATCAGTGGCAATCGGCCAATACCCACGTTCATGCCCATCAGATTCATGGCCTGTTTGATGGGAATGGGGTTGGTTTCAATGAAGAGCGCATCGATAAGGGCAGCCAGTTTTACTTGCATATTCAGGGCTTTTTGATAATCGCCATCTAACCAGGCTTTGGCCATGGTATGAATGTCTTTTGGGATAATGTTGGCCGCCACCGAGATAACTCCATGGCCCCCGACAGACATCATGGGCACCACGAGTCCGTCCTCCCCGGAATAAAGCTGGAAGTCGGGACCTGTTAAAGCCCTTGTTTCAATGGTTTGTAGAAGATTGCACTCCTTAACGCCTACAATGTTGGCCACTTGAAAGAGCTTTTGGAAGGTGGCCGGGTTCACATTCATGTTGGTGCGGGAAGGAATGTTGTAAATGATCATGGGGATACTGATAGATTCTGCGATGAGTGAAAAGTGCCTGACCAGACCTTCCTGCGTTGTTTTGTTATAGTAGGGCGTGACAGATAAAACCGAATCCGCACCAATGCTCTCAGCAAACTTTGTCAGGTGAATGGCATGTTTCGTATCATTGCTGCCGGTATTGGCCATGGCATGCACGCGGCCATTGATTTTTTCAATGGTGAACTTCATGACGGCCATGTGTTCTTCATCCGGCATGGTGGACGCTTCGCCGGTGGTACCACAGGTCAGGATGGCATCCGTACCTTCGGCAATCTGCCATTCGATGAGTTCCTCCAGTTTGTTGTAATCAACACCGTCTTCTGTAAAAGGGGTAATGAGTGCCACACAGGAACCTTGAAACAATACTTTGATCATACACATACTCTCCTTCTGATATGGCGGCATACAAAAACCGCCTAGATGATTGCCATCGGCGGTTTATCTGCATCCTAATGCATGATGTCCAACCGATAGCGCTCCACTTTTTCCAATGAAAAAATGACAGTTGGACGGTTTTTGACCGGACAACCAGGTATTTTTCTTCAGGGGAAAACACCTTCGGCGATAAACCCTTTCACTGCGCATCATTGAGTCCTGAAACCCTCTGCTGAATTACTGTTGTTTATCGCACCTCTACCTACGTCTTTATTGAATTACAGAAATGGTATCATGATTGCGATTTGTTGTCAAACCCAAGGCAGAATGTTATGATAAGGGGGAAAATTCATGGTCTATGCAAAAGAAAACAAGGTAACGGATATCTTTCATGGTAATATCTGTGTGTGATTCTGCCAGAACATTGTGTGTCATTGCACCCAGGCATCAGTATGTGTCATTGCACCCAGGCATCTGTGTGTGTTTGGACCAGAACAGTTGTGTGTCATTGCACCCAGGCATCAGTCTGTCATTGTACCCAGGCATCTGTGTGTGTTTGTGTCAGAACAGTTTGTCTGTCATTGCACCCAGGCATATATGTGTGTTTGGACCAGAACCATCCAGAATCTGTCTACCTTTGGAGGGAAAATTGGCTTTGTCGCGTTCTACCGGTTCTGATAATAGAAAAGCAGGCAACCCGTCGGGCAGTCACCCGGTTTCGGTGCGCCGTTCTTCGGGTTCTTCTACCGGAAAATCCGGGCAAAGGAGTACCGGATCAGTCAACAACAAAAATGGCTCTAACAGTCGCAATACAGGTAAAAGAAGCGGCTCCGGCAATGCATCCAATGCAAGCAGTCGTTCTCAAGGACGGGGCAATACAGCACGTTCGGCATCAGGGAGTTCCCGTCCATCGTCAGGCAAAACCAATGCTTCAGGCAGAAACGCTGCCATAGGTCGTGGGATGCAAACCCAATTAAGACAGCAACGGTCGGACACCCCGCCATTGGTGCGTAAAGAAATATCGGCCATTTTCCTGATGTCCCTTGGGATACTCATCTTCATGGGTATTTTTATGCGGGACAGTGCTGGCTGGTTTGGCATGGCCATGCGCCATGTCACCGGTGGCTTGCTGGGCATTTCCGCCTGGTTCCTGCCTTTTTTAGTTTTTGGACAAGGCTTGTATCGCCTGCTCTCACGCAGCGGTCATCCCCTGTGGAACCGCTTTTTCCACGTCCTCTTCTTAATGATGCTGATTTCTGCCATGTTCCAGGTTGGTGCCCGTTCAATAGAAGCCTATCAGGATGTCGCATTTACCAAAACAGTGATTTCTTTATACAAGGACGGTGTACAAACGCTGGAGGCTGCCTCTTTGATGACACATCGCGGCGGGGGTGTTTTTGGCGGCATCCTTGGTGTACCGCTTCTCTTTGTTTTTCAGAAAGCCGGCGCTATAGTTGTTCTGGCCGCGGTTGGGCTGATTGTGGCGCTCATTGTCACCCGTATTTCGATTATGGATGCTGCACGGTCTGTGGCACGCGGTACGGCATATACTTTTAATAATGTCGTGGAGGCCTCCCGCAGAAGGCGTGATGCGCGGCAAGAATTATACGATGCCCAGACGTTGACGCCGGATCATTTGGGCTCGGAGGGGCGTTTTCGTGACAAATTCTTTGAAAATATCGATGATGTCGCAGCAGCCGGGGAAGAAGGACAAGGAAAACTCCCGGTTTCTGATGTACTTCAGAAGAGCGGCGTTGTGAACGCAGAAGCTTTGGAAAAACTGGTCAGTGAAGCGGAAAACGCACAACGTGGACGGAGCGCTCAGGATGGGCAGGAAATGGCAAACCGGGGTTCGCAGCATTCAGGACAGGGATCTCAACCCGATGACCAGAACGTTTTGCCCGGCAATGCGGGAAAAACAACGGTAAAATTGGCCGACCGCATCAACGGCTTTTTCAACCCGCATCCGAAAGAAAAGGGGAAACGGGAAAAAGGGGCGAAGTTTATTGAGGTGGAACCCTTTGATCCCTGGAATTTGCCGTCGGAAGATGACAAAGAAAGTGGACCGACGTTCCACTACCCATCGTCTTTTATTCATTTTGATAAAGATGTGGGTGATTTGCGTACCGGTGTGGAAAACGGTGGACAAACAGAAGACGGGCACGATAAAAAGCCGATTTTCCTGCATTTTGCAGATGGTTACGCCAGGGATGAAGGCCAGTCGGCTGAAGAACCCGGAGGCGCTTCTGACAGCCATGGAACACCAGATCGTACAAGCTCCTATCCCGGACAAGCGAGAAAAGCTGAAGCCGGCGACTACAAGGCTGACAGCACAAAAATGGGCACAGGGAGCGGTTCCGGCAGCGGCGCCAGCACAAAAATGGGTTCCGGCAGTGGTGCCAACACCGTGAAACCAGCCTATGGTGCATCCGCCAGCACAGGCTTTGGGCATGAGAAAAATGGTCGAATGCCCGGGAATCTTTTGCATACCGGTTTTGACAGGCAGGAAGACGGGTCTTTTCCGGATAAGGATCTGGCAGCCCAGTGGGAAGCGCGTCTGCAAAAAGAAGAAGAAGAACGGCGAACCGGCTTTTCCTCAGTGGATGTAAGCGGTCAAAGAGAGGTTCACACAAACGCTGCCGGTAGCACAGGTGAAAATACTGGAACTCAAAGAAGCGCTGGTGGTACAGCTGTTGCCAAAAGCAACAATTCTCGAAACAACAACAGGGATTTGGAAAATGACCCCCTTGAGGATGGTTTCCACAACACGAAACTCGATGAAGGACGTCCGTATACATTTCCTCCCATTTTTCTACTTAAAGAATCTCGCGAGGACGAAAACAACATGCGGCGTATTCGCAATACTGCCGAGGTCAATGCCCGTAAGCTCGAAAGTACCCTGGAAAGTTTCGGTATTGGCGCAAAGGTGAACCACATCTCCGTCGGTCCAGCCATTACGCGCTATGAACTTCAGCCGGCGCCCGGCATCAAGGTCAGCCGCATTGTTAACCTGACCGACGACATTGCACTGAATCTGGCCTCTTCCGGTGTGCGTATTGAAGCCCCAATTCCCGGAAAGGCAGCCATTGGGGTAGAAGTGCCCAATAAGGAAGTGGTTCCTATTTCACTGCGCAGCGTACTGGAATCAAAACAGTTTGCAGCCCATGAATCCAAACTGGCGGTGGCCCTTGGCAAAGATATTTCGGGTGAAGACATGATTGCCGATCTGGCCAAAATGCCCCATGTTCTCATTGCCGGCGCGACTGGTTCCGGTAAAAGTGTTTGCATTAACAGCATTGTGGTATCGCTTCTATATAAGTCGACACCGGATGAAGTGAAGCTCTTGATGATAGACCCCAAAGTGGTGGAACTCGGCGTTTACAATGGTGTGCCCCACCTGTTGATTCCTGTGGTCACCGACCCCAATAAGGCCGCCGGTGCCTTGCGGTGGGCGGTGCAGGAAATGGTGATGCGATACAAGCTGTTCGCCGAGCGGGGCGTTCGCGATCTGGCCGGCTATAATCTGTCCGTAGAAGAAAGCGGCGAAGGCATGCGTCTGCCGCAAATTGTCATCATCATTGACGAGTTGGCTGACCTGATGATGGTAGCACCGCATGATGTGGAAGATTCCATCTGCCGTCTGGCGCAAATGGCCCGTGCGGCCGGGATGCACCTGGTTATTGCTACACAAAGACCGTCGGTGAATGTTATTACCGGTGTTATCAAGGCCAATGTGCCTTCCAGAATTGCCTTTTCGGTTTCTTCGCAAGTGGATTCGAGGACCATTATTGACATGGCCGGAGCTGAAAAACTGTTGGGAAAAGGCGATATGCTTTACTACCCGGTGGGCATTCCAAAACCGTTGCGTGTGAAAGGTTGCTTTATTTCCGACAAGGAAGTGGAGCGTGTGGTGGAACATGTCAAAGCCCAGATGTATGCCAAGTATGATGAAGAAATTATTGATAATATCAACGACAGCCAACCGGCAGATGATGAACCGGCAGCAGCAGATGATACGGATGAACTCCTTGATGAAGCCATGGAAGCCCTTGTGGACAGTGGTCAGGCATCGGTTTCCTTTATTCAAAGGCGCTTTAAGGTGGGTTATGCCAGGGCGGGACGCATCATTGACCAGATGGCTGATCGCGGCATTATCAGTGGTTATGAAGGAAGCAAACCGCGCCGTGTCCTCATTACACGGGAAATGTGGAATGAAATGCGGATGCAAAACGAAATAAAGGCAGCGGAAGCGAATAAGACCGGCAAGGCGGTGCAGCAGCTGCGGATGCAAATCCGGCAACCGGCAGAATGGTCTGATGAAGCAAACGACGGTCCGGTAGTGAACCCTGTGGAGTCTGCCTTTTTACGCCGGGCCATGGCTGACGCAGCGTCAGAAGATGATAAAGTATAAATAAAAGCACCTGTACTATGGACATCGTTGTGGTAATCAATGGCGTGCATTGTCAGTGAAATCAATCTTGGGTGTCGAAAAAAGTTATTTGAAGGTGAATAACAAAAAGTCCGCAGTAGGAGAACGCATTTGGAAATATTCACACAAGCCATGAATAACTACTTAAATACTGTATATATAGCATTGGGCACATATAACCTGTCTTTTGCTTTTGTCGTATTTTTTATGTTTGTTATGGCCTTATACATGTTTTTCCGTAATGTTCGCCATACAAGGTTTCTGGGAGTGCTGGCTTTTTTAACAGAGTGTATTTTGCTGACAGTAGCCATGTTAAGCCTATCGGACAAGGTATTGATCATTCCTGCTTTTGAAATCCTTTTCATCGTTGGCGGTATTCTGCTACCCGCTTTTTTTCTATTGACAGACTATATGGGGATGAAGCGCCGTGTGCGCGTCTCTGCCGGACCGGTTCGGTTGGTGGAAAAATTTGTCCGTAAGCCGACCATTGTGCTGGAGGCCGAATGGACACTGTGTCCGGATGCACCGGGTGCCATGTTTTCAGCGGATGTGGTGTCTAGAACCCTGCAGTCTCCGGACAGTGAAGTGTTGCGCAATGCCAAGGAACAAATAAAGGAAGCACAAAAGTTTATGGAGGAAGATGAGCTGGCAGAAGCGGATCGCATCTACATCTCTCTGGCCAGCATTATTCCATTGGATTCTGCGGGGTATTGCAATGCCGGCTGGTTACGTTATCGCAGCAAAGCATTTGATGAAGCCATTCGCCAATTTCGAAAGGCCATTGCCCTGTCCGCGAAAGAAAAAAAATCTGCCGTGAAACAACAAAAACAGGGCAAGACAGAGGCAAGCTTTGAACCCACAGAATGGTTTGCCCGTTTTGGCATTGCCTGTGCTTTTTTTGGTTTGGAATCTTATGAAGATGCCCTTTTCGAGTTCCAAAAAGCGGCATTGATTCTTGAGGCATCGGCTGCTTTACAACGCAATATTGCCCGTTGTCATCTGCTCCTGGGTTATCCGGAAAAAGCCATGGAAGAATTGGAAAAAGCATTGGTGTTTGATAGTTCATCCGACACGCGCCTGGCCTTGGCCAAGGTGTTTATGCAAATGACCCTGCGGGAAGGGGCGGTTTTGCACCTGGAAACACTGGTTGCCACGGAAAGAAATATGGCACGGGCCTATGAGATTCTTGGGGGTATATACAGAAAAGAGCGGAATTTTGAAAAAGCGGAACCCTTATTTGCCCATTTGATAAAACTGGAACCGGAGAATGCCAACGCCTGGTTCCATCTGGCTTCCTGCCGAAGGCATTTGGGACAGATGGAGGAAGCGCTGGTTTCCTACAAAACAGCCATACGCATCAAACCGAACTTCAGCCGGGCACTCTATGGTGCAGCAGCAACACTAGAGGAAAAAGGCGAAATGAAGGAAGCGGTTTCTTTGCTGAAGCAGTCCTTGGCCGGGAATGAACCCATGGAAAAAACATACAATTTACTGGGAAGCATCTATCAGGAAGAAGGCCGCATGCGGGATGCTGTGGCTGTTTATGAAGAAGCGGTGGCTAAATTTCCTGAATCTGGTCTTTTGCAGGCGAACCTGGGTGCCGCTCAGGAAATGGCCGGCTTTAGTGAGAGGGCTGTAAAACCGCTAAAAAATGCCATTAAGTTGGGAGAAAACGATAACGTGACTTACACACTCCTCGTGAAAGCATTATTTGAATTGAAACACTACCATGATGCGGTACGTGTGCTGAAAGAGGGTACGGCATCGCATGTAGAAGATGCCGGACTTTGGTACCTTTCTGCCCGGGCCAAAGCCCATTGCCACGATACAGACGGGGCCATCGATGATTTGGAAACAGCCGTTAACATTGAGCCGGACATGCGTCTGGATGCCCGTTCCTGTTCCGATTTCACGATTATTCGTACGGCACCGGGTTTTATCGACTTAATCCGTCTGCCAATGATACAGGGAAGGTAAAAAAACATGAAAAAACGACAAATGTCGTCGATAAAAATCAAAAAAAATTCCGTAAATGAGACTGGAACTAATGCTGAAAAAAACGACAAAACAAATACAAAGAACCATAGCCGCTACGGGGATGCTCAGAAAAAACCATCGGATTTTAGTAACGAGGCAATGCAGCCGGCATCCTCAAAAAACCACCCCGTTTTTTTGCCGACGAACCGAAAAGAGATGCAGGACAGGGGTTGGGATGAAATCGATTTCCTCTTTATTTCAGGCGATGCTTATGTGGATCACCCTTCTTTTGGTCATGCCATGATTTCCCGTTTGCTGGAGGCTCGGGGATATAAGGTCGGCATACTGGCACAGCCGGACTGGCGGGGGACGGAAGAAGCACGGCGTAGAATACTCGAAAGAATGGGTACACCACGGCTTGGCGTTATGATTACGAGCGGTGTGCTGGATTCCATGGTAAACAACTACACCGCTGCCGGACGGAAGAGAAAAGGGGACAGCTATTCTCCCGGGGGAAAGTCGGGCAAACGTCCTGACAGGGCATTGGACGTTTATGTGTCTATGGTTCGGGAATGCTTTGGAGATAATATACCTGTGATTGTGGGCGGTTTGGAACCGAGCCTGCGCCGGTTCACGCACTACGATTACTGGGCGGATGCCGTCTGCCTGCCGATTTTGGCCAACTGTTCTGCTGATATCATGGTTTACGGTACCGGAGAACGCGCGGTGACTGAAGTGGCAGCACTGCTGGATAAGGGTGTACCGGTCAAAAATATCAATTCTCTGCGAAATACAGCCATCGTTTGTCATCTGGAAGACTTGCCATTGAAGCTGCAAGAGGATGTTGCACTCCTGGCATCTAGTAAAACTGCTGCACGATTGCAAACAAGTGAACATCGTCTGCCGAACCAGAATCAGGAGTACGACCGCGTTCAATCAACGCAGTGCACAGAGGCAGCAGGTGACGATATAGAAACAGAAGCAGCCATCGTTAGGAACAAGGCACACATAAGGGAGAAAATCAGCAATACATCGGTAGTGTTGTTGCCGACGCATGAAGAAGCGGCAAAGGATAAAAAATTGTTTGCCAAAGCCTTTATGTTGGCGTACCAGGAGCAGGATGGCGTTCGAGGAAAAACGGTGCTGCAGCAGCTGCCGGATGGCCGTTATGTGGTACAGTTTCCACCGCAGTTACCGCTATCCGAAGCGGAAATGGACGAATTGTACGCTTTCCCATATACCAGAACCTGGCATCCGTCTTATGACAAAGACGGCGGTGTACCAGCGCTTGAAGAAGTTTCATTTTCTGTGACCAGTCACCGCGGTTGTTTTGGCGGATGTACTTTTTGTGCCATTGGTTTTCATCAGGGGCGAACCATCCAGGCCCGCAGTGTGGGTGCCGTACTGCAGGAAGTAGAAATGTTGACGACCCTGCCTGATTTTAAAGGCTATATCCATGATATTGGGGGCCCGACAGCCAACTTTCGTAAACCTTCCTGCAAACTACAGGCAACTCAAGGTGTCTGTGCACACCGGGAATGCCTGTATCCAACACCCTGCAAACATTTGGATCTTTCGCATGAAGAATACCTGGAAATATTGCGAAAAGCCCGTAAAATAACAGGTGTGAAAAAAGTTTTTGTTCGTTCAGGTGTGCGTTATGATTTTGCCATGATGGATCCTTCCGGAGAATTTATGCCAGAGCTCATACAGCATCATGTCAGTGGTCAGTTAAAAGTAGCCCCGGAACATGTATCCTCCCAAGTGCTGGCTTGCATGGGCAAACCCAGGCAGGAAGTTTATGATGGTTTTGTGAAAAAGTTTCACCATTTGAACCAGTCTATGGGGATGAAGCAGTATCTTGTGCCCTATTTCATTTCCGGTCACCCCGGCAGTACACTCAAAGATGCCGTGGAACTGGCAGTGTATATACGAAAAACCGGAACAGTGCCCGAACAGGTACAACAGTTTATACCTGTGCCGGGTACCCTGGCCGGGGCAATGTACTGGTCCGGCTACGACCCAAGAAGCATGAAAACGGTGTATGTACCGCGGAGAGAACGGGAACAGGCGATGCAGCGTGCCTTGCTGCAGTGTTCTGATCCGAAAAACCGGCCGTTGGTACTGGCGGCCTTACGGGAAACCGGTCGCACAGATTTGATTGGTTTTGGTCCTAATTTTTTAATTAGCCCAAGATAG
>JBBRWP010000056.1:0-15269 GCA_038249175.1 Acetivibrionales bacterium
ATCCTAATGTGTTTGTGTGTCTATGTTTTGATCCTATATTGACATTGTAGCAGTATAAAATTTATATGCAACAGGAATAAAACTTCGATGCCACGGGTGCGGATGATCGATATATCCGTGAGTGTATGTTCGGTGGCCGTTTTGGTGCTTTTAGAACAGTGGGAAAACATTTCTTCAATGAAAATCACCCGGTCTATCTTGCTTTGTCAGAAATGTTGGCCATACATTCACAATACCTGATGATGCGACAAGGCAGACAGTACTTTCGCGAGGTGGCTGCTGAAGAGGTCTCTTCTGTGTCCCTGAGAGGCAAGACGATGCCAAGATGAGCGGTATTTTGCCTGGTCTATGATTATGAACGGGGAAGAACTATTAATGGCGATTAACACAGACATAGAACAGAGTAGAACCTTGTATACGAGTATTGATCTGGACTGCAAAAAAGATGATGAAACATTCCACGTTGTTTAATACCATGGAATGGAAAAAGAAAACGAGACGTTGCATGCACAGGTGGTATCCGGCAGGAAGTGCCTGCAAATAACATTGCCGGCATGTGGATATGGCTTGTGGCGCAATGATCGCAACACGCCAAATGGCGATTAAAGCTTTATGTTCGTCTCTCCCTGTTAACCATGAGAATGATTTCAAAAACAAAACTATGATAGAATCTCGCCTATTGTTATAATTTTACTTTTAGTTGACAAAGAGATAGGTATCGCTCTTTCAAAAGAGCGATACCTATCTTTTTATTTTAATTCGTTTGCTTTTTCCTGCTGTTTTTCTTCATGGAGCTTTTCAAAAGGATCAAGCATTTGTTTCAAAGCTTCGCCGGTTATTGTCTGCCTTGCGAGTTCGAAAAATTCATTTTCTTCTTCTTGCATATGATGGTCAAGAACTTCGCTGAGCACACTGAATTTTGCATCCCAAGTTTCATTATCAGCAGAGGTTCTTTCAAGTAAGCTCAACTGGTGCCTTCCAAGACTGTGCTCTTCGATCATTTCAAGTACAATTTCCTTATCAACTTCTTTGGCTTTCGCTTGAACGCGAGGAAAAAGAAGATGCTCTTCCGCTTCATGGTGCCCATAGAGTTTTGTATGCAACTCACGGAACATACTTTTTTTCTTCTCACCGCTGCTGTTTTTAATAGATTCGATTAAACTCTTAAACGATTCGTGTTCTTTTTTGATGTGTGATAGTACATCCATAAATAGTCCCCTTTCTATTTGTTTATGACTATGTTTCAGCCTGGTACGTTGTACCGTTTAAGCTTTCACTTTTTGTTGAAAATAACAAGCCCAGCCAAGGTTTCAACTTTCCTGATGGTACACTTTTAAATATTACAACATACCAGCATGATTATATATTTTCATCCTTTTTCTGTCAACGCCTCTACCTGATGATTATTTCTGTTAATTCTGGACATATACATGATTCTGCTTTGCCCCCCCCTATTCATGTATAAATATGAATTTTACAATAGAAAACCGCATTTTTCAAAACTGCTATGTGCGCGCATTTTATGCATGAAAAAGGATGATTTTCGAGTTTTCGGAGTTGAATCATACATACAATACAAAAAATTTATTAAAAAGATGTTATGTTTTTGCACTAAGAGGTAAACAATAGCCATATAACAAATTTAATTACGGAGGTGTTAGCCATGCTTAATTTGAAAAGTATAACAAAATCAATGCAAAAAGAAAAACGCCGAGCAAGGAATAAAAATCTTGTTGTTGCCGCAACTTTGGGAGCAACAGCTGGAGCTGTCGTGGCACTTTTGCTTGTGCCAAAAGCCGATGCTATCAATGAAACTATTGCAGAAAAAAAAGATGAACTACTAGACCTTGTCGATGCTGGTGCCAAAAAAGCAGGCGAGTTGGTGCATGATGGAAAAGAAAAAGCGGAAAAGTTATGGAATGATGGCAAAGAAAAATGGGATGAAGCCAGAAAAGAAGTAAAGCAAGACATGAACCAGAAAAAAGAAAAGCTGGATGATGTGAAAGAAGACTTAAAAGATGGCGCAGAGCAATTGAAAGTAATGGTTAACAATGGATGAGGTAGTTCCCACTAAACCGCATCCATAAGAACTTTGATAACTGAGATAGAAAAAGCCCCGTTCGGTATTACCAAACGGAGCTTTTTCTGTAAATTCATAAACTTTAATTCTGTCATTAATTTGTTCATTTTGCTGCAAGCAATTAACTGGCTCTTCCTCTAGTGAACAGATTAACAATTCCAAGAAGTACAACTGCACCTAAGAGTGCAACGAGAAAACTACTTAAATTGAAACCTGTAATACCTTGCCCGCCAAACTGGTTCATCACAAAACCACCAATCAATGCCCCAATAATACCTACGACAATGTTGGCAATTGCGCCCATAGAACCATTTTTTTTCATAATCATACTAGCAACCCAACCAGCTAATGCTCCTAAAACAATCCATGATAAAATACCCATAATAATACCTCTTTCTACATTGTTGTTTATGTAATAACTATTTTTCAGTATCTTGTCTTATTATTATTATACCCACCACACAGCAACGTAATCAGTTCATTCTATTTTTCATGATAATGTCACTCAAATCCGGTTTTTAAATGGTTTTGTAAAACCGGTGTCGGTATTTCTGATTAACTCTTCTTCATAATACCGGATCTTTTTAATCTATCACTACCATATAATTCTGCATTCACATTCTTAGCCTCAACTAAGCCATCCGTAACTTTAAGCCATGCACACCATATATTGCATGCTTCACAAAATAAATAAAGCAATCGCTGTCATGAAGGGTCAATTCTCAGAGACAAAAAAAGAGGCGTGGACTGTTTCAAAACAACTTCCACGCCTCTTTTATATTTTCACGTATGTCGAAAATGGCCTCCATTAATGTGTATGGTTTGACCGGTGATATAACTTGACGCATAATCCCAAGCAAGAAACACATAGGCTTCAGCCAATTCAACTGGCTGACCGGGGCGCTCAAACAACAACTCTTCATTGAATAAAAAACAGCAATAAATGTGTGAAAACATCCCGTTTCAGCACTTAAGAACAATCTGAGGTGTCACCATAAATTTGGCTGCCAATAGGAAACTGAAAAATGAGTTTGCAAAAAAATGTTACATCTGAATTTAGCAGGGTAATATAAACTTGGAGGAGGTACATTGCATTTAGCTATCGACAATTGGTTGAGTATTTAGGGACTATAGACTCTTGAGTAACGACTATCAACACATTATCATTAAACATTTTTTTGAAAGGAGTAAAGTTATGGATAAGAAAGTAGTCGGGGTATTTAAAACGGAAGCTTCAGCAATTCAAGCGATTGAAGGACTGAAAAGAGACGGATATGAGAGCAATGATATTTCAGTCATTGCAAAACAGAATGATCAGTTGGATAGAATAGAAGAAGTAACAGATGTGAAGGTTAAGCATGAGCACGCAGGCGCAGTAACTGGCGCTGTCGCAGGAGGCGTGCTAGGTGGTATAGGAGCCTTATTGCTTGAATTCGGTGTACTTGCAATACCCGGCGTAGGGCCATTTTTAGCAGCGGGACCAATAGCAGCGACCATTACCGGTTTAGTAGCGGGTGGCGCAGTTGGTGGTATTTCAGGCGCTTTAATTGATTTGGGCATAAATGAATCAGATGCTAAAGAATATGAGCAAAACCTGAACGATGGAAACATCTTGGTGCTTGTGGATGATAGAGATAATAGAGATCTGGTTTATAAAAACTTTTCTGAAAATGAAAGCATCAATAGGGACAGATATTATAAGGAGAAATTATTATGAATAAAGATATTGTTGAAGGAAAATGGGAACAGGCAAAAGGTGACATTCAAAAAAAATGGGGTAAGTTAACGAATGATGACCTCGATGTTATTAAGGGCGATGCTAAAAAATTAGCGGGCAAACTTCAAGAAAAATATGGATGGAGTCAAGAAGAAACTGAAACAGAGATGAAAGACTATAAATGGTAGTCACTTTAATTCATTTACGCATTGAAGGGATCTAGGTTATACAACCTAGATCCCTTCTTAATGATGAATTTTTGGTAACAAAAGTTGGCTTCTGCTTACAACATACTCAGTAGATTACATGAATAAGGTTTATACGCACACTAGAGCTAAATATTCTTGCTGTTTGGATGTCAGCTATGAAACACTTCATCAGCTACATTTCAAAGGTTCAATAGACCTTCATCTATCAAAACATCTTGTAGTGCTTGAACCACAACCGCATCATAATGAGCTGGTGTGAACCGCCATAGTTCAGCCATAGCAATGTCAGATGACATGCCTTTTCGGTAAGCCCTGTCAGAAGTAATGGCGTCATACGTATCTGCAACAGCTATAATGAGCGCTTCAAATATAATTTCATCGCCTTTAAGTCCACAAGGATATCCTGAACCATCAAGTCTCTCATGATGTTGTTGGACGATTTTAAAAATGACATCATCAAATCTACCTTTTAATAGCCTGCTGCTTTCTGTCGGATGCGTCTTGATGACGTTATACTCATTATCTGTCAACTTTCCTGGCTTGTTCAGTATCTCGTCAGGGATAACGCATTTTCCAATATCGTGAAAAAGTGAAGAAACGGATAGAGTGTAGATGATATGCTTTGACATCTTCAACTTTTCACAGATTTTGATGGAATATGTTTGAACTCGTTCTGCATGGTTGTGGGTATAAAAATCTTTCTTTTCGGATGCACGCAGCAGCGCCTCCAAATCCTTATTATATTCAGACAGCATTTTAAAAATTGGCTGGGAAGAGACGTATAAAAGTTTAACACCTTGATCTGATTGAACAAGAATACTCTCTGTTAAATGGTCCGTATAGAAACTGTCACCTTTGTAAATCGCAATGTTTTCATCAGCTGCATGCAGAATGGCCATGCCTTCGATGACATAGAAAAACTCCATGAGACTTTCATCCTCACCGGGATCGATGCAGGCGGGTACTCCTGGTAACACGTCAATTAGCATAACGTCAACTTTGTCACCACTTGCAAGCAAACTGGTGGATGTTTTGTAATCTGTTGTTTTGTTTAAGTTGTCGTCCTCTTTAATAATGTGCAGTCCATCCATAAAACCCTCAAAAAAAAACAGATGGCATCTCTGGCCAACTGCTTTTATTATACATGATTTTTCACGATGTTGTAGATGTTATCTCAAAACTCTAAAAGGATCTACCTGGTATATTTTCCCACCAATTTCGACATCAATATACTCGTTGACAATGACAATATCTACTTTTGCTGCTTTTATAATCAGTTTATTTACCTCATCCAATGCCTTTTCTTGAAGATTTGCAACGATTTTTTCAATTTTTTCTTGTAAATCGGTCGATGGCTGATTCTCTTTTGCTATGAGTGTGTTCACTTTTGAAATTGTTTGTAAGATTTCAGTCATAACAAAATTATCAGTTTTAGCCATTTCTTTGTAAATTTTACTGTCGTCTGCTGCAAATGACATTGAGGAAAGCAGAATCGGCACGATAAAAAGGACGGCTAAGGTTGAAGACAACTTACGGATTACATTTTTATTCATATTTTCCCCTCCAAAGATTCAATTAACTCCCATTTGGTAACTGGCTGCCATATCAAAGGCCCTGTAGTTTTGCGTAGCTGATTTTCATCAGTTTTGCTTTTTTCGGATGAAAGTATCGATGGGTGATCAATACAACATACTCCGACCGTTGCTGAATGTCATTAAATAATGGCTAATCCTCCTTCCATAATATAGTCTTACATTATCCCATTAATGCAGTATTTCAATAATTACGCCACTTAAAAGATGAATATATAGGTTGGGTGATAAAGACATTATAAGACTGTCAATGTAAAATGTCAATAGCTTTTTCTTCATTCTCGTCGATATTTTGCCTGGAACGTTGTAACTTTTAAAAGTTTACCATCAGGCATTTACTTTTTAAGGAAGTACTCATTATGATGAGGGAGGTTGATTATGATCAAAAGAAAAATGTCAAGTAATTCTGAAAAAATTAAAACAGAAAATGATGCTGGTTCCCATGAAGACTCACTAATAGGTGTCGGCGGTGAATTGCACCAGATGGCTGGTGGAGATCATCCCGCACACTCCACCCACCAAGGCGTTGGTGGGTGGAGTGTGCGGGATGACAATGGAACGCTTAATGTCCATAGCAAGGATTTCACTGATTACCGATTAACTGAAGAGATTGAGCTAAATGTTTCAGATAGCCAGCATGACCAATGATTGATGATATCATTATGCCTGATGCCATCTTATACTTTTGTTTGGAAAGTTAATGTTTTTGAGAATCTTATGGTGTTTTGGATTACACTCCAATAAATGGAGAAAAGAGATTTCATCAGATCACGAGGAACAAAGTCACGCACTTGTAGGCGGCAAAGTCCACATTGAGCCGATTTTTGTCTACTGTCAGTTCGCTCTCAATCTCTTCATTCATGTTCACCAGGAATGCCTTTGAAAAGCCGTTAATCTCCAAGATGGCCGTAACTGCCTTGCCTTGATTCTCATAGAGTCGCAGGATATAACCCTGGCGATCGTAACTTCGCTTGAAGGCGGAGTAGCAGATATTGCCTTCTTCCCACCACACAGGAACCGGAATCGTTTCCAACAAGCCCTCGGCGGAGCGCTCTGACCGGATGACATGCGCTGTAACAGGGTACAGGAAGCTTTGTGCGGTGGTCAGGAAGGGGGCTTTGTCGGTTGCATCAGCCTGGTAGGGGATGTAGCTCCACTCAATGACCTGCTCACCCAGACACTGCGCGCCGGGCGTCAGATGGGCCCAGGAAGCTTGGCCGTCGCGCTGTGCGGTATTGGCTCGGGCCATTATACCGATACTCCTGAACAGGGTGAATCCGACCTCAGGCTCATTGTTCAGCGGGTTTGTGACCGCTTCATAATCGTATACACCCTTGAAAGCGATGGCCAGACCCAGTTTACCGTCATCCGCCGCAATCCACTCACGGAACGGCAACAGTTGGGTGGGTGGCTGCTGCCAGGGCTCAATCTCTTTTTGCCGTGCAATGGGACGCTCCAGAATGGCCAGATGTCCCTGCGACTTGATGACGGCGGTCTTAAGACCCATTGGCACGCACAGGCGAACCCTGTGGTCTTTGGCTGTATTGTTGAGTTTCAGCTTAATATCCGCGCGGGGTGTTCCCGCATACAGGATGATTTCATAGTCCACTTCGATGTCTGTCCTATGCGCTGAACGGGCGTCTCCTTCCAGGTGGCCGGGCACGCTCATTGTTCCCTTCATGTTGATTACTGACCGTACGGCTCCGTTCTCCACAAGTTCACTGCTGAAGCTGAATTGTGTGGAACGAACCAGCTCGCTTTTTGCCCACGTCGGTGAATAATCCCATGCATCGCCCGCATCTGCATCCTCTTCCAGCAGATTCAGGTTATAAGACCATCTTCCGCTGCGCTTGTCCAGGATGCTAATGAGCGCTCCTTGTGTCTCGACGCGCAAGAATTCATTTTCAATGGCGGTATCGCTCGCTGGATATTGACATTGCGCAGTTTCGTCACTCGGCTTGCATTCATAGCTGTGAATATTTCCCTGCTCAAACTGGTCTAGGAAAAGCACTTTGCGAAAGGTCGCCATTGGGAAAAGGTCATTTCTGGGTAAGCCTTTCGAGTTGACGGCAACCGGCTCTCGTTCAAGTAGCTGTGTAGGCAGCCGCCTGCCATCTCTGTCCATTATAACGACCGACTTCTGCTCCGATCCTATCGGCACCCAAAACTCACAGGGCTGCACATGCGCAGCTCCCGCCGGGCAATAGGAGATAAAGGCCTTGTTAGCCTGTGTCCACCACGGGGTGAGCTGATTCGCTATGTGCTTCATCGAGGAATGAATGAGACCTGCGGCTATCTGCCTCACAGCTGCAAACCTTGCCTCCATCTCCACATGCACTTCATCCACACTGGAACCATGGATACTGTCATGGGCACTGTTGACCAAAAGATTCGTCCATGCTTCGTCGAAAAGGAGCCGGTTGGCAGTGTAGCCATAAAGAGAAGCGATGACAGCCAGTGGTTCAGCGTAACGTTCCATCAACGTTTCCGCCGCGAAGTTCTGGCGTTTGAGGTAGGTTCTGGTGGAAAGCGCACCAAGCAGCACATACTGGTATTTTGATCCGATCAGCTCCATGCTGTATACGGCAGGGTCGTTGAGGCGCTTGCGCACCGCACTGGCATATTCTTCAGGGTTTCCCATGACGAAATCAATTTCATCCTGCATCTCATTTGCCAGCTTTACACATTCCCCGATGTTGTATTGCGGGGGCAGGTGGTCAAAGCCGGATATCAAAGGAACGATTCCGGAAGGATAACGGTGCAGGATATTGTGCACATTTTCAATCAGGTTCGCCGCGATTGCGGATGGATTTTCGTGCCAGGCCAGTTCTCTATGCCATTCATAGGACAGATAATCCTCGTAGTAGGGAACCGTACGCGGCTGAATTGGGTCGACTTTCTTCTCAAAAAGATTGAAGGCACCACCATAACCTTCCCTGAAATGACTCGCAAGCACTTCAGAACCGTCGATCCCTCTGTAAATGAACTCATCGGGATGGCCGCCTTCTATCTCCGGCATCCCGCGCATGAACATCAGGCTGTCGATGCCGAATCCGTTTAAAATTTGCGGCAGCTGCAAGGGGTGGCCGAAATTATCAGGAAGATATCCTGCTTTCATCACGCTGCCGAACTTCTCGCTTTTCTTCCGGCCAACCAGACAGTTGCGAATGATGGATTCCGCGCTGGGAAGCCACTCATCAAACTGTGTATAAAAAGGGCCGATGACGAGCAATCCGCTTTTAATGAGTTCCCTGAGCGCCGCTTCATCTTCGGGCACAACCTTCAGATGCTCTTCCAACGGGAACACCTGCCCATCCAGCAGATAGGATTTGAAGTCAGGCCGCTCTTTTGAAATCTTCTTCAAGTCCTCCATGATGTCCATTGTCCAAAAACGGAAGGACCGTAATGGCTGATACCATTCAATATCAAGGTGGCCTGCCGTAATTACATAACCGATTTTTTTGTCCATGGTGAACTCCTCCAGTTTGTTATTCAAACATTATAATTGTAACCCGCCGAGGCAGCTGTGTCGACAATGTATTTATGTTGAAATGGCTCTTATTAGTTGTTCATTTGCATTTATCGTGTGGTAAACTTATAGTAACTTAAAATTAACATCATTTTCAATCCGATAGGAGGATATGAATATGTTAAATATATCTAGTCGCATTGATCGACTACCCACAACACCACTTTTAAAAAAAGTGATGCTCCTGACCGGTATTGGATGGTTGTTTGATGCCATGGATCAGGGAATGGTATCCGGCGTCATGGCTGCCATTGGAAAGGAATGGGCGCTTACAACAGATCAGCTTGGACTGCTTGGCGGCATGGGTCTATTGGGAATGGGGCTTGGCGCCGCACTTTCAGGCATGGCAGCAGATAAATGGGGGCGTCGAAACGTTGTCATGGTTACCCTTGTCATCTACGGTATTGCAAGTGGTCTATCGGGCTTTGCTGTTAATTTCCCAATGTTGTTGATTCTGCGATTTCTCACCGGATTTGGACTGGGCGGCGAACTGCCGGCAGCGTCAACACTTGTCAGCGAATTTTCCCCCACAAAACACCGGGGTCGAAATGTGATCATCCTGGAGAGCTTCTGGGCATGGGGTTGGATTGCAGCAGCCCTGGTTGCCTATCTGCTCATTCCTGCCTATGGATGGCGGATTGCATTTTGGATTGGTGCCATCCCTGCACTGTTTGCCGCTGTCCTGCGCATGGCCGTACCGGAGTCACCGCGATATCTTGAGAATACAGGAAAGCATGCCGAAGCCGATGCATTGGTTGGTATTATGGAAAAACAGGCAGGCATTCCATATAAACCGGGTTCCGTTGTCAATTCGCTCAAAAGCGGACCCTCAAAAACCCGTATCACTTTCCTTACACTTTGGTCCTCGCCCTATCTGAGAAGTACCATTGTATTGTGGGTGATCTGGTTCGGTTTGAATTTCGGGTACTACGGTTTCGTTTTATGGACCCCTTCCCTGCTGGTCGGAAAGGGCTTTGCACTCGTGAAGAGTTTTGAATTCACACTGATCATGAGTCTGGCCCAACTGCCCGGATATGCCAGTGCAGCCTGGTTGGTAGAAAAAATCGGAAGAAAGCCCGTTCTAGCCACCTACTTCGCAGGAACTGCCCTGGCAGCCTGGCTGTTTGGGCACGCGGGCAGCACAGCAGAAGTATTAGTCTTCGGTTGTATGTTGTATTTCTTCAGTCTCGGCGCATGGGGCTGCGTATATGCGTACACCCCGGAAGTCTATCCAACAGAGGCTCGGGCCACAGGCGCCGGATGGGCAGCCGCATTCGGGCGCATCGGTGCATTTACCGCTCCCTTCATTGTTCCCGTCCTTTACAGGACTTATGGTGAAGCGATTGGTTTCACATATGTGTTTGGGCTGCTGACTGCCGTATTTACCGTTGCCGCTTTGGTGGTTGGACTATTCGGCAGAGAAACGAAAGGCCAATCGCTGGAAGACATCAATGCGTTCAGTGAAGCCAATTAGGTCAATTTTTCTGCCATATCCAATACCCGACGCAAAGTCTACCCATCAAGAATAAAACAAACTAGACACACTCTCCTGGTGCACGGTACAGGAAATTATGTTGTCATCTCCATTGAAAACACAGTCAATCGGCATGCTTATGCCAAAGCGATGAGGACACAAGAGCATGCTCTTCAAAATTACAAGTCTGCCGGCACTTCTCCTGCCAGTGTGAGACGTTTTTTAGCTTCTTCGTAAACATCAGGGGAAAGTGGCCCTTTTTCAGCCATGACCAGATTTTCTTTTAGATGCTTCAGACTCCCTGTTCCCACAATAATGGTGGAGATGTCGGGATGGCTTAGGGTAAATCTTAAAATGAATGCCGTTGGGCTTTCTCCGATTTCAAGTAAATCATTCAGATTTGCTTTGTCCCATAATGCCCAGCGTGATTCGTCTCCGCGCCCTTTACCCGGCTCCCCTTGTCCGACACCACCGCGGATGATGGTTCCCGCACCGGATTGTGCTGCCAGCGTGATGGCTTTCTCATGTGCCCGATCCATGGCGGAATAAGGAATCTGGAATGTCTGGAAGACCTTTCGGTCGATATAGGTTTTGATATGTGGAAAGGTTGAGGAAACGCCAAAGAATCTAATTTTACCAGTTTGCCGGATTTCCTCGAGAACGGATACCAGTTCGGCTCTATCCGTATCTTCCACTGGCGCATTATGCAGCTGTAATAGATCAACATAATCGGTCTGAAGTCTATTCAGACTGGTTTCGATATTGGCAAGGAGATTTTCCCGTGTCCAGACATGGGTAATCTCATCATGATCTCCCCGATCGGTCCAGAAACATCCGCACTTTGTTGCCAGAGTAAATTCGCTTCGTCTTTTCATCAGATATTTTCCAATCAATACTTCACTTCTGCCATAATCATTGGATGTGTCAATGAAATTGATTCCCGCATCCAATACGGCATTTAGAATAATCTCCGCTTCCATGTCCGTGATTGGACGTCCATTCCATACACGTGAGCCACGAATCTCCATAGCACCATAGCCAAGCTGCGTTACGGATATTCCGGTATTTCCCAAAAGTTTGTTTTTCAAAATAACACCGCCTTTCATTCAAGGGATTGTTCATCATAACCAATTGTTTCAGATCTGACCATTTTCAGTCTTTTCCAATGTGTTCATCAGACCTCAATCCCCGTATAGTACATTATTACCATTCTTCCAAACAAACAATCATATCGGGTTGTGATTTGGAAGAAAAAAGATGCAATGAAGTCAAAACGGTTTATTTGATCATTGTAATGTCTTCTAACGTCTCATATTAAGCTTTTCCACCTTAACGAAAATCCTCATATTTTTGATTCTTTTCTTTATTCTTGTAGAAACTGTTACTCGCATTGATTTCACCCTCCAAAAGGATAATCAAACTGCTGATATTCAGCCATATCAGCAGTGCGATGACCCCACCGAGACTACCATAAACCTTTTCATAGTTGGCAAAATTGTTCACATAGAGACGAAGAAAAAAATTGAAAATCATATGAACGACGCTTTGGTAAATGCAGTAAATCTGGCGCAAAGGATTCGCACCGCTCGGTAGAATCGAGTGTGCGTATCCTCTTTTTGTACAGCTCTGATGCAATCATTTCAAAGCTCATGAAAACCAGATGGTTATAATGAAAAGTTGCTCTTTCTTTTTCGAACATTTGTTTGACTTTTCTTTTTCCATATTTTATAATGATATCAACACCAGCAAGGGTAAGGGCTGTCTCTTAACTATCTATGAAACAGAAGCGCGCGGCGTGCTATTCTTCAATCCAGGTATAAAGAGCATTTCCCCGCATTGTGGCCGGCGAATGCACCAGCAGTATTGATCAATGGAGGAAAAAAAATGCGACACCGCGATTTGGAAAAACAACAGAAAATTCTTGATTTTATGAATCACTTCATTATGCAAAAAGGATATCCACCGTCAGTGCGTGAGATTTGCCAGGCAGTCGGTTTTAAGTCTACGTCCTCTGTCCACGCCTACCTCCGGTGGCTGGAAGAAGAAGGACAGATTCAGATTGATGAAACCAAGCCCCGCGCTTTGCGATTGATGGAAGGAAGCCGTGATATTGAGGGTTATCTGGCAAAACAGGAAATCGAGAATATCCCTGTTCTCGGAAGAATTACTGCCGGTCAACCCATACTCGCTGTAGAGAATATCGAAGATACTTTCCCAGTGCCAGTCAGTTACTTGGAAAACGCAACCGTCTTTATGTTACGTGTCAAAGGCGATAGCATGATCAACGCCGGTATTTTTGATGGCGACTTCATCATGGTGAAGCAGCAGTCTACAGCCAATAACGGTGATATCGTTGCAGCCCTCATTGAAGATGAAGCCACTGTGAAAACGTTTTATAAAGAAAAGAACCATATCCGCCTGCAACCAGAGAATCCCGCCTATGATCCAATCCTCTATACAAACGGTGTGACCATTCTTGGGAAAATTATCGGGCTTTTTAGAAAAATGTAAAACCCTTAACCTTGTTCAGTCCGCTATATAAGCTACGTGCATGATAGTTCAATCATAAAAAAGCCTGCAGGCAGTATTTTCAACAAGTTTTGTGCGAACGCGATGAGGACGCTTGGGGGTATAAATCTGAAAATGGCAAAATTTCATCACTTTTTGTGCCTGAGCGAAGCGAAAGGAATGTCTATAAATCTGAAAATGCATAGCATTTTCAGCAAGTTTTGTGCAAACTTGAAAAGGGTGCATAGGGTATAAATTTGACTGCAGTCTTTCTTCAATTGTAGGGGCTGTAATACTACAGCATTTTCTGATACATCACAACATCCAGCAAACGATCGAATTTGCGCCCCACTTCTTTGAGGTGTGCACATTTTTCATAGCCACTTTTCTCAAACAGGGCAATACTTGCCGTGTTCTCACCGCATATCACTGCCATTAAAGTATGGATACCGGCTTCCTTGGCACGTTTTTCCATCATGGCCAGCAACGTTTTGCCAATGCCCTTACCTGTCATTTCCGGCTTCAAGTATAAAGTCGCTTCGGCCGAGCATTTGTAGGCTTCTCTTTTTTTATACGGTGTGAAATAAGCATAACCAGCCATTTCATTTTTATAAAAAACAATCCACGACTCTGTCAGGTACTCCGCATCCTCCGAAAGAAGCATCACGGCCATTTCTATTTCGGTGCGCGGTTCATAGTGAAACGTTGCTGTACTGGTCTGAACATATTCATTGTAAAGTGCTTTGATTTGCGGAATATCGTCTTTTTCAACCCTTCGATAAGTGATGAAAGAACGATTATTCACATCATTCCCATAATCCGACATTTATTGTTCTCCTTTACCTCATCATACGTACATAAAAAATATGATACAATTCAAAGTACTTAAGTTGAATCACAATCAATACGAACGCATTCATTATCTTGTATTTTGGAGGACATTGCAATGACAGAATTTCATGAAATCTCAAGCAAGGATTTTATTGTCAGTCCGTTTTACACCATCGGACAACAATGGATGTTGGTTGCTGCTGAAAATGGTGGGATAACAAATGCTTTAACCGCTTCCTGGGGAGGCCTGGGTCACATGTGGAACAAGGATGTTGCCTATATCGTCATAAGACCGCAACGTTTCACAAAACCGTTGATTGATCAATCCGGACATTTTTCACTTTCTTTTTTTTTCTGAGACTTATCGGTCAGAACTGAATTATTTTGGAACTGCTTCCGGCCGTGACGAAGACAAGATAGCTAAAGCAAAGTTTAATGTGCAGCATGTCGAAGGTGTTCCTTATTTTGCTGAAGCGCAAACCGCTATTTTGTGCAAAACACTGTATGCTCAAAAATACGAGGCGGAATGCTTTATCGACAAGCGCTTTGTAAACCGCTTTTATCCCGAGAATGACTTTCACACACTTTACATTGCCGAAGTTCTGCACATTCTGGGACGTGATGTCCATTGATTTGATGCCAGCCCCATAGAGTCGCACTTTTGGCATCAAATCAGTTTATTTTCGGATACTGTGAACGATTTATACAAAAAAGAGGCGACCCATGTTTTATGAATCGCCTCTTTTTTTAGACGTTATTTCTCCTCTGTCTTTCAGAATCAGGTTTCAATGATATACTTGTTCAGGATGCCTTCAAGCATTTCCTGACGGCCAGAACGAACGGATGGTTCGCCATTTTTCAGGGTATAAGCTTCCAATTCTTTAAAGCCGACCTTCCCTTGCGTGATGTCAGAACCAATACCGGAATACCAGCTGGCATAACGTTCATCCACGAACTTGGTCAGCGCCTTGTCTGCACGTAGCGCCATGGCCACTTTCAGGCCACGGGCAAAGGTATCCATACCGGCAATGTGCCCTAGGAATAAGTCGTCCGCCTGGAAAGAACCACGGCGCACTTTGGCGTCAAAGTTCAAGCCGCCCTTACCAAGACCGCCAGCCAAAAGGATTTCGTACATGGCCATGGTGGTATCGTAGAGGTTGGTCGGGAATTGATCGGTATCCCAGCCAAGATTTGCATCACCCTGATTGGCATCAACGCTACCCAACATACCGTTGATTCTGGAAACCGTCAAGTCATGCTGGAAAGTATGTTGTGCAAGGGAAGCGTGATTTGCTTCAATATTCAGCTTGAAGAATTTGTCCAAGCCAT
>JBBRWP010000057.1:0-14930 GCA_038249175.1 Acetivibrionales bacterium
CTTCTTCTTCAATTCTTTTCGCACTTTGGCCCTGGACAGCTTCTTCCAGTTCTATGATTTCCTCATCCACTTTATCCCAGGCGCCTTGTATATCGGGCCAATCAAAGCCAACCTTGGCTGCCTTGCTCTGTACTTTATAACTGCGCATAAGCGCCGGCAGGTGCGGGGGTACATCTTTTAATGTCTGGGTAGCGCTAAAATGACCCTTTTCTACTTTCTTGATATCCTCCCACAACTGCACCACGTCATCCGCTGTCTCCGCCCGGGCATCCCCAAAAACATGGCGGTGCCTGGATACCATTTTACTGGCTACCCCATTGACCACATCATCCAGATCAAACTGACCGTTTTCTTTTGCAATCTGTGCATGCAACACAACCTGCAGCAAGACATCCCCGAGTTCATCACAAATTTTCCCAGGATCCTGGCTGTCAATCGCCTCGAGCACCTCATATGTTTCTTCAATCAGGTAGCGTTTCAACGATTCATGCGTCTGTTCCCTATCCCATGGACAGCCATCCGGTGCCCGCAATTTGGCAATGACGCTTTTTAGTCCTTCATAATCGTATCTTCCCATTTTTCCTCCCGTTATACTATTGTTATTAACATTACAGCGTGACTTCGATATTTACGTCAAGTCTAGCATCATTTTTAAGGATTCAGACTTGTTGTAAGTCAGCATAAATAAAAGATCATAAAAATGACTTATTCAAACTCACGTTGCAGAGCTTGTCGCATAAATTCATGTTTCCCTGATGGTTGCAGCAAACCGGAGTTTCAGCAAACAGCTAAACAAGGTCCATTTTACCACCCAATTTTTCAACAGCCCGAGACAGGGCGTCTTTGGAATCTTTCCAATCGGCCTCACGGTTTTTGTGATCAAACATCTGGGTGAACCAGTGAACGTCTTCTCCAACCCGTTCCAGGTGTTCTAACTCCAACGGCAGCAAAGATCTGATAAACATGGCTTTTTTTTGAACCGGCAACGTTTCTTCACCAATTTCCAGCAACAGTTTGAAATGCGGCAGACAAAAGCCCTTACTCGTATCAAAGTGCTCCCTAAAGTCCGGTTCACGGAAGAACAAGTAAATGATTGTATCCGCATATTGTTTTACAGTTCTTTGTACGCGCTCACAAACAACACATTGTGTCAGCACCTTATCTAATTGGGTCAAAAGTTCTTGCGAAAACCGGTCAGTTGCACTTTTTTTCCTACTGAACTTATCCTTAACGCCCGCCAGGAGTGTTCTCCCGCTTTCTTCCAAAATATCATCGCCCGCCCCCCGGTACAATGCGGCAATTTTGCCTGCCTGTTCCGCCATGTGCGTATCCAGCACAAGACCAAAGGGCAAACGGTTTTTTTGCAGGTTGTACAGTTTTTCATAATGCCTTGTACAAAACCCGTTCTGATTGGTTAAAACACGATGGTCCGGTTCCATCATAGCAGCCCCCAGCTCATATTCCAGGGCTTCTAATTCCAAACGCTTCTGGCAGAAACAAAGCGGGCATTCACAGCCCTGTTCAAACGCTTCTGTCACAGGGATGGTATAAATATGTTCTTTCATCGTTTCTCCTTTGATACGCAAAACCCATAACCTTTGCAGAAAAATAGCAGATCCTGCGAACATCACAACAACAATATCACAGCCTTGCAGTTCCGGCAATTTCTTTCAAAGACCCGAACCGGCTCAGGACAATCTTATAAGTATTCATGAGACAATCCGATAAGCATTCATGAGACAATCCGATAAGCATTCATGTGAGACAACATTCATGAACTTGCATGTACACAATAAACATTCTATAATATAGAAGCGTTTTGACAAAGCACATCTGTACTTTATCATTCACATAAGCCATGAAAACAGTACATTTGGCGACTACATATAAAAACGGATCGTTGCAACGGGGCAACGGTGCAGCGGAAGCTCTGTACAATACGGTAGATAAATCCTAGGTTTTTTGTGTGCGCGACACCACAACAAAATGAAAATGAGGTGATCCGGTGAGTGTTGTTCTTTTTCTCCTGTTCTTTCCCCTTCTCGTTGGCGGACTCGTTTATGTGATTCGAAATGCCACTGTCCGCGGAATCATCACCCGCATCGCTGCACTTTTCATCGCAGCCGCATCCATCCTTTTTGCGGTCATGACACTCAACAACGGCCTGGTGTTTCACATCGAATCAGAATGGCTGTCCTGGTTTGTCCTTTCTCTGGACGCCGGCATGGCTTTAATTATCATTGTACTGGGTTTGAAGCATAAAAAATACCTGGCACCCGTCTTAACCCTGCTACAGGTACCGCTCCTGGCATGGTTTGAGCTAACGCACGGAGAAAAAATGACGGTTGGCAATGATATTTTCGTGGACCGTCTTTCTGTTATTCTTGTCCTGATTATTGGCATCGTCGGCGGCCTCATTACCATCTACACCGTTTCTTATATGAAGGATTATCACTACCACCATCAAGAGACCAAAGACAGAACGTCTTTTTTCCTGGCCATTCTGTTTATTTTTTTATCGGCCATGTTCGGCATTGTCATCTCCAATAACCTGACATGGATGTACTTCTTCTGGGAAGTAACCACCCTGTGCTCCTTCCTGTTAATCGGATACACCCGAACCAAGGAAGCCATTGATAATTCGTTTACGGCCCTGGTGATGAACTTAATCGGCAGCATTGGTTTTGTTCTTGCCATCCTTTATATCGGGATGAACTTCAACACGGTTGAAATGACATCGCTGTTGAAGCTGGGCATTAACGGGACTTCTGTTGTTGTCCCTGCCGCACTGCTTGCTTTTGCCGGTATTGCCAAGGCTGCACAGCTACCCTTTTCTAACTGGTTGCTGGGCGCTATGGTGGCACCAACACCCTCTTCCGCCCTCTTGCACTCCTCAACCATGGTCAAAGCTGGTGTTTTCATCATTATTCGTTTGGCACCGGTTTTATCCGGCCAGATTTCTGGATTGATGGTGGCTTTGGTTGGTGGCATCACATTTCTCATTGCGTCACTTGCAGCCATTTCACAGATGGATGCTAAAAAACTGCTCGCCTGGTCCACCATTGCCAACCTCGGACTGATTGTCGCCTGTGGCGGTATCGGCACCTATGAAGCGGTTTGGGCAGGCATGCTCCTCATCATTTTCCATGCGGTTTCAAAATCCCTGCTCTTCCTTTCCGTCGGAACCATCGAACACAACCTGGGCAGCCGCAGCATCGAAGACATGCACGGACTTATCATGAAATTGCCGGAAATGGCGGTCTTCCTGACCATCGGAATCGCCGGCATGTTCCTCGCACCCTTTGGCATGCTCATATCCAAATGGGCAGCGTTGCGAGCGTTTATCGATTCCAATAACATCGTCGTCCTGATGGCTCTTGTGTTTGGAAGTGCCGCCACCTTGTTTTACTGGACAAAGTGGCTTGGTAAAATTGTGGCTGTTTTGGGTCGCAGTGAACGTTTAAAGAACGATATCAAAAGGGATGAATGGTTCGCACTTGGCGCACTCGCTATTTTAACCATTGGCTTGTGTTTCATTTTCCCTGTCATCTCCAACCAGATTATCGAACCTTATTTTGAGAACATTTACGGACAAAGCCTGCCATCCATTCTTTCGGCCGGCAATACGCACCTCATGCTGTTAATGCTTGGTATGGTTCTCTTAATGCCAATTGTCATGTATATCTTCATTCAACTCAAAGATGATAAAATCGTCACTTCCTATATGGGGGGTGTGAACCGGGGGGACAACCGCTCGTTTGTTGATTCTTTCGGGAAAAGCAAGGAAATGTATTTATCGAACTGGTACATGGACAAGGTTTTGTCTGAAAAAACACTATCTGCCGTCGGTATTGTTATCACTGCGGCTATCCTGAGTGTGGTGCTCTTAATGGCGCTGGGAGGCGTACTATGAAAACCTGGATAATTGTATGTGCTTATATTCTGCTGGCGCCAATCGTTGGCGGACTCCTGTCCGGCATTGATCGCAAACTCACCGCCCGGATGCAGGGTCGATTCGGACCACCCGTACTTCAGCCCTTTTATGATGTGTTCAAACTCTTTGAAAAAGAATCCATGGCGGTGAACCGTGTACAGAATTTCTACATCATTTTCTTTTTAATCAGTATTATTTTTACAGGGGCACTCTTTTTTTCCGGCGGCGATCTCTTGCTCATCATTTTTGCACTGACGCTGGCCAACATTTTTCTTATACTGGGTGCCTATTCTGCCAACTCTCCTTACAGCAGCATCGGGGCACTGCGTGAGCTTATGCAAATGATGGCTTATGAGCCCATGGTTTTCCTGGTAGCCATCGGGTTTTACATTGTCAGCGGTTCGTTTGCTGTTTCGGACATTGTCAAATCCGAAACCATAATGCTGCCCTCCCTGCCGGGTATTTTTATCGGTTTTCTCTATATCTTAACGATTAAACTGCGAAAATCTCCATTTGATTTATCGATGTCGCACCATGCACACCAGGAAATTGTAAAAGGGATTACAACAGAATTCTCTGGTTCAACCCTGGCACTGATTGAAATTGCCCACTGGTATGAAAACCTCTTTTTATTGGGCTTTGTTTTCTTGTTTTTCGTCTTTCTCTCCCCACTGGGCATTGGCATTGGTATCGCTGCCTGCCTCCTGACTTATTTCTTAGAAATACTGATTGACAACAGCTTTGCCCGCGCCAAGTGGCAGGTTGTCCTTTCCTCTTCCTGGGTGGTCGCCGGAACACTGGGTTTTGCCAATGTACTGATATTGCAATGGTTGAAGCCTTAGTGTATTTTCCGTCCTGCTTGGTAGACTATGGGTTTCGCACGGGAGGTGCCTATGCCATTTTTCTCTAAATCCCCATGGATTATTCACTATGACGGTTCCAGCTGCAACGGCTGCGACATTGAAGTGTTGGCCTGCCTTACACCGGTCTATGATTTGGAACGTTTTGGCGTTATCAATACCGGCAATCCGAAGCATGCAGATATCTTCCTGATAACTGGTGCTATCAATGAACAGAATAAAGAAGTGGTCTGGCAGATTTACAACCAGATGCCCCATCCAAAAGTGGTGGTTGCCATAGGTATCTGCGCCACCTCCGGTGGTATTTTTGTCGATTGTTACAATATCCTCGGCGGGGTGAATAAAGTGCTCCCGGTCGATATTTATGTACCGGGGTGTGCTGCCCGTCCGGAAGCCATTATCGATGGTGTGGTCCAATCGTTAGCTGTTTTGAAAGAAAAACGCATCGCTATGGTGCAAAGAACAAAAAAACTGCGTGTGAAGGGGGCCGTCAAAAATGTACGAAAATCAAAAAATGGTTGACACAACCCCAGAAGAGCTGATCCATGGCATCTACCTTATGAAACGGGAAGACTACCGTTTGGTGCAGATATCATGCACCCGCGTCCTGGAAGGCTTTGAGCTCAATTATACCTTTGACAAAGATCTGGCTTTTATCAACTATCGCCTGATTTTAGGTGTCGAAGAGGAAATTGTGAGTATCAGCCGTATCTTTTCACCGGCTTTTCTCTATGAAAATGAATTAAAAGATCTGTTTGGTGTAAAAATTTCTGATATTACCATCGATTATGATGGCGGACTATACCGTGTGGCAAAAAAGACGCCGTTCAAAGATTTTGTTCCGCCACAACCAGCCATTCCAGTACCAAAACCGCCTGTTGTGAAGGTGGCGGAAGCCACCACAGTTGACAGAAAAGTGGTTGAATCCAAAGCAAACGAAGAAGTGTAGTGTCTTATCTTATAAGGAGTATCCACCTATGGGAAAACGTCAAATCATTCCTTTTGGCCCGCAACACCCGGTGTTGCCGGAACCTATTCATCTGGACCTTGTGATGGAAGATGAAAAGGTTGTAGAAGCCATTCCTTCGATCGGTTTCATCCACCGTGGTCTGGAAAAGCTGGTTGAGAAAAAGGATTTTACCGAATATGTTTATGTGGCAGAACGCATCTGTGGCATCTGCAGTTTTATGCATGGCATGGGCTATTGCATGGCCATTGAAAACATTATGGACATCTCCGTCCCCCGCCGGGCAGAATACCTGCGCACCATATGGGCAGAGCTTTCAAGGATTCACAGCCATCTTTTATGGCTTGGCCTGACCGCCGATGCCTTCGGCTTTGAAAGTTTGTTTATGCACACGTGGCGTTTGCGTGAAAAAATTCTGGATATTTTTGAACGTACCACTGGCGGACGTGTCATTTTCTCCGTCTGCAAAATTGGCGGTGTCCGAAAAGATATCGACGATGACACCCTGGCAGACATCACGGACCTGCTCTCTGCGATGCAAGATGAACTTCGTCGCTTTTGTGAGGTCTTTATCGAAGACCAATCCGTGCGCCACCGTATGGTAAAGGTCGGTATCTTAACACTGGCCGATGCCAAGGAACTTGGCGCGGTTGGCCCCATGTTGCGGGCTTCCGGTGTATCACAAGATATGCGCCAACTCGATTACTGCGCCTACAAAGAACTCGGTTTTACACCCATTGTGGAGACTGCCGGTGATTCCTACGCGCGTTCTCTTGTTCGCATCCGGGAAATCGAGCAATCTTTTGACCTCATTAAACGGGCCGCTGAAAAAATACCGGGTGGTGCCATTGAAGAAAAATATAAAGGTGCCCCAAACGGTGAATACTTTGTTCGCATTGAACAACCCCGCGGCGAAGTTATTTATTACGTCAGAGGCAACGGCAGCAAATTTCTAGACCGTGTACGTGTTCGCACTCCGACCTTTGCCAATATCCCTTCCCTCCTGAAGATTCTTCAGGGCTGTGAGCTGGCTGACGTTCCTATTCTTATTTTAACCATTGATCCCTGCATCAGCTGCACAGAGAGATAATACACTGAAAACATGAAGCTTTGGGATTGAATTTTCTGTCTAGGAGAAGAGAAATAAGTAATATTACCACTGAATATGCCTTGCATTTTCAGAACGTTTTATGTCTATGCGAAGTGAAAAAGTGATGATGCCACTGAAAACGCGCAACATTTTCAGCTAATTTTGTGACTATAAGAAAAAAAGTGGTTTACCACTGACTGTGCGTTGCATTTTCAGTAAGTTTTGTGGCTGCACAGAGAGATATTTTACAAAAAGGAGCAACTAAGCTTATGGCCATGTTTAAAATTGCCGGCGAAGTAATGAAAAGTTTGTTTCAAAAACCCGCCACTCGCATGTACCCTTCTGTTCCAAGGAAATGGGAAGCACGGACGCGCGGGCATATTGCCATTAACATCAACGAATGTATTTTTTGCGGCATTTGCAGCAAGAGGTGCCCGACGGGCGCTATCACAGTTGAAAAGCCGAAAAAATTATGGGAAATTGAACGTCTCCAATGCATACAATGCGGTTGTTGTGTGGAAGTTTGCCCAAAGAAATGCCTGACAATGGAACAAGCGTATACAAAGCCGTCAACCGGCTCTATTAAAGACACATTTATAATGACTGAATAGGTTAATACCCTATAGATCCTCGTCAAGTTCACACAAAATTCACTGAAAATGTAACGCATTTTCAGATTTATGCCCCATGCGTCCTCATTGAATTCGCACAAAACTTGCTGAAAATGCGACGCATTTTCAGATTTAACCTGACTGAATAGGTTTATATTATGCACGAATACCCTATTACACAACAAATTATAAAAATGGCGGAAGCCCGGGCGGTTGAAGTGGGTTCACCACGGGTTCACACTGTCTCGCTGGTCGTTGGCGACCAATCCGGTTTTATCGGTGATTCCATACAGATGTATTTTGATATCATCGCGCAGGGCACCCGTTGTGAAGGAGCTGTCTTGTCCATTACATCTGTAAAACCGAAACTGCATTGTACGGCCTGCGATACATTGTTTTACCGCAAAGCTTTTTCTTTTGCCTGTCCGGATTGCGGGTTGGATGGCGAACCCACGGAAATTGGAAAAGAATTCTATATTGCGTCCATTGATGTTGAAAAAGGAGAATCGCATGATAAATGAATATTATCGCGGTGCACGCCTGCACAAAGGTCCCCATGGCATACCGCACACACACCCCCTTATTTACGAAGAGAAGGCTGGCACACTGCGCATTGAAGTGATGGAAGACATTCAAGGCGAAAATGGCCGCATTGCAGGACTTGTTAACCATGACCTGACTGAACAGGGTGTTTTTTGCGTGAATATTATGGGGGCTCCTGGTGCTGGGAAAACGAGCAGCCTCATTCATATCATTGAACACCTTGACACATTGACACCCATTGTCATCGAAGGTGATATCGAATCGGATATTGATGCACTGACGCTGCGAAAACTTGGTGTGCAGACCTTGCAGATTAATACCGGAGGTGCCTGCCATTTGGACGCACCCATCATGAAAAAAGCTTTGGAAAAGGTAACGCTTTCTGAAAACAGCATTTTATTCATTGAAAATATCGGGAACCTGGTCTGTCCGGCTGAGTTTATGATAGGCGAAGATATCAAGCTCCTCGTTGCCACAACAACAGAAGGCAGTGACAAACCCTATAAATACCCACTGGCATTTGAAAAAGCAAACTGCATCCTTTTAAACAAAGTAGATTTGCTGCCCTACCTCGATTTTGATGAAGTCTTTTTTATGAAAGGCCTGCGTGCACTCAATAAAACCGCACCCGTATTTCATGTTTCCGGTCGCAGCGGGGAAGGTTTTGCTGACGTTGCACGCTGGTTAACTGCTGCCGCCATTTCTAAATCAAAAGAGCATATTCAGAACAGTGAATACGCCCTTGCCCATACGGATGGACATTCCCATACACATGAACACGAACATAAACACAAGTAAGGATGGCATCACAATAGGGAAATGCGCCAATGATTATATGACGCCAAAAAGGATAATCAAATGACCGAAGCCCATGAACAAAACAGTTTACTTAACACGACAGACACTCTTTTCATACAAGTACAGGGTGTGGTACAGGGCGTCGGCTTCCGGCCGTACACCGTTCTGCAGGCACAAAAACTGGCTATCTCCGGCTGGGTTCGAAATCGGCATGGTATTGTTGAAATACTGGCAGAAGGTACTCAAGAAGCCATGGATGCTTTTTTTCTTGCCATCAAAGCAGGTCCTGAAGCATCGGAAGTGGTCAGTGTATCCGTTAAAAAATATTTTAATGTTGCTGTATTGCCACCCTTCATGCCAGGCGTGTTCAACATTTTACCAAGTGCCACTTCCGGCGGCGGGCTTGTTATCCCCCCGGCCGACAGGGCTTTATGTCCCCAATGTCTTGCTGAAATGCACAATCCTGAAAACCGGCGATACCGCCATCCCTTCATCAGTTGCACGGCCTGTGGTCCGAGGTACAGCATCCTGGAAGCACTGCCATTTGACCGGTATACCACCAGCATGAAAGACTTTCCCATGTGCCCGGCCTGCAAGGCTGAATATACGGATCCAGCCAGCCGCCGCTATCATGCGCAAACGATTTCATGTCACGACTGCGGCCCGCAGCTTATTTTACAATTGGCTCCACGCGCAGGTGCCCCGGTGAATAATTCTGATAATAAAATTATATGCAAAAGCGATGAGAAGTCCGCACCCACGCAATCAACCGGTCCAACCCCTGTACAATCCAGAATTCAAGACCCTGGTAGATTTATAGAAGGCAAACTCCTTCCCAGTACTAAGGATGAAATCTTGCCCTTTGTTTCAGGAACAGATGATGAAAAAATAAAAAGAGTTGCCACTCTGCTGACACAAAATGGTATTGTCGCGCTTAAGGGGATTGGCGGTTATCACCTCTTGTGTAACCCTTTCTCTGCTGTGGCAGTAGCACGTTTACGGCAACTCAAGAACAGGGATACCAAACCCTTTGCAGTCATGTTCACAAATATTCAGATTTTGAAGCTGTATTGTGACGTAAACCCGGTCGAAGAAGCACTTTTGCAGTCGCCCGCGCATCCCATTGTGTTGCTTCATGCCAAGAAGAACCCAAGGCCTGACCTTTCGGACGGTGATTGTGAAACAATTAAGCAACTGCCTGACCTTTCGGATGGAGTTTGTGAAACAATTAAGCAACTGCATGACCTTTCGGAAGGCGATTGCGAAACAATTAAGCAACTGTATGACCTTTCGGACGGAGTTTGCGAAACGATTCAGCAACTGCCTGATCTTTCGGGCGGAGTTTGCGAAACGATTCAGCAACTGCCTAATCTTTCGGGCGGAGTTTGTGGCAACAGTCGTTATATAGGTGCTTTTTTGCCTTACACACCTATCCATCATCTGATACTGGAGAGCACAGGCCCGCTTGTTGCAACCAGTGCCAACCTTTCAGGGCATCCTATTATTGCTGAGGACAATCTGATGTGCCAATGGCTGACCAAAGGGCTGCAAGCCGTTCTATTTAACGAACGTCGCATTGTGTGCCCACAGGATGATTCCGTGGCATGGGTCATCCATAACAAAACGCAAATGATTCGACGTGCGCGTGGTTATGCCCCTATTGGCCTGTCATTTAACGCTGCAACCAATATCCCAACTGCAACTGTAGCTGCAACTGCAACTGTAGCTGCAACTGCAACAACAGCTGAAGCACTGTCTATATCCAATGGACCCATCCCGAAAACCATTCTGGCCTTGGGTGGTCAGCAAAAAGCCTCCTATGCCCTGGTTCAGGATGGCATGGCCTACCTGGGAGAATACCTCGGAGACCTGGACGATGATGCCGCCTGGAAAACATGGAACAAATCGATTGCACGGGCATTGCTTTTTCATGCCACAACGCCGGATATACTTGCTTATGACAAGCACCCACGCTATCGGACGAACACCCATCTCCTGTTTCAAGCAGTGCCCAAAAGCCATCAAATTGGCGTTTCACATCACTTTGCCCATATTGCCGCCATCATGGCAGAACACAAGCTGACAGTGCCTGTTATTGGTGTTTCCTTTGATGGTACAGGTTATGGTGATGACGGCACGGTATGGGGCGGCGAATTTTTGCTGTGCGCAGGGGGGAGTTATGAACGGGTTGCCCATCTGAAGCCGATACATCTGTTGTCCGGTGATGCCAATATGGAAGAAGGCTGGAAGTCTTTAATTGCCCACTTAACTGCAGCGGGTTTACCCATTCCGAAATTAAGTATTCAGAGCGCCACAAGAGTGGTAGTTTCGGAAAGCGTCGCTTTGGTGCAAGCTGCTTTAAAAATGCAAGTGCAAACCAATCTCTCCAGCAGTATAGGTCGCCTGTTTGATGCAGTTTCCGCATTTCTGGGCTTGTGTCTCAGCTCGAATTATGAAGGCGAAGCAGCCATCCTGCTTGAGAATGCTGCTGCCACTGCTCAAATTCAAAATACAGGTACAGTGCAAAACGATATTTGGACCATGCCTGTTACAGAAGATACCGCCGGACGTCTTATGATGGATGCAGCACCCCTCTGGCAAGACCTGATGGCAGCACAAACCCGCGGACTGTCTGTTCCTGCCCTGGCGTTGCGGTTTCATGAGACTTTATGTCATACTGTCCTTGACATACTGAATAAATTGCGTGAAAAAACAGCCGTAAGTACAGTCGCATTCAGCGGCGGTGTTTTTCAAAATCGAGTTCTGCTCGAAATGCTTTTGGATGCCTGTGAACAGAATAACTTTGCCGTTTATATCCACGAAAAAGTGCCCCCAAACGATGGTGGTTTGGCTTTGGGGCAAGCTTATGTTGCTTTTACAAAAACATCGAAAAGTTCTGAAAAGGGAGACAACAACACGCACTGCTCAGAGGCGTAAAGCCTAAAAATTCATGACGAACAAAATGCAAATAAATCTTGGATAATTAACCTGCAAATATAGTTCTGAAAAGGTTTAAAAAGGAGTACACAATGTGTGTTGCAGTACCTGGTAAAATTACTGAAATTATTGGAAGCATCGCAAATGTCGATTTCCATGGCAATACGGTGCGCGTTCAGTTGGGTCTGGTTCAAGCGACGGTTGGGGACTATGTACTGGTGCATGCCGGCTGCGCCATTGAGGTGATGAAGAGCGGCCAGGCCGAAGAATTGCTTACCCTCTTTGATGAATTGGACGCCATTATGGCACCGGAGAAAAACGATGCAAATTGACCAGGTGCTGCATGCACTGAAAACTTATGAAGGCCCGGAAATCCGTATTATGGAGGTTTGCGGCACACACACTGTAGCCATTATGCAGGGCGGACTCCGTAGCTTGCTGTCCGATCGGATTACCCTCGTGTCCGGTCCCGGCTGTCCGGTCTGTGTGACGGCCTGTGCCTATATCGACCGTTGCATCGCCCTTGCCATGACCCCGGGTGTGAAGCTGTATTCCTTTGGCGATATGATGAAGATCAAAGGCAGTACAAAAAGCCTCTCTGAGGCAAAGGCGTCCGGTGCACAGGTCAGTTTTGTGTATTCCCCCTTCGACGTTCTTACAGCAGCTGAAAAAGAACCCGACACGATGCATGTTTTTGCTGCCGTCGGTTTTGAAACAACGGTTCCGATTTATGCACTGCTTTTGCAGCAAGCTGCTGAGAAAGGGCTAAAAAATATACAGCTCCTGACCGCCATCAAAACAATTTTACCTGCTCTGGAAACCATTTTAAGCGGAACAGAAAATGACGGCACTGAAAAACCCATACACGGTTTCATTGCACCCGGACATGTCAGCGCCATTATCGGCAAAAATGCGTATCTGGATCTTGCCAGGCGCTATCACCGCCCATTTACGGTTGCCGGTTTTAGCCCGGAGCACATTGTAGCAGCCGTCTACCAATTGCTTCAACAGATAAACAGTGGTCGCGCCGATGTGACCAATCTCTATACCGGTGTTGTTGCGGAAAATGGCAACGCAAAGGCTCAGAAAGCAATGTCCGAGGTTTTTGAACCCGGAGATGCCCTGTGGCGAGGTATTGGCACCATAACAAACTCTTCCCTTTATTTAAACAGGACTTATGCCGCTTATGACGCAGGCAGTCAGAATTTGGGGGATGAACCGTCAGAATCAGCCCTCTGCCGTTGTCGTGATGTGATTTTGGGGAACATACACCCCATTGACTGTCCTCTGTTTGGGACAGCTTGTACGCCGGCACATGCGCAGGGGGCCTGTATGGTTTCCGGTGAAGGCGCCTGTGGTATTTGGTACCGGTTTTCGCCGAAAAAACCCGGAAAAGATCGTTAATTAAACTAAAAATGCGCAGTATTTTCAGGAAATTTTCTAAGTACCTGAAGTAAAAAAACAGGTGATGCACAGAAAATGCAGGGCATTTTCAGAGAAGTTTTTTACCTGTACAAAGTGAAAGGAATTGCAATTAATATGGCAACGATTACAATGGCCCACGGCAGTGGTGGCTCAGAAAGCGCCCAACTGATTGAAGAACTTTTTTTAAAGCATATCGGAAATGATCTTCTGAATGAAAAAGGAGACGCAGCCTTTTTACCCGGTGGCGGACGGCTGGCTTTTTCAACGGATTCCTTTGTGGTGGACCCTGTATTTTTTCCCGGTGGTGATATTGGCAAGCTGGCGGTCTGTGGAACAGTCAATGACCTTCTCTGCACCGGTGCAACACCGCGATGGCTATCCGCAGGTTTTATTCTTGAAGAGGGTCTGCCGCTTGCAGACCTCGAAAAAATTATCATTTCAATGAAAATGGCTGCATCAGAAGCTGGTGTGATCATTGCCTGTGCTGACACGAAGGTGATTGAAGGAAAAGGCGGTATTTACATCAACACCTCCGGCATTGGCACACTTGATACGGTCGATATTCGACCCTCCGGAGGAAAACCCGGTGATGCGGTGATTGTCAGCGGTCATCTTGGAGACCACCATGCCTGTATCCTCAGCCAGCGGATGGGCATACAAAACAACATCCAAAGTGATTGTGGCCTCCTGACGCAAATCTTATCTGCCATGCGTACAGAAAATATTGTCGTCCATGCCATGCGGGACATTACCCGCGGGGGTCTGGCGACAGTTTTGAATGAACTCTGTGCATCTTCCGATGTGTTTTGCGAAGTAGCAGAAACTGCTATACCTACGAGTGCTGTGCTTCGTTCATTTTGTGATATTTTAGGACTCGACCCACTCTACATGGCCAACGAAGGGAAAATGCTGCTCTTTGTAGGCGGTGCTGATGAAAAGACAGCCCTCGCAGCATTACATAATACAAATGTTGGAAAAAATGCGGTTTGTATCGGCTATCTGAAAGATAACAAGGCCACTGCACCTTACAGCGCAAGGGTTTCCATCAAAACTAGACTTGGCGGTTCCCGTCCGCTGGATGCCCTTACAGGAGAAGGTTTACCCCGCATTTGCTAGTATATAAGCAGCTTAGACAAGGATACAGCCAACCAACCTTTACCCTGGAGAACTTGCAACTGCAGCAATAAGACGGCCTTTTAATCAAAAGGCTGCCTTTGATTCTGTGTAGAATTATCTACCTGCCCTCAAAACTTCACTGAAATGACATATAAGTTCTTATTCCAAAACCAGTTCTCCGTCACTAAAAATAAAACGACAGATGCCGCATTCTTCTTTTACATCCCGTACGGCGCCTTTAATGGCAATATGCACATTGGGGTAACAACGCTTTTTCACGATAATGGCGCCTTCTCCCGGTGTTCGCAGATAATCGGCCAGGGCTTTATACTCGTATTCCACCTCTCGCAAACGATCCTTCAGTTCTTCTATCTCTTCCCTGATTTTCTGCTGTTCCTGCTGTTGTGTCTCCGTTTGATCATTTGTGCTATACAGACGTACCTTTTGTTTCAGGCGGCTCATGGCGTTTTTGCCATCTTCCATTTCCTTTGCACTTGCTTCAAAACTCGTAAACAAGGTATGTCGATGAAAGCCATCCAGGTGAACACTTGTATGTGTTTCACTGCGATTGCCAAGCTCGGCCACTTCCACTCGCACCGCAGCTTCTACGCTGCCGCCTACGATTTTGCCTCTGGCGGAGTCCACAAAA
>JBBRWP010000058.1:0-14830 GCA_038249175.1 Acetivibrionales bacterium
ATCCATCCCAAGCAGATTACAGAGCACATTCGCTTCCAGCACAATTTCCAGGCTCCGGTTCCCGATATTCGGCCCCATGGATCCTGTCACTTCCTGATGGATACCGGAGGCCTTGCGGGTTTCCGCTGCCGTGTCGATGCGCTTGATACAATCGTTCGGACATCCCGGGCATTCCATGTCACCCCGGTAATACTTGAGGTAATTGGCCCGTGTAAAGTTCGACCCTTCTATCTTCAAATCTGACTGGTAGTTATCCACCCCGATATAAGCTGTTTCAGAATCCGACAAATCTGCCGACGCTGAGAACCCGGGGGCATTTTTCTGCCACATAGCCAGCGAATTCTTCGGCATGTCTTCTAAAAACCGCCTGGAAATGGCAGCCACCCCTTCAGTGTCATACACGGGCGGCAAACTGCATCCCTTCAGCACAAGCGCTTTCATGTTCTTCGATCCCATAACAGCACCCACGCCCATACGCATTGCCTGCACCGCATAATCGGTCACAATACTGGCAAACCGGACGAGGTTCTCCCCGGCCGGACCGATAACCGCAACACGTGTTTCTGCTTCGCCAAACTGTTCGAGAAGGCGGTCTGTCGCAACGGTTGTATCGCAGCCCCAGAGTTCGGTAGCGTCAAGAAATGTGACCTGTCCGTCTTCAATCACCACCGAAACGGGTGAATCAGACCGTCCATGGAGGACAATGGCATCATAGCCTGATCCTTTCAGCTGTCTGCCAAAGGACCCTTCGCAGCGGGTCTCTGCAACACCCCCTGAAAGCGGAGACTTGGTAACTACGCTGAACCTGGCAAGCCCCGGAGCCTCCTGGCCGGCAATAACACTGGAGATGAAGATGAGCGGATTTTCCGGTGCAAACGCGTCATTGCCCGGTTCCGTGTCCCGCAACAGCAGCCAGGTGCCCAGGAGGCCACCGCCCGCATAAATACGATATTCTTTGTCTGAAGGGGTTTCCACCCGTGTTTCTTTGCGTGATAAATCAACGTGTAGAATTTTTCCGTTATAGCCAAAAATACCTGCCATGTCTTGCTCCTCCTTAATCTTTCAGGGTGATGACCACCAACTGGTGAATCTCTACCATAGGCAATTCAATTTCAAACCAGTCCGCCACTTTTCGGACAGGCAATGTCTGGCTTTCAGGGAAAACTACCCTTGCATCGGCTACCGCAAACTGCGAGGCAGAAAGACGCAGGGTTCCACCTTTGACCGGTGGTGCGTCGCCCCCCGTTTTCTCTGCCAGATGCGACAGATTGTGCACAATCAGTTCATTCCCCCGACGATACGCCATGAATCCAACCGTTTCCGGGATGTCTGAAACGAGTGAAATAGAAGGGGTTGGCAACAAGTGACCTATGATGCCGTCAAAAATCCCCTGCGAAAGATAGAAGACCTGGTTTCTTTCGCGGAAGAACTCGTAAGTTAGGTACAGCACACGTCCTTTTCCCATCCGATTCTCCAGTATGGCAGGAAACTCCGAAGGCGCTGTCGCCGGCGGCGGACACCACCAGTTAACCCATGTCGTTTCGGTCAACGGCACAGTTGGAAAAACGAATTGACCCAGGGTTTCTGCGGTTGTTACGGCGACACCGGTCTGGACCGGGCCGACTGGCGGAAACGTGTCCGGTGTATGCGTCCATATCGGATGTGCCTCCGGCTTGATGTATCCGCCCCACGCGGCGGCGGCATACGTATTCAGAGGACGTACAAAATCGACCCCCAGCATATCCGCAAGCACAAAATTTTTGCGAAGCTGTCCATCCGTTTCATACAGGCCGCATTCTCCATCCGCTAGAACGGTGCCACCCTCTTGCACAAACGCACGCAGCGCCTCTGCCAATTCCGGGCTAACGTGGTAAAGACCCGCCAGAATAACCATCTTGTATGCGGACAGTCCCTTCGTTATTTCCCGTTCGGGGAGTACTGTCCATGAAATATTGGCGGCATCGCAGCACTTCATGGCGCCAAGAATTGCCTCGCGATGAGCGTCAGACTGCTTGCACCGTCCAATGGCATTCATGATGACGCGATTTCCCGCCTTGGCTGTTGAGGTGAGGTCGCTCTGAATAATGGCTATATCCGCAAGAAGTTCCCTGTTTGAAAGGTAGGATTCAAACCGGGCCACCTCCTGATAAGCCTTTCCGATGCGCTTCGCCTCTTCATGTTCCAGCGTGCCATCCACATGTTGACTGCCACTGTAAAGAAAGACGCGGCAGCCGGCTGCCGCAATCTGGGAAGCCGCCAGGGTGTAGATATTCTGATGCCGATAATTGTAAACCTCGGAAACATCGCCAGGACCCAGCTGGGGGAAACCGCCCTTGGCCGTATCCCGCGAATAGGCTGCAGACAGCCAGTTTCCCGCCCACGGCTCTGTAAACTGATAATCCAGTTTCCGTCGGATTTTCTCCGGGTACAAGGCTGCAAAATTAATAGTCACCTTGAGTGTCGGGTCAATGGCTTTGACGGTCTTCAGCACGTCATCCAGCATGTCCGAGGCACAATTCTCAAGAAAAAGGTTGACATCTCGTCCGGCCTCTCCAAAATCCAGCGCATGGTATTCGTCCTGACCCTCTTTGACTTCTGACGGAAGCGGATACCCGAACTGCGCCTGAAATTTTGCACGGCAAGACGGACAGTAGCAGAGTGATTTTCCGAAAATGTCCAGGAAAAGGCTGTCCGGGTGGTATTTTTCCACGATTTCCGCCAACTGTGCCAGCACATAGGCACGATACCCGGTTTCATAGCACGGCATGCCCCATTTAGCCATGCGTCCCTTCAGGCTGACGGCCTCCCCCCCGGCGTCCCGAATGCTCCATTCCGGATGCAACTGCGGTGCGAGCGTATCGTATTCCAGGCAGTAGTATGCGTTGAATTCAATGCCTTCTTCGCGCAGAACCTGACTGACCGCCGCCACCCAATCCGTCTTCAATCCAGGATGACGTGTTCCGACAGCCGTATCATAATAAGAATATCCCCAGTGATCCTTGCAATACAGCATCAGGTTATTGATGTCGGCTGTACGAAAAAAAGCACGGTATTCGTTCACATCAAGGTGCTCCAGTGTGACAGCTGGCGGGGCAGGGGAATGGTGATCAATCAAATAGCCACGAAATGATGTTTGATATAATCCTGACATAGCGGGTCCCTCCTGATTTTCTTAATCTTCCAATATTTTTTTACAGATCAATGGATTCAATGCCTGCAATTCATCCACGACAAACAGGGCAAGTTGTTTTATTCTTTGATCCATGTTCTGTTCATCCTTTCCGTCCTAACCGGTATCCACTTTGTTCCTCATTATTTGATCCAGCATCGCTGGACACGCTGAAAATGAACAACCTCGTATCATGAAGTCATTCAATGGATAACAAACGCACTTCGTTTGATTACATAAAAGACTATAGGCTCCTTAATAAACAAATCAATGCCAACAAATGCGGCTTCATTTACTTGCATAAAAGACTATAGCCCCATCTCTTTTTTCACTTCAATAAAGGCATTCACAGCAAAATCCAAATCCAACCTGCTGTGTGCTGCTGAAACCTGTGTCCTGATCCGGGCTTTGCCTTTCGGTACGACAGGGAAAAAGAAGCCGACGGCATACACTCCTTTTTCAAAAAGCCTCCGTGCCATTTCTTGAGCCAGTTCCGCATCACCGAGCATTATGGGGACAATCGGATGAATACCCTCTTTGATTGAAAATCCTGCGTCTGTCATCGCTGTTCTGAAATACTGCGTGTTCTCTTCCAACTGATCCCGATATGACGTCGAAGCTGTCAATAGTTCAAGCACTTTCAATGATGTGGCAGTGATGGCTGGTGCAAGCGTATTGGAAAACAAATAGGGGCGCGACCGCTGCCTGAGCAAATCGATGATTTCTGCGCGGCCACTTGTATAGCCGCCACTGGCTCCGCCCAGCGCTTTGCCCAAAGTTCCTGTGATAATATCGATTCTATCAACCACATCATAAAACTCTGGTGTGCCGCGCCCTGTTTTTCCAATGAAACCAACGGCATGGCTGTCATCCACCATCACCAGCGCTTTATACTTGTCGGCCAGATCACAAATACCTTTCAGATTGGCCAGGGTGCCATCCATTGAAAACACCCCGTCTGTCGCGATCATTTTAAACCTTGTATTGCCTGCTTCTTTCAGCTTTTCTTCCAAATCACGCATGTCATTATTCTTATAACGGTATCTTGCAGTTTTTGACAGTCGAATGCCGTCGATAATACTCGCATGGTTGAGTTCATCGCTAATAATCGCATCTTCTTCTGTCAGGAGTGTTTCAAAAAGCCCGCCGTTCGCGTCATAACATGAACTATAGAGAATCGTTTTCTCCGTGCCTAAAAACGCTGACAGTTTCATTTCGAGCTGCTCATGGATAGGCTGTGTACCACAAATGAAGCGCACCGAGGACAAACCGTAGCCATAAAGGTCGTAACTTTCTTTTGCTGCTTTGATAAGTTCCGGATGATTTGAAAGCCCCAGATAATTATTGGCACACATATTGATCAGCGTCCGTCCTTCGGCATCCTGGATACGGGCACCTTGCGGACTGGCAACGAGACGCTCCCGCTTCAACAGACCGCTTGTTTTTATGCTTTCAAGCTCGCCGGCCAAATAATTCTTAAATTCTCCAAACATTTTCTGTCACTGCCTCCTTCATACTATTTCCGACAAAGGCCTCAAAATAATTTTTGGAAGGATTCACTGCCAATCCAAAATCACTTTGCCCGATGTACCAGCCTCCATGACATCAAAAGCTTGCTGAAAATCAGTATAGGGAAAGCGATGTGTAATGACATTTGAGATATCAAGGCCCGTTTGTATCATTGCCGTCATCTTGTACCATGTTTCATACATTTCACGTCCATAAATGCCTTTTATCGTCAAACTGTTAAAGACGACCTTGTCCCAATCAATCAATGTATTGCTTCCCTGTATGCCCAACATCGCGATTCTGCCGCCATGACACATGACATCGATCATGGAACGAAACGCGCTTTGATTGCCTGACATTTCAAGGCCAACATCGAAACCCTCTTTCATGCCAAGCTCCTGCATGACCGATTGCAGATCGGTTTCGAGCGTATTCACAGCCCTCGTCACACCCATTTTTTTCGCCAGTTCAAGACGATAGGGATTCACATCCGTGATGACGACATACCGGGCACCGGCATGTTTTGCAACAGCAGCGGCCATGATCCCTATGGGTCCTGCGCCGGTGATCAGGACATCTTCACCCAATACATCAAACGTAAGTGCGGTATGGACAGCGTTTCCGAACGGATCAAAACAGCATAAAATATCCGTGGGGATTTTTTTATCACAATACCATACATTCGTCTGTGGAATTGCAAGATATTCAGCGAAGGCACCTTGCCGGTTCACTCCGACACCACGGGTCTTCACGCATAAATGCCTTCGGCCGGCAAGACAATTGCGGCATAGACCACAAACAATATGCCCTTCCCCGGAAACAAGGTCGCCAATCTTAAAATCTTGTACGTTCTCTCCGACTGCGTCAACCGTACCGACAAACTCATGACCGATGACCATCGGCGTCGGAATGGTTTTTTGAGACCATTCATCCCATTTGTAGATATGGATGTCTGTTCCGCAAATCGCAGTTTTTTGAATCTTTATCAAAACATCGTTTTTTGAAATAGCAGGTACCGGAACATCTTCCATCCATATCCCAGGCTCTTTATATTTTTTAACGAGGGCTTTCATACTGGTTTTTTGTGTCATATACACCTCCGCAACTTTTTTTCGCATTCCTTACGCAAGTGAACCCATGGGGTCCCAGGGGTTCAACACAATCGGTTCTTCATTCAGTACGGACTGCAGGCTCTCTGTCAGGTATTTTTTATGAACAACGACCTGGTAAACATATTCATCAAACCAGGGATCTGTCATCACAAAATATCCTTTGAGACCCTTTTCATCACCCCAACTGTTTTGTATTTTCCATCTGTTTGGCAACCCGTCCACAAGGTTGACCCCCGTGATGACCATTGCATGATTCATTGCGCTTTCACGGTAGTTGAGCTTTTCTTCCTTCGTCATCTCAAAACTCATATGAAAAGCGGCGTTATAGTCATACATTTCCGAATCGAGGATGCCGGTATCCCTATCCATACCCCCGCCTACATCACTGCCGAACCAGACCGTTTCTTCATTCAACAGCTGTCTTAGCGTAATTTCCTTCAAGGTCTTCATCTCTGTATTGATATATAAAATATCATTGCCTCCGACAACATTCCCAAGATATCTCACTGTATATGTTTTATTGTAGGGTTTATCCGTTGTCGGTGCATGAATAATACTGACGTATTCCTTTAAGCTTTCGCCAACATATTTACTATAGAATTCTAAAGGTGTTGTCGTTTCGGTCCGTACAAATTTTTTATCCTTGTCTCTGTATTCCCAAATAAACTCGGATGGCGGGGTACCGAAGGACATGGATAACAATGTATAAAAGTCTTGCATCATATGATCCACTTCGCTCAGAATTTCTTCCTCAGATGCGCCTTTTGCATGCAGTTCCCTCAATATGCTGGCGCTTCTTCTGAGCTTTGTATTCAAAAGCTTATTCAATGACCCGGTATTGCTGCTGTGAAAGGTTTCAGGCATTGCGTCTTTGGGTACAACGCCATATTTTTCTAAAACGGAGGTGAACATGTCCCACTGACCGCCGTCAGAAATACCCGTTTGTATAATCCAATGGACAAGTCTGCTGTCGGCATCCTCTTCAAAAGTATCCATAATACTTTGAAGAAAATAATTGCATTTCTCATATTTATCCCAAAAAGCAACATAATTTTGTGAAAACTCAAATTCCTCCAAATTCAAACTTTTGGTCAGGGATTCCCGTAAAACATTCAGACCGGCATAGATCCAGCATCTGCCGCTGCTCTTTTGATTGGTTACCTTTAAAGTTGTGATTTCATTTGAGAACATGTGCTGTGTTCTTCTTAAAGCCTCTCCGTTTAAAACAACGTCATTGATTGCATTTTTTGTAATGGCATTTGCAATCACAACATTTTTTTCCTGCTTATAATGTTCAGCATAGCTTTTCGTTTTTTCACTTGTTAATGGACGCATAATGTAATTCTCCCTTTTATTTTTTATTTTTGTTCAAACATTTACAGACAAAGGCTAAATGATTCGATTAAATAAATTTACTCTACATAAGAAAGATAATCGTTCTTGTATAAGTTCTAAGGCCTCTTGAAATAACTATATCCTCCTTACTGAGTCATTTCGAAGAAATGTCGTCTTCAATCTGTACACCTGGCTATCCATTTCTGTTTGATTTTTCACCATTTTCAAAATTAAACTCGCTGCTTTTTCTCCCATTTCAATCATGGGTTGCATGATAATTGTCATCCTGGGTTTATAAATTTCAGCCAGATTACTGTCATCATAGCCTATGAAGGAGATATCATCGGGGATATTTATGTTTTTTTCATTGAGAGCGCGTAATGCGCCATGTGTCATATCATAATTGGAAACGATTACCGACGTCGGTTTTTCTGCCAATGCAAGTAGTTCATACATACTGTTATAACCACCGTCGGTCTTGTAATTACTATATTTTATATAATCAGGATTCATTTCTATACTATAATCCTGCATTGCCCTAACATAACCCAAAAGCCTTTCCTGGGCTGTAAATGAAATTTCCTGCCCCAGGATAATCGATATTTTTTTATGACCCATTTTTATTAAATATTCAGTCGCCTGGTAAACAGCATTTATATTATCTGCCAGGACTACGTTCGATGGTATGTTATCTATCTTTTGATCGATTAATACCACAGGGATTTTTATTTTTTCAAAGTTAGAAACCAATTTCAAATCTCTTGAATCTGAGTTCAAAATGATGCCATCAACATGCTTGCGCTGTAATAGCTCCAAACATTTTTCCTCGACACTATAATCACTATTAGATTCAAGAATCATAAGACTATAGCCATGCTTAATCAGATAATTCTGAATACCTTTAACAATTGTGATGTCATATATATGGTTCAATTGGGGAATGATAACCCCAATGGTCATGGTGCTGTTGGTTTTCAATCCCCTGGCATTTGCGTTTATCTCAAAGTTCAATTCTTCTATTGCATTTTCAATATTTTTTCTATTGACTTCTGTAATTGGTTTTCCGTTTATATATCTTGATACTGTGGCCGTTGAGGTGTTCGCATGCTTTGCAACATCCTTAATCGTAGCTCTCATCCGTAACACCTCTTATCTTTTTTATATTTAACGATTTATGGTTCTAATCCGATAACAATCCGATGGATAACACAACGACAATACACAAGGATCGTTGTGTCTATCATGTTAAATGAAAGTGCAGGTATAAACAGGACGGTACGAATACCGCCCTGTTTAGTATTTATTTCTTGAACTTGGTAATATAAAGATCTTGTGCCTCCTTGAGCACCTCGCTGCCACCCGTTGTCATCCATTCATTTACATAATCATCATATTCTGAAATTGGTCTTTTACCTGTGATAAAATCAGCGTACGCTTTGGCAGAAATTTGTTGCAGTTGGACCTTGTACTGCACCCATGTTTGAAGCGGGTAATTTTTAATGACATCAACTGGCCCGATTGCTTTTGCTTGTTCACTTCTGATCCATTTAACATCCTTTACCTCGGTATCGTAAATATCATAGTTTGGTGCGATAGAGAAACAGCCATTGGCACCAAATTCGACCCTTTTTTCTAATACATCATATGGCGGAATATAGGAAATGCTGCCATCCGGGTTTTTCTCAAATGTTACACCCAATTCGCCGTCATATACAAGTACTGACCAGTAAGGGTCTGATTGTATCGTATCCTGGACCTGAAGCATTTTGGCAAGCTTGTCCGGGTCTTTTTCAAGCTGTTTTCCAAATACCATCAGTTCAAGAGTGTTCGCTGCAGTTCTTTGTGCCATCCCCTGGCCTTTAGGACCCTTAGGTGGCGACATTGTTTCTATTTTTGCGTTTGGATTTGCCTCAACTACAGGATCATACCATCTTCCACTAAAATATTTTACTGCAGGTCCAACTGTCCACCAGTACGAATCAGGAACCACACCAAATTTTCCGGATGTCCATTTTTGAACAAATCCATCTGCTTTATCAACGTACCAGGACGGATCTATCAATTCCTCTGCATACCATTTGTTCAGCAATGTCAGGGCGTCTTTTGCTTCTGGTACGACTGAACCAAACTGTAGCGTGCCACTTGCATCCAATTGGAAATTGTCCGGGAACGCTCCATATGCACCGAATATTGGACTAAAATTCAATACGCCGCCGTAGTCATAGGATGACATGCCGTATGTATCTTTTTCACCATTCTTATCCGGGTCGTCATTTCTAAACGCTTTGAGCACGGTTTCGAGTTCTTCAATTGTTGTCGGTATTTTTAATCCGACGGCATCAAGCCAGTCCGTTCTTATCGCCATTACCCTGCAGTTCGGTCCAAGTGGCCATACTGTTGGAAATCCATAGTTTTTACCATTCACATTGGTAAACAAAGCCGCATCTGAATCGATCTTCATCGCATATTGCCACATTCTTGGAGCATTTTTTTCAATGACTTCAATCGGCACTTCTGCAACAACATTTTGCTCTGCATATTTCTTTAAATCATCATTGCTACCCACCTTAAACAAGTCCGGAATATCGCCGGAAGCCAGTCTCAGATTAAGAGCGGTGGCATAAGCATCGCCTGAGAACATTTCCACTTTAATTTTAACATTAAAATGTTCTTCGATTTTTTTCTTAACCGGAGCATCTTCAGGCATTTCATAATCTGTAAAGTATGTCCAGGAAAAAGTCTTCTCTGTGACAGGTGTTGCCACAGAGCTTTCGGTCGTCGTTGTTGTTGCAGTTTCGTTCACAGGAGCTGTTGTTTCAGGTATTGATGTGTTGCCACACCCAGTGAGCATTATTCCAATCAACATAACAAGACACAGGAATAGACAAGCTGGTTTTGATACTTTTCTCATTTTTTCGCCCTCCTTATATTTCCAATTTATTTTAAAATCTTAATCATAGCACGCAATGGTTCACCCCAGAAGCGTTTTATTACAAACTTATTTTCTGGACAACCGTTGAAAATGATTAAAATTAAATTGGTAATCCTCATCCTTTGACCGCCCCAATCATGATTCCCTTTTCAAAATATTTCTGTATAAATGGATATATGATCAATATAGGAATGATAGAAACAACAATTAAGGCAGATTTTACCTGAATACCGGAATAATCTGCATTTTGTGTTGCCTGTTTAAAGAATGATTTTGATATATTATCACCGCTTGCAAGGATTAATATGTTTCTTAATATCACCTGCAATACCTGCTTTTCCGGGTCCTGAATGTAAATCATCGATGCGAACCAACTATTCCAGTGCCATACGCCGCTCCATAATCCAATTGTTGTCAGTACAGGCTTAGAAAGCGGAATGATAATAGAAGTAAAAACTTTAAAATCACTCCCACCATCTATTTTTACTGATTCTTCCAATTCTTTTGGTAATGATGCAAAGAAGTTTCTAATGATGAGTATGTTAAATGCACTACATACGCCTTGTAAAATTAAAACCAGGTAAGTATTCAACAAGTGAAGATTCTTCATTGTCAAATATGTTGGTATTAATCCGCCATTGAACAGCATCGTAAAAATAAGCAACGAAGTGACGAGCTTATTAAACGGCAGGTCCTTTTTTGACAGCGGATACGCAAGCAAGCTGTAAACAACCAATCCTAGCAGTGTCCCGAAAAAAGTCACAATAATTGTATTGATGTAGCCGGTCCATATATGTTTAGATGTCAAAATAGGAATATAGGGTTGAATCGTCATTTTCCCGGGAATTGGTATGAAATGAAACCCGGATCTGTACGCTTCCGCATTCGTGCTAAAGGATATCGATAGAACATGAAGAAAAGGATAAATGGTCACTGCGATAACCAACAATATAAACAAGTTGTTAAAAGCATTAAAGATTCTTTCACCTACGGTTAATTTCATCTGTTTCCCCCCTACCACAAACTACTTTCTTTACCACCAAGCCAAACAGCAATTTTATTTGTGCCAATGACTAAAATTAATCCAACAACTGATTTGAACAAGCCAATCGCCGTTCCATAGGAATAATTGAACTCAATCAAGCCCTTTTTATAAACGTACGTATCAATAATTTCAGCCGTTTGTACGACACTTGAATTATACATATTAAATATCTGGTCAAATCCTGCATTCAATATAAAACCAACATTGAGTATAAGCATAATGATGATGACATTGACGAGAGAAGGTAATGTTATATAGATAATTTGCTTGAATTTGTTTGCCCCATCAATGTATGCCGCTTCAAACAACTGGGGACTAATCCCCGCTAGGGCTGCAATAAATATGATACTGTTCCATCCCATCTCTCTCCATACATTTGTCCCGACTAAAATATTTAAAAACTTTTTAGGATCACCGAAGTACACAATGCTTTCATGACCAAATAAGCTTCTGATATAATTAACAGGTCCTTCCGGTGAAAAAATATTAATAAAAATTCCGGCAAGTACAACCCACGATACAAAATAAGGAAGATAAGATGATGCCTGAGCAATTCTCTTAAATTTTTGGTTTTTAAGTTCATTAAGCAATAGAGCAAAGAGGATTGGAGCTGGAAATCCGATCAAAAGTTTTAGTCCACTGATAATAAAAGTATTGTACAAGCTCTGAAGGAAATATTTGTCATCGAACGCTTGCTTAAAATATTTCAAACCAGCCCATTTGCTCCCGGTTATTCCAAGAGAAAAATTGAAGTCTTTAAAAGCAAGGATTACGCCATACATTGGCAAGTAATACAAAAGAAATAGCAATATCAAACCAGGCACCAACATGATCAGGAGACCTTTATTCTTTTTTACCCTTTTTAAAAGGCTGCTTTTTTCATTGCCTTTTGCACGACTTGTCAATTCATGTGCATTTGTCATCGTTATCACTCCTACCTTTTTGATAGCTTATCAACACACTCAAAATAATATTCTACATTCTCAAGCGGAATGCCATTGGGAATATGATTTCCTACAGCCATGACATAACCCGGACATTTCTTACCAATGTCGGCACATCGCTTAACTTCGTTATAAATATCCTCCTTCTTACCAAACTGAAGTATTCTACAATCCATATTTCCTATCAGTATTTTGTTCTTACCATGTTTTTCTGCTATTTTTTCCATATCCGTCGTAGGTTCCATAATCAAACCATCCGCACCAGCGTCGATAATGTCATCGGCAAATTCAGTAAATGTGCCGTCGGCACAGAATAACACTTTAATTCCTGCCTCTTTTAAAGGCGCCCACATTTTCTTGTATTTTGGAAATATATAGGTTCTGTACCAAAGCGGATTAAAAACAGACCCTGATGTCCAGGCGATGTCATCATGGGTGATATATGCTTTAATACCAGTCTCTGCCCAAGCTTCTATTTCTGCTTTTGTAATCTCATAAAATCCCTCAAGGACTTTGTTAAACGCTTCATAATTGGGTTCACGAACCGTGATTAAAAATTGTTCCCAGCCAAAGGTTCTGATGCACGCAGAAAATATGGAATTGTACCTGCCGCCTGGAACCAAAGTATCTGGAATCATCTCCATTTGCAACTTTGTATAATTATTTTTAAACTCTTCAATCATCTGATCTTTTGGATATATACCATATTCTTTTACAGGATCAAAACTTAAAACGTCATCCTCATCGTTGAAGGGGCAGTAAGCTTCATTATCTTGACCATCAATGTTTGTATATGTCGCGTGTCCGAGTTTTGTTTCTCTGGCACCTTCAGTAATTGGCATTTCGTGATTATTCCATAAAATATCATAATCTAAAGCTTTACTGATCGCCGCTTTAATTTTATGTCCATCCGTTTCTATTTTTGTATCTATACCTGTTATTTTCTTTATAAATTCATCATGATCCAGATATTCTGTGTGGCAAATCTTATCTGTCATTTCGAGTCTCAACAAAGCCAATCCTCTATCATAACTCATTTTGTTTACTCCTTGTGTAATCGTTTACAGTTTTTTTAGTTCATATGCAAAATAAAAAGAAAATTCTGCTTTGGAGGCTTGTATATCTCCCATTGTTTTGATACAATAAACAACTAAGTTAGAATTCAAAGTGAAATAACTATGATAACTACTAAGTTTTCAAGATGTTTTTCGGTGTATTTATTTATTTCATGTTTCGATTGTAGCATATGGTGTAAACGATTGCAACTTGAATTCTATAGGTAAATAGCGCAGACAAATTCCGACGTACTTAAAGATTTTATTTCCAACGCAGTAACGTGATATCATAGAAATGCAAATTTAAAAATCAGGAGGATATGCTATGGACTGCAAAGAACGCGTGAAAAACGCTATACTATACAGGAAAGTCGACAGGGTTCCTGCAGGACTTTTCGGTACTCACCCTGATTACGAGGCAGGACTTGCCCGTTATGTAGGCTGCAACACCATCGAGGACATGTATCGCAAACTCGCGATAGATGTATGGCATACCGATGGCTTGACCTATAAAGGGCACACTGCCAACTATCGTGGCAGAGAAGTAGACACGGGCAAAGCTCTTTATTGGGAGCGCAATCCTTTTCCTCCCTTTGCTGATCTGACATCGGTTGAACAAGTGGAAGAATACCAGTTCCCCACGATGACGGATTATGACGAGACTGACCTGCTAAAAAATATTAAGGAGCATGAAGAATTTGCTCTGTGCACAGGTATCAACTCCGCATTGTTTCACAACTTTCTTTATATGTGCGGAGAGATGAACGGTCTTTGCTACCTAAAGAGTGACCCGGACATAGCCCAGGCTATCATACGCCGTATAACCGATTATTGGGTGGTTTATCTAGACAGGGTGCTGGAAGTCGCTGGTAAAAGTGCGACGTTTGTCGAGAACTGCAACGATTTTGGCACGCAACGTACGCAGTTTATAAGCCCGCAGGACTTCAGAACCTTCTTCCGACCGCAACTTCAGCGTCTTTATGATACTGCTCACAGGCATGGCGTGCTCTATATGCAACATTCTTGTGGGGCCATCTGCCCAATAATACCCGACTTCATAGAGATGGGAGCGAACCTGCTCAACCCAATTCAGATTTCTGCCGATGGTATGGCACTGGGTGATGTGGTGGCGAAATTCCGCGGACGCATTGCGTTCTATGGCGGCATTGACACACAGTACCTTCTGCCTGAAGGACCGGCCGAAAAAATTCAATCCACCGTGAGACATGCGCTGTCCTTGTTTGGCCTGGACGGCGGATTTATACTTTCGGGCTCTCAAGGCTTGATGGACGACATACCGTTTGAACATGCTGTTGCAATGCTCGATCCCGCGCTGCGACAAAACTAAAATTACGGGTTGGGTGGAAACGCTACTCCTAATGTAGACCATGTGGAAACGGTGTGCCATCGTGTCTTGTCACGGTATTCCCATATCAAAGACCCGTGCGTCGTGAGAAAACGATTTTTACTGGACTTCACTTCATAATACAACGGTTCAACTTGTTTAGCCCGGCTCCACTGCCATAGCCCTTTACCGGATACTTTCAGCTGTTACGCATAGTCCCGCATCCGCCGCCAAACTTCCATAATAATTTCATATCTTTCCAGCGGCATACCTTTAAACACGGTATTAGACGTGCTGAAGATGTAGCCGCCCCCTGGCTTGCCATACGTCATGGCGTATTCGGCGCTTTCCCGTATCTGTTTGGGGGTTCCTGTCTGCATGAAG
>JBBRWP010000059.1:0-14821 GCA_038249175.1 Acetivibrionales bacterium
GGTGCATATAAAGATGTGTGGCGATGTCCATGACCGATATTACCTCACCAAGGTTTTCATCAACAAATTGTTCAACCTGTTCCACCAATTTACTAACCTTCTTATGCTCGTTGGTCAATAGATAATCAAAATAAGCAATCGCTTTTTGCGCATATTCAAATTCATCGTATCCGGAGATGAAAATGATTTTGGCATAGGGCCATTGCTTGCGAATCACTGTAGCGAACGCAATGCCGTCCATGCCCGGCATACGGATGTCGGTGATGATGACGTCGATTTTATTGACCTTCAGGAGTTCTAACGCCGCGTATACATCATTGGCTTTGAATACTTCCATAATACCCAGATCATTCCAGTCAATATCATAAGCAAGTCCATTCACAATTGCAGTCTCATCATCCACTGTCAATAAGTTGTACACGGTTTATCTCCTTTTCCCTTTTGAATCGAAATAATGACACGCATGCCGGAAGGGATCCGCTGCATCAAGCTTAGGCCGGATGCTTCACCGTACCGAAGGACAATTCTCCTATGGGTATTGAACAAGCCGCAACCTGAACCTTCAATGCTGCTGTCAGACAACCCCCGATTCAATTCCTCCAGTTTTTCGTCTGTGATACCCTTTCCATCATCCTCTACAACCAGGGTAATGCACCCTTCTTCCATTCGTCCGGTAATCCAGATATTCCCTGGCCGGGCGGTCTTTTCCAAACCATGGATGATGGCATTCTCCACGATCGGCTGGATAGCCAGGCGGGGAACAGGAATTTGCAGGATGCTTTCATCCAAAGAAATATGGCAATTCAACTTGTCAGGATATCTCATCTTTTGAATATTCAAATAAGTTTCAATGTTAATCATTTCATCCTTCAGCGTTACGGTTTCCTTATTTGCATGGGTAGCGAAACGGAAATAATCACCAAGATACAACGTCATGTCAATGGCGGCTTGTTTGTTGTCCGAGTTGATCAAATGATAAACAGTATATAAGCAGTTGTATAGAAAATGGGGATTGATTTGGGATTGAAGAAAATCTAATTGAGCCTGCTGGTTCTTGAATTTTTCCTCAAGAACCTCATTAACCAACGAATCCATTTGACCGGCCATGTTGTTAAACTGGTGAAACAGAAAACCAAGCTCCTCCTTTTCAGTTTCTGGTATTCGTGCCTTCAAATCTCCCCGACTCACCTTTTTCATCCCACCAATGAGTCGATAGAGTGGTGTCAGAAGGTTTTTGTATGTCATCACGGAAAAGAGGACGGCAAGAAGCATAGACAGGGAGATTGCTGCAACAAGCCAGATTCTGATGTTGTAAATGGGTTGGGTGACTTTTCCCTCTGCAAAATACATCACCAAACGAAGACCTGTCTTGGCGGACTGTTTGCTGATAACCCAGAACCGTTTGCCCTGGCTGTTGTAAGTAAAATCTCGGTCTATATTTCCAATTTGCAGGTTCAAATCATTGACATCAATTTCGTCAGGATTGGCACCCATAATCAGGCTGCCATTGCCATCGATCAGATACCCCACACCATCACCGGGAATATAGAGGTTTTGAATGAATTTCTGCATGCTTTCCACGTTGATGCTGATACGTACAAAGATGTTTTTTTCCTGCCTGTCTGCGCTGGGATTGATTGTATAGGTAAGCCGGTTTCCCATGTTGAAACCGGATGGCGTCGTCTCCACCAGCCATCTGGCATTGGTCGGGCTGGCCGAATCAAGTTGGTTAACCGGATCTTCTTCTGCCAGCGGTGCAATGCCAAGCCGTGAAGACAATAACCGTGATTTGTTTTTGAGAAACACCGTGATTTCACCATTATACTCATTCGAATAGGTTAATACCTGCAATTGCTTCAGCGTTTTCACGTAGGTCCATATCCGTTCACTGTCTTCCATAGGGAAATAATTGATATAGTTCAAAGAATCATCCACCATCAGTACAGTGGCTAATGATTCGAACTTCGACAACCTTTCGTCCAGCTGGCTGATCAAAAGATTCGTATAATTGCTGTAGGATTCAAATACTGCCTTTTTTGTGGTTGACAGGCTGACATAGTTGACGATGAACCCAATGAACATCGAAGGGATGAACATGAGCATAAATCCGCCAAACAGGATCCGCGCGATGGAAGATTTTAGAACATTTTTCATAATAACCTCATCCATTTGGCATAATTTACCATACAATTAAAGAAAAGTAATGAGTACAGCACCAAATTACACGGTACTATTTAATAAAATATTCTATATAACACTACAGCGTAACTTCGATATTTACGCCAAGTCTAGCATCATTTTTGAGAATTCTGACTTGTTGTAAATCCGCATAAATAAAGGATCATAAAAATGAATTATTCAAACTCACGCTGTAGTGATAATTAAGAAAACAGTTTCTCATGATCCACCCTATTTACATGGGTAATGGTTTATGAGTTTTGCAGAAAGAATATATTACCCCAGACTAATCAGGACAAGCGCCGCCAGACCAAGCACCATGCCGGCAATGATGCGGCTTGTTAGTTTTTCCTTAAACAGCAGTACAGAAAAAATAGCCGAAACAAAAACAATACCACCATTCATCACCGGAAATAAGAGCACGGCTGACATTCTTCCTGCCAGTAAGAGGGCAACCCAATTTCCCAGCGCGGTCGTCACGCCTGCGCCTAGCACCAGCAGACCGAATGGAACACCTTTCGGTCCGGAGATTCGCTCCTTCCCGATGACAATCCGAAAACCGGTCAGGAGAACGGAAGCAAGTGCTGCAGTCGCAAAAGCAACAATCAGGAACTCTACAATATCCTTCCCCGGCATCAAACGCTGATGGAATTTCGCCATGGCCATCAGCACGCCGTTTCCGAGCATGGCAGTCAGGATCAGAATGAGCCATTTGACGTTGAACTGCCTGCCCGATTCTAGTTTGGCATCCCCCGCAAGATAGAAGGAAGCGAGAAGCACCCCCAGTGCCAGGATTTGCAGGATACTAACGGATTCATTCCAGAACAATTGACCGCACAGGACAGGAACGAGGAGTCCAAAGGAAAAGACCAGAGCAGAAAAGGACAGGGATCCTAGCTCCATGGCCTTCATATAGAGGAGAATGGCGACAATAAACATCATGCCGAAAGGAACCGCAATGAGCAGTGTCTGAATCTGAATTTGCCCGAATCCGTTAATTGCCAGGAGAATCCCGACGACAATCAAAAAATACAGACCGCTAAAAAGAAAATAATCCGCCTTGTTCTTCATGAACCTGCTTGAAAACTCTTTGAAGCAGATTGTCTGTATAGCAAAGAGCAGAATGGCACCCATTAAGAGTAAATACATCAATAATCCCTCGTGTTTGTGTTTTCTGATTCACTTGTTTTTCCATTTGTTTATTCCACTTGTTTGATTTCATTTGTTTGATTTCATTTGTTTGATTCCATTTGTTTGATTCCATTTGTTTGATTCCATTTGTTTGATCCATTTGTTTGATCCATTTGTTTATTCCATTTGTTTGATTCCTGCCAAATGATCACTTATATGTTTCGAGAAGTACAACGAACGTAAATATCAACTTTCAAAAAACCCGCTGTCCCTTACAGGAAGCGGGTTTTCTCTGGCAGGAGAGTAGGGACTCGAACCCTAGACCTACGGTTTTGGAGACCGCCGCTCTACCAACTGAGCTACACTCCTACGTACTGACCTTCTACAGACAAAATGTTGGTACAGGTCTGTAAAAATGATTTATCCAGCGGAATTCAGTATACAACAGGCCATGCAGCACTGTCAATGTAAAAATCTGAAAAGTACGGCATTTTTTGTGACACGGGGACGGTTCTTTTGTCACATTAACTGTGACAAAAGAACCGTCCCCGTGTCACAATATCAGTCACTATTTGAATCCACCTCAACAGACCATAGCCCAAGGGCCGGATTGCTGATATAAAAGATCTCCTCCCCATCAGGCAGCGTGTTGAAGCCTTCAACCATTTCGCTTGGATTATACCTTTCGTATGCACTGGCTAGATCCATGTATCCAAATCCTACCGCCTCGACTTCCTGCTTTGAAAGTTGCGCCACGGCGTATGTAATTTTAAAGCGGCCGTCCGAAGAGCCATGAATCAAGTGCGCCGCTACAGAAAGATTGTTTTTCAGATCATCCTGAACTGTATAAAGCCCCAACACTTTCTGTCTTCCGATATACCCGTATTTTCTTATCAGCTGATCATTGCCTTCGTCTTCTCCGAATTTACACACGCCAGGCGCCAGGACCAGCAATTCGCCATCATCCGCTATCGCCATGCGCGTTCTATAAATTGCCTTGTTTCCAAGCCATGTGCTTTTAAACTCGCGTTCATCCAGATAAACCACGACTTTTTTCAGCGGCGTTGCAACAACATTCAGGTTTACCTGCTGGGAAAGCCTGACCGCTTTCTCAAAAAGCATCCTGTTGCGTCCGATAAAGAGACCATGAATATTCACCTGATTGTTTTTCTGTGTTGTCACCGTCAGGACATACATGATTTTTAATCTTTGTAAAAAATTTATTTCTGCATAATCGAATAGTTTTCTCACCGGCGAATGATCCCGACCCATAATCCGTTCCATGCCATAAACGGCACCGAGTATGTGGGACTGGTTGATCACGTCCGTGCCACCACATCCAACCAGAATATTCTTGCTGTAATTCGCCATTCCGACAACTTCATGCGGCACCACCTGGCCGATGGAGATAATCAAATCATAAGATGGATCCAGCAAATGGTAGTTAATGGAGATCTCTACGGGGTTGTCTATCAATCCCTCAGAAAACATAGACATCACAGAACCGGGTACTTCACCAATCGAAACAACATCATTGCGCCAGTCATGGTACAAAAAGCGTTCCAACGGAATATCCGGACCGAAAAATTCTCTGATTTCCTTCACCGTCATCGGCGCGTGCGTTCCCAAAGCCGGCATAATATCGACTTGGCAATAGGATTGGAGAATATGGTAATAAGACGCTGTGATTTGGCCCGCACCGGAATGCATTCTGGTCATATCCGGGGGAACCAGCAGCACTTTGCGCAATACCCCTTTATCGTTCAGAGATTCCAAAAGTGCATGGTTCAATGCATCTTCGGCAACGCCGGTATCGGACAGTAGAATTATCTCGCTTTTTTCCATTTCGCTCACCAATTTTCTATTTATAAATATCATTTTAGAAATTACATCATTTTTTGTGATATCACTATTCTAATTTAGATATCCCATATTTCAAGTCGATTTCGTCATATCACCGAATAGAGAACCGATGCCTAAAGCCAATTGCATCTTATTGATAAGTATCCTTATCATTCAATAATTACACGTTGTACGTTGTCGAGGCGGTCGTTCCACCCTCGCCAGTCCAGTTGGTGTGGAAAAACTCCCCGCGGGGGCGGTCGGTGCGTTCATAAGTATGGGCACCGAAATAGTCGCGCTGGGCCTGTAATAGATTGGCCGGTAAATTGGCACAACGATAACCGTCATAATAACTCAATGCGGCGGAAAGAGCAGGTACCGGTATCCCATTCTGAATCGCAAACGAAACCGCTCTGCGCCAGCCTTGCTGTCCTTCTTTCATCTTCGTGCTAAAAAAATCACTGAGCAGGATATTGCTAATGTCCGGGTTCGTATCATAGATCAATTTGATTCTATTGAGAAATACAGAACGAATGATGCATCCGCCCCGCCACATTAAAGCGATATCGCCATAATTCAAATCCCACCCGTATGTTTTAGAAGCCGAGCGCAAAAGGGCGAATCCTTGGGCATACGATATTAATTTCGATAGAAATAAAGACTGACGGACATCTTCAATGAAAGCAGCCCTGTCTGTCAAATTTGATATATCAGGATTCCCGCCTAGAATACCCGCAGCGACGACACGTTCTTCCTTGAGTGCTGAAAGGCATCTCGCAAAAACCGCTTCACCAATCAGGGTTAATGGAATCCCCTCATCGAGTGCTGCAATGGTGGACCACTTCCCGGTACCTTTTTGTCCCGCAGTATCTAATATTTTTTCCACAAGCGGACTGCCATCTTCTTCTTTGAAAGCGAGAATATCTGCGGTGATTTCAATCAGATAGCTGTCCAGGTCCCCTTTGTTCCATTCAGAAAAAACTTGCTGCATGGCATCGTTTGATAGACCGGCACCGTCACGCAAGAGCTGATATGCTTCGCAAATCAGTTGCATATCGCCGTATTCAATGCCGTTGTGAACCGTTTTTACAAAGTGCCCGGCACCATCCGGTCCCACCCAGTCGCAGCATGGACGCCCGTCTTCGACCTTGGCTGCAATTCCCTGGAAAATGCCCTTAATCTCCGGCCATGCGTCCGCAGATCCGCCAGGCATGATACTGGGTCCATTCAAAGCTCCTTCCTCCCCGCCGGAAACACCCATTCCGACAAATAGGAGACCCTTTTGCTCAACAAGCTTCGTTCTGCGGTTTGTATCATGAAAATTAGAGTTGCCGCCGTCGATGATAATGTCGCCTTGGTCAAGCAGCGGCATCAGTTGCGCAATCATGTCATCGACAGGGGTTCCCGCTTTGATCATTAGCATAATCTTGCGTGGCTTTTTAACGGCTGCGACAAGTTCTTCCAGCGTAAACGTTCCTACAATATTTTTATCTTTGGCCCGACCCTCAATAAACGATGTGACTTTCTTCGTATGGCGATTGAATACTGCTACAGTAAAACCTTTGCTTTCCATATTCATGACAAGATTCTCGCCCATGACTGCCAGCCCCATCAGACCAATGTCTGCACAAACTAGATTATCCATTTTACACTCCTTACCACATTCAAATGTTTCGTGTACATTCATTGTAGTTTATTTGATTGTTTCGTTCAAGCAAATCCACCCGAACGAAGATTTTACAATGGTTTCAGGTCATTTTCCATATTTTTCTTTTTATCACTTCATTCAAATCTGTATTCTCCTAGTGTACTGTCTGGTTCAAATTTAACATAGTGACAGGTTCAGTGATTCATACTTCCAACTATATGAACGATCCTTACCGGTTTTTATTAAGCCATATATTGGCTATATATCAACCAGACAGTACACTAGGACACATAGTGCGCGACGAAGCGATGAATCTTCTGCCCCAAGCTACTGAATCGCTCTTCGTATTCTGTCATCATATTGTTTTCCGCCCAAACACTGTTGTGTAAGTCCCTTGTGATATCCACTAAGGTCCAGCCATTTTCCGTAAAAGACTGTATTGAAAAATCAAATAAGGACACATTATCTGTTTTTAAATGGATTTCTCCGCCTTGGGCTAGCACCTTACGATAGATATCTAAAAAAACTTTGCTGGTGAGTCTGCGGTCTTCATGGCGGCTTTTTGGCCATGGATCTGAAAAATTCAAATAAACGCAGTCAATTTCTCCGGGTGCAAAGTATTCTTCCATCAATCTGGCATTCACGTTCATCACAGCCAGATTCGGCATTCCTGTTTCCGGTATTTTTTTGATCAGCTTCATCAGCACCGAGGAGTATCTTTCAATGGCCACAAAAGCAATATCGGTTTGCTGTTGCGCCAGTGCTGTAATAAACTGCCCCTTGCCGGAACCAATCTCCACATGTAATTGACGAACATTAGGAAAGTACTCAAGCCATTGTCCCTTCAAGGTTTGCGGTTCTTGTATAAAACAGGCGTTCCCGGCAATTTTCTCCGAAGCGCCGGGGATATTTCTCATTCTCACTGTCAACCTCCAACAGGTATAGTGCTTTTAGTATGATCTCATGATCCATCGTTCATGTTCTATCGTTACCATATTTTGAACCGAAGCAAATCCCTCGTCCATGTTTGGCATACAACGATCGTATACAAATGCTTCGTCCATATTTGTCATACAACGATCGTATATAATATGCTTGATCATATGCACGCCATTCCACGATCGTAACAATAATTCGTTCTAGCATGCAATACTACGATAGTATACAGCATGCATAGCTCCTATGAAAACTGTTTTTTGTTTTCCAGAAAAGTACTGTACACCAGTACCGAACACCAGCACCACACACCAGTAATGTACAACAGTACCCCACACCAGCACCACACACCCGTCAGGGAAATCATCGACGACCTGAATGAACACAAAAAGTTAACGGCCTGTCGACCTTATTCAACAACAAAAATTGCCACGTCCCTTGAAGTCATGTAAAATAGACAAGAACATATGTTTTTATAAGTGAGGTAACCGACTTGAGTAAGTTCGTTCCAAAGCAGAATCTGACGAACAAAGCGACAATAAAACCGAATAACACGGTTGAACTGCATAACACGGTTGAACCGCATAACACAGATAAATTGCATCAAAAACCGAAGAAAAAAAGAAAAAAAAAGGCGCTGCCACTCGATTTGGCGGCTGATATTCTGGACGCTTCTCTGGCCGATAGTCTGGACGAAGACGGCAACCCTGTAGAACAAATTCCAAAAGAAGATCTGCCCGTTATTAAAGTATCCGTGCGTTCGCTTGTCGCCTTTGCCCTACCTGATGAAAAAGCGTGGGCTTACGTCTCCTATGCCGACATGCGGGAAGGCAGCAAAACCCACCAGGCTTTGCAGACAACCCTTGCAGGAAAAGGCCCTTATAGGCCGGAAGTACCGCTTTCCTATACGTTCGATATCCTTGAAAGGCGTGTTGAACTCAGCGGCCGTGTCGATGGCATTTTTAATGAAGATACCGTGCCCATGTTGCACGAAATCAAAAGCACGGCTATCCCCCTGACGGAAATTCCGTTAGCGGGCATTCCTTCCCACTGGGCACAACTTATCTGCTATGCGGCCATCGTTGCCAAAACAAAAAATGCGTCAGTACTCCCTGTCCGGCTTAGCTATGTCAATCGTCAGGATGGTTCGGTAAAAGACTTTGACCGTGTATTGACCGGGACAGAGCTGACCCGGTTTATCGAAGATTTGCTGAAACCCTATGTGAAAAGAGAAAAAGACAGGGGCGCCTGGCTCAAAAAGCGGGATGATTCTATTCAGAAAATGGTGCTTCCCTTTAAAGGAGGATTTCGTAAAAGCCAGAAACTTCTGGCATACAACGTATATCGCTGCGTTGGGGATAGCAAACGTCTCTTCGCCCAAGCCCCCACAGGCACAGGAAAAACCATGGGCGCTCTCTATCCGGTGCTCAAAGCCATGGGTGAAGGCCAGGTAGATCGCATCTTTTATGTCACGGCCAAAACCACCACCAAAGCCATTGCCGAAAATGCCATTACCCTTTTGCAACAGGAAGGTCTACGACTAAAGGTTTTGGTATTGACCGCAAAAGACAAAATGTGCCTGATGACAGTAAAGAATTGCGATCCAGCCAAGTGCCCCTATGCCGAAGGTATCTTTACCCGCATGCAAAGGGTCAGTAAAACCCTTATAAAAACACACGACGTTCTGACAAGGGATGTTTTTTACAAAGCCGGTTTGAAGCATGAAGTCTGCCCGTTTGAGCTAAGTCTGGAAGCTTCTTTGGACTGCGATCTTATCATTGCTGATTACAACTATGTTTTTGATCCAAGGGTCTACTTAAAGCGCTTTTTCCAGCAAAAAGGCAAAGAAAACTATGTCATTCTGGTGGATGAAGCACACAATCTGGTCGATCGCGCCAGGGAAATGTATAGCGCCTCTTTGGTACGGGAAAATCTGATGGCCTTGCGTCGTAAAATCTATAAAGACCAGCCTGAGTTGTCTGTTAAAATTGGTGCCGTATTGCGCACCCTCACCCTTTCACAGCTGAAGCCGACCGTCCCTTTGTCAGAAATGGGCGGTCAGGAATACCGGGTGGACGAAAAAGTGCCGCAGTTTCTGATGAAGCCCATCAACACCTTTTTGGTGGATGCGGAACCCTTACTGACAGAGAAGGACGAAGAAGATAAAAACCCACCCCTCTGGCAGGATGAGTTTGTGGGGGTCTATTTTGATTTGCTGCACTTTCGCAACACACTGGAACTTTTCGGGCCAGAGTACCGCACGGTCATGACCGGTCGCAATCGCAGCTACACGATACAGCTAAAATGTCTGGATCCTTCCGCTATGCTGAACAAGCGTATGGATGCCGCGCGCTCCACCATTCTTTTTTCTGCAACCCTGTCCCCTTTAACGTATTTTCGCCTCATGCTCGGTGGTCGGGATTCAGATCCTACCCTGCGCCTACCATCCCCTTTCCCACGGGAAAACCTTCAGGTGATGATTGATGATCGCGTGGAAACACGCTACCAGATGCGGACACAACATATTCCCGGCATTGTGCAATCATTGTACACGTTTTTATCTGCACACAAAGGCAATTACCTTGTATTTTTCCCTTCCTATGGGTATATGAACCAAGTTTTAAATCTTTTGGAAGAGAGATACCATCAGGAAAAAAGCCAAAACCCCAAACTGTGGGCTTGGGACGTGTTGGTGCAGGAAAGCGGGATGTCCGAACCTGACCGGGAAAAATGGCTTTTAGAATTTGAACGCTTTGGAGACTCGGTGCGCGTTGGCTTTTGTGTGTTGGGCGGGGCTTTCAGTGAGGGCATCGATTTGGCGGGAGAACGATTGACCGGCGTGGCTGTTGTTGGTGTCGGTTTGCCACAGGTAAACCCGGAACAGGAAATCAGCCGCGTCTATTTTCAGGCGCGTTTTGGGGAAGGTTTTGACTTCGCGTACACCTACCCGGGCTTGAACCGCGTGCTTCAGGCAGCAGGACGCCTCATCCGTACCATGGACGACCGTGGCGGCTTACTGCTCCTGGACACCCGTTTTGCCAACCGGACATACCAAAAGCTCCTGCCCCCGGAATGGTACCCATTGCCCTATTTGAGCCAAAAAAAAGATTTGAGCCAGATGATGCAGGCCTTCTGGTCAGAGCCGGTCGAAACAGAATAAAATAGCAGTTTCAACGGAAAAGGCCCTTCTTTTCAATAACACGGACCGCAGTTATTTTTCTGTCCGAAAGAATATAGGCCAGTCCCCCCGGCGAAACCACAACATCATCGATTTTCCCTTTCGCAAAGAAGGAAAACAATTCATTGCCAAGAGCATCGATAAATAGAACCTGGTCTTCCTGAACAATGCCAATAAAGCCATTCCCGGAAAGAAGCCGGTTCACAGAACCATCAACCACCGTTTCCCACTTCACAGAGCCGTCCATATGCAATATCCGAAGCCATGATTTTTCTTGTCGGGTGGATTGATAGCGTTTTTCATCCCGTAGTGCCACCACCGGGAAGGTTTCATCCAGGAGTGCCGCTGCTGTTATCCGGTTGCCACTGGCAGAATATTCACCGGCAGCCGCCAGATCTTTGTCCACAAACTTTAGTCCATGCTCACCCACCAGTGCCGTTTTTCCATCTTTTGATTGAAGAAGCACCGCATAAAGATCATCTTCTGCGGTAATGCCTCCCAGACGCTCTGTGTTTGGTGACATATACTCTACAACAGCCCCGGATTTGAGGCCATCCACAGATAAGCCGGAGATGAAAAAATTATCCTGCCCCGATTCCGGTTTGTGAAAAACTGAGAAAGGTGTATAATCCGTGAAATATGAGGTGAAAACAGTGGCGCCATCTCTGGAATAACCTTCCATGATGGCCGTATACCCGGCTTCCAGACCCTTCGTCAGGAGAAGGATAAAGTCTCTGGACAAGGCTGCTCCCACAATTCTGTTATTGCTTTGCTTTTCAAAAAAACCAGACCCATCCCGAACAAGACCGAAGTTTTTCCCATCCAGATCTGCATACAGGACATCCTGACCATGAACTGAAACGATCGGTTCTGCCAGATGAACCGCCACACTCCAGCGTTGTGTGCCATTGGCAGAAAGGGCTCTGATTTCTCCGGCAGTGGCCAAAACAACATTGTCCCCCTGAATGGCCATATAAGGACTTGGATCCTGCTCACCCAATACGGATGTTATTTGTTCCTGCGGTTCTTTTTCACCAAAGGCAGACTGTACCTGTCGAACAATCGATGGAACATCGCCCTTTACAAGGTCCTGCGGGGCAAGGCCGGTCAATGCCAGCAATAAAAGCCCCAGTATGGCCACAAGCATCAGTAAAAATAATAAAAATCGAAAAAAGGGATTCATGCCTTTTTTTATCGGTTGCTCATCCATAAACTTACCCCATCCAGAAGGATTGTTTTCTCTTTTGTATTTTTACCTCTTTAGAAGGTTCAGCGCTGATGTGGCTTTGTTGTATTGAGGATCTGAAGACATGCGCAAAGCCATGAGGCGTTCATTCAGTTTCGCTGCGGTCTTCGCATCCAAAGTGCCATTCGCGGTCAGCCGCATTTTCTTCTGAAACGCTTGCAGGGCTTTTTGGGTCGCTGCGTCAAAGTGCTTGTCCGGACTCTCTTGAAAGTAGCCATCCGCTTTTAAGACAGCTTCTGCACTTTTTACCGCGGCATCATAGGCATTGACGGCTAACGCTTTGCTCACTGCCAATGGAAAAACAGAAGAAATATCTACACCTTTCACCGGTTCACGATTGATGGCGACAACTTCCGGCATTAGGCCGACCTCATTGATAGAACGACCGTTTCTGGTCAGGTATTTGCCCGTTGTCAGTTTTGCCAGACCCATCACTTCTGATTCAGCGACCTGAACACCATAGTATGCAGCCCATTCCAAATCAGTCACAAAGGTCTCCTGATATTTTTCCCCGTATTTTTCATAGGCTTCTGACGTCAGCAACATAAAGAGGCTTTGCACCACACCCTTGCCGAAAGTTTTTTCACCCACCAGCACACCATTTCCGGCATCCTGTATGGCACCGGCCAGAATTTCTGCAGCTGAAGCGGTATTCTCATTGACCAGAACCGCAAAAAAGTAATTAGGATTGATACCACTTGTACTGTAGTGGACATCAGTCATTTCTTTAGAGCGAAATGACAGGGTTGTCATCTCCCCCGGCGGCAGTAATTGCCGGCCAACGCCCACAGCTTCATCAACATAACCCCCCGGATTGTCACGAAGATCCAACATTATCCGCAAAATATTTTTTTGTTGCATGGCCGATAACGCTGTCGTCATCCCGCTGGTTGTACCATTGCCAAACTGGTTAATACGGATATAGCCAATTTCACCGTCAATACGGTACGTCACAGGCAGAATGACCACTTCGCCGCGCACCACCGTGATGGTGTGGGTGCGTCCGTCCCGGACCAGTGTCAAAACCACTTTTGTATCCGCTTTCCCTTTGATGAATGGAACGGCATCTTCCGGATTGATGCCAATCAGGGATTTCTGGTCTGCTTTGATCAGTAAGTCTCCCTCTTGTATCCCGGCTTTTTCAGCTGGAGAGTCTGGAAACACGGTTCCAACAAGAATCCCTTTTTTATCGGGCTCATCCAGCAACGTCACACCGATACCGCTGAACTGTCCGGACAGGCTCTCTTTATACACCTTCGTTTCTTCCTTGTTTAGATAGACCGAATACGGATCCAAACCCGAAAACATCCCTTTTAAAGCGCCTTCCAACAATTGGTCATCCGTTTTTTCAGTGATATACATGTTTTGGACAAAACCTTTGACCGACTCCAGAAATGAAGCGGACCAGGCATGGCTCTGCGTTGGCATACACAAGATTAGCACAAACACTAGAACCATGGCAGTTTGTTTCAAAACAGTTTTTTGACAGATCCCTGCTGATTTTTTCATGAGTCTCCTCTCAGATGTCAGAAGCAAAGAACCATTAAGCCTTGCCTCCACAATTATAACCGAGGAATGGGGCACTAGCAAACCCCAGAGAAAAAGACCCTGCAACCAGAGGTGGATGCAAGGTTTTTAGGAGGTTTTGCATTGTTCTGCGCTCACTCCACATTGTTGTTCAAAATCATCCAAGACTGATATCCCTTTTTTCATAATCGTCCTGTTCTATTTCTCCTGGTGGCGTTTTTGGTGTCTTATTTGGCAAGCGCTTACAATCAGGATAAAAATCTCACACTAATTTTTATTTCTTTTGTCTATATAACGGTATAAACTAGTGTACTGTCTGGTTGATATATAGCCAATTTATGGCTTAATAAAAACCGGTAATGATCATTCATAATAGGTGGAAATATGAATTACTGATACTCTAATTATTTTAAATTTGAACCAGACAGTACACTAGTTTTGCTTACACCTGTTGCTTTTTTTATTTCTGCTATTGAATATTCTTTACTGTCATACATTTTTAGAGCTAACTCAACATTTTTTTGAGGAGTTAATGGTCTGCCGCCCATACGTCCTCATGCTCTTGCGCTTGCTAATCCTTCCTTTGTCCTTTAACTGGTCAAGTCCCTGTCAAACTGACTAATTCCTGCGAATATGGTAAACATCAGATTCCCTTGCGGAATAGTAGTGTCTGCCCAAGGCTCTTTCTAACTCTTTAAATTTCCACCTTTTTGTTTAATCGTATCAACAATTTGAAACAAATCCTTTACTGACCTGCTTAACCGAGACAATTCAGAAACAATGATGGCGTCATTAGGTCTTAGTTGTTCTAAAAGCTTTTCGAGTTCAGGTCTGTCCCTTTTTGTTCCTGAAATCTTCTCTTTGAATATTCTCTCGCAGCTTTGTTCTTTCAGTTGATCTATTTGCCTATCAAGGTTTTGATCAAGCGTACTCACTCTGGCGTAACCAAGATTCATAGTATGATTCTACCGTAAGAACCCGAAAATGATCCGATTTGATGCCAAATCGCGGCGTTAGAGGCAGTACAATGCTCCGCATTGTACTGGTAGACCGCGATATTGACCTGAAATCGGCCATTTTCAATCAATTTCAGCCCCTCCGGAGCCGAAATTGGGGTTTTTACACCAGAATCATA
>JBBRWP010000060.1:0-14627 GCA_038249175.1 Acetivibrionales bacterium
GTAAGCAAAGCTGTTCCAAGCAATTCAGGTGTATAGTATAACTTTGCTAAAGTGATGATATCACCTGCCAAATTTTAGTTTGCTGGTCATTCATCATTTCAAGATGCTTCTCTATTTTCAGACCCGACTTATTTTTCTTTGCATCTTCGCAGGATTGAAGTTGCTGCTCAGTTATGCCTTCCATCTGATTCCAGAAATGTTGACTGGTCAATTCTTTAAGATTGAACTTGATGAATGTTGACAAAGAAGTTGTCTTGGCCCAGTCAGAGAAACTTCAAGCGTGGGCGGATGAACTGCTGGACCTTGTGGGACTGACAAAGGTTGCAAACAACCGCGCCACTGATATGTCCGGTGGCCAATAGCAGCGGACCGCTATTGCACGGGCGCTGATGAACAAACCCAAGATTATTTTGGCGGATGAACCTACGGGTAATTTGGATTCAGACAGCAAGGAAATTAAGAATGTACTCAGCATAGAAAGGCAAGAATGTGCTCACAAAGAAAATGATGTGTGTATTTCTGCCTATTTTACTAAAACCAACGAGTGCTTAAGAAGCAATTGTCTTCAACATTTCACCTGCGTGCTTCATGGCATGGATGCTTTCGTTGAGAGTACCAAGCAGGTCGGTTTGTGTTTGAATAAAGCTGTTGAGCGTGTTCAGCCTTTCTTCGTTTTGCTGACCTTTCCTTTGCCGAACCATTTGGTCTCGGATCTCTTTTATTTGATTTTCTTGCAGCTGAATTTTCTCCTGATAGCGTTTTAATGCTGTTATGGTATCTTTTAACGTAGCGATTTGATCCCCGGTTGCAGTGATGTTTTTCTTCTCAAGACGTTTCATTAGCAACTTTACCAGTTGTCTTTGAGCAACCGCCTCTTTTTTTGTCGACACAATTTGTGCAACAAGGGCATTGCTTTTCTGCATATTTTTGCGAAGCACGATCCGGGTTTGAAAGTTTGCCTTTTCCTTAGCTTGGATGTCCGTTTTAGTACGGGCATTCTGAATAGGTGAAGTGCGTATTCCGGCTTCACTTTTCGTACTGTTTCCGCCAGCGGCAAACAAGGATAAAGGATTGTTGAGGCTCACAGTAAAGAAAAGCAGTATCATTGCGCGTAACAGCCATTTCATAGCACCTTTAGTTTTTTTTGAAGTTATTCTTATATTCGGTTTCCTTCTCATATCAATCACCTGTTTCCTCGTCTGTTGATATGTTATTAATCACATCAATCAGTTTATCCAGCTCTATATCCAGTTCGTCCAGCAATGCCTGTTTTTCGGCATCAGACAATATGTTGCTCGATTTGATGACAAAGCTCTCGTCGGTTTGTTCTTCGATGGCTTGTGTCGGTGTTTCAGCGGTTGTGTTTGATTCCGTTGTTTCTGACGGCAACGTTTCCGAAGGCATTTCAGATGGATCAGTCACAGTCGTTTCTATCTCTACTGCCGGTATAGATGTTGTTTGTTCCGGTTCAGTTTGGACGCTTGAATCGATCGCAGCAATATCACCATCATTTTTTAATCCGTTTTCATCTTCTGGACCATCATTGGCATTTCCTATCGCTGCCGTACTTGTTTCGCGTGAGGAAAGAGTCGTATTTTTTGGACTTAACGTATCCTGGTTGTCAAAAAGCACCCCGCAGGATGTGAGGAGCAAACAAAAAAACACAAAAACAATTATATGTGTATAAATTTTCGTCATCCTATCCTCTTTTCAGAAACAAACCAACCACTAAATCTCCGGAATAACAACCGTAAAAATCGATCCTTTTCCTGTTGTGGATTGTGCACTAATTTTCCCGTGGTGCATTTCAACGATTTCCTTCGCAATGGAAAGGCCAAGCCCTGTTCCCCCCAGTAAAGGATTCCCGGAAGGGTCAACGCGTCGGAATTTGTCAAAAATGGTCGGTATTTCATCTGCCGGAATACCCATACCGTTGTCCTCAACTGAAATCGTCATTAGCCGTTCGTGCGTCATGTTTTTATTGTCCTGACCCCAAGAACAATCAACCAGGATATGGCCGCCTGCCTGTGTGAACTTAATGGCATTGCCGATCAGGTTGACAAACACCTGTTTCATCTTATCAGGATCGATGAAAGCCATTGCCGGTGCTCTAGAAACGGATGTCAGGCTAATCGCTTTTTCATCGGCCAAACCTTGCAGTGTCAAAATTGTTTCATGGATTAACCCGGCAACATCCACCTGCTCCTTGACAAGTTTCGTCGTACCGGACTGTAATTTGGCAAGTTCTAATATTTCTAGCGTCAGCTTGTTCAGGCGCAGTACCTCTCCCATCATTATCTGAAGGTAATCCCGCTTATTTTCCTCTTTTACCAACCCGTCCAGGAGACTTTGCAAAAAACCGCGAATCGATGTCAGCGGAGTTCTCAATTCATGCGAAACATTGGCAATAAAACTCTTTCGCACTTCTTCCGTCTTTTGCAATTGATCCTGCATATGGTTGAACGCCATGGCCAGTCGGCCAATTTCATCGTTTCCGGAAACATCAATCGAAGTAGCTTTTTCCCCTGAAGCCAGCGCTGCAGCAGAATCCTGCATCCTTAGGATCGGACGGATCAACCGCTTTGTCCACAATAGAATGCCCAATGTTCCCAAAAAGAACATGATCATAGCAATACCAAATACAATCAGATTCATTCTAAAAACGTCTTTTACAACCCTATCCAATGGTGCATAAATAAGGATGCCGCCGATGATTTTCGTCTGATAAACGAGGGGAATGCCCGCAAAAACAACTTCCGTGTCCAGCTTCGCAGAATAAATTTTCGAATGAAAAACCTGCGTGCCAGCCAGTATTCTGCGCAGGTCTTCCAGAAGGGTCTCATCCACAGAAGTACCTTCTGTCAGCTGTTTTGCCAGCGACTCGGTAGAAATTTCCGAATACCGCATTGCATAAATTCGGGCATCTGCGATGTATCCGATCATGTCAATGTTGGCAGACAAACGTTCTTTCCCGATAGTCCCGTCCAGGTACTCACCCATGGTTTGATTCACCATATTGGCTGAACTTTGCAAGGATGCCCGCTTATCTTCATACATGCCGTCTGTATACAACAAAGACAGCACAACAGAAATAATCAAGACAACAACAGCCAGGATTCCTGCATAAATACCAATCATTTTTGTTGATAAGTTACTGCGCTTCAAACTTGTACCCAACACCCCAAATGGTTTTTATTGACCAGGAAGATTCCGATGCGCCCAATACTTTTCGCAGCTGTTTTATGTGTACATCCACGGTACGCGTATCTACCATAAAATCATATTCCCACACTTTTTCAAGAAGCTGATCCCTTGAAAAGACACGGTTTTTGTTTTGCATCAGAAAATAAAGCAGTTGTATTTCTTTCGGTTTGAGCTGGCAAGGTTTATCATTTTTTGTCACTTCATATTTATTAATATCGATGCACAAATTCCCACAACGGACAACACCGCGTTCTTTTTCTACGGAGCCCTGTGCGATAGGTGACTTTTTCAATCTTGCTTCAATGCGCACCAAAACCTCTTGCGGTTCAAAAGGTTTGACGATATAGTCATCTGCGCCCAAATGGAAGCCCCGCACTTTGTCCTCGACCATATCACGGGATGTCAGCATAATGACGGGTGTCGCAGACGATTCGCTGCGAATGAGCTGCAGCACTTCCCAACCCTGAATCACCGGCATCATCACATCAAGCAAAACAAGGTCTGGTTTCTCTTGATGAAACAGATCCATCGCCTCACTGCCATTTTCACCAGAAACAACATCGTATCCCGCATTCCCAAGATATAAACGGAGGAGCTTGATGATGTTTTTGTCATCGTCCGCCACAAGAATCTTCACTGGCATGTTTCCCCCTAATTATTCTTCATCCTAATATCATCCCTTCTTCCCGACATGCCATATTCGCATCAATACACAGTGCTTTTTTACTTAAAGCACTGCCTATAATTTCATTATGCAGGAAGAATGTAAAACAAGCGGATGGTTATTTGTAAACGAATTGTAAACGTTCGGTACAAGTCAGGCCTTAGTTTTCACATAATATTTTTCAAACTTTTACGGCTTCAGTTTTTTTCTTTTCATTTCCCATGTACTGGATATCGGCTTGGGTGACAAAAGCTTTATTCGGTTATGTGAACTAATTTTCCCAGCCTTGACAATATCCACGTAGCGTCTATTGACATCATCCATCACAGTGTCCCAACTGGTGTATATGGTTTCATAGGCATTTTGACCCGTGCGCTGCAATGTTTCCGGTTCATGAATGGCCTGAAGGACTTTTGCTGCAATGGCTTTCGGCGTATTCTCTGACAAATAGCCATTGTACTGGTCTGTTACGCCCTCCGAGGTGTTTGCACCCTGAATTAGTAATGCCGGACAGGAAACCGCTGCCGCTTCTCGCAAAGCAATGGATGCATTGTCGTAAACAGAGGGAAAGAGAAACAAATCAGCACGACAGTATATTTTTTTTAGCCATTCGCGATCATGAATACTCCCCAAAAACTGCACACGGTCATCCAGGTGGATGTTTTTTGTCATGGCAATAATATTCTCCTGCGCCGTGCCGCTACCAACCATCAGCATTTGGAAAGGTACATCCATGGATTTTAAGAACGACAGGGCTTCTAACAATGTTTTGATGTTTTTTTGCCACGTCAGCTGACCAACATACAAAAATACGGGGTAAATCCCCTTTAGTTGCAGTTTTTCATCCACTTCTTCCCGAAGGGTATTCTTATTCAGCGGCGGCAGGAAGTCCGTACCATTTTGGATAATATCGATTTGCCCATGGAATCCATACTCGCGCAGCGTGTTCGCGGTGCCTTTATTGACCGTCCAAACATAATCGACCGACTCAAAAAAGTCGACCACACGGGTCAAGCCCACTTTCGCCACGGCTTCAATGCGCAAGGTTGCATAAATATCATCGTAATACTTCGAATGAAATGAAGCGATAATGGGGATATTTCTTTGTCTTGCTGTATGGAGTGCCAAACGACCCGCGCTAAAGGGAGAATGTGCATGGATAATGTCGAAAGGAATCTGTCTGAGATTGTGAAGAAAGGCAGGATCCAGGGAAGCCAGTCCCTGGCGATACGGCTTGTTAAAGGGAATGGGAATGGACGGATAGCGCAGCACCGGATAGGGTTCGTGATCTATATAATCCGGCACGTCCGGTGTAATCACATAGGCACTGCCATAAGTATTGTGCAGCCATTCCGCATAGTTTTTCACAACGTTGGTAACCCCGTCCATGACGGGTAAAAAGCCATCGTTAAAAAGTCCGGTTACTAATTTCATCTAAACCTCCACCCTGTGGGTAAATAGTTCTCTCATCATTATCATGATACCACGTTCATGCAAAAAAGTTTTCTATATGATTGTCATTTTGGCAACAAACGCTTTGTTTCTGATGATATGATTGAGCTGTTGCTATGCGAGTACGCTTTTGAATCCATCAACGATTGGAAATTTCTTTATTGATGCAATTTTCGCAAACGTCTACCTTTGCTTTTGAATCCATCAACGATTAGAAAACCCATTTTCAGGAGGAAGCAGTACGGTTTAGGTGAGGAAGGAAAATTGGGGCAGTGACCATCTTTGCTAAAACTGTCGTAAAAGAAGGTCGCATTCCCTTTGAACTTTCGGTAAAGCAGCCAAACCACGAAACAATTTTTGCCATGCTTGAAGCAGAAAAACTTGTCGGCAATCCAGCTGCAAAACGATATACAAACTTTACCGAAGCGCTCCATGAGGCAATTTCAGATGAAAAAGAGTAGAAAAAGCGCCGGTTCTTCAACAAGAACCGGCGCTTTTTCATAAATACAATGATAAAGAAAATGAAAACTTCATCCGTTACAACTTTTCTCTGTAAGAAAAATCCCCACCGTTTTGTTGGATATATTCTTCCCCGCTTGGTAAAACTACTTTTCCACGACTGCCATCCGGCAACGTCCCCGTAATGGAAAACTGCCCATCAGAAACAGACCATTTCACCGTAACCATTCCTTTTGGTGTAACAACTTCCCCGTGGGCATCTTTTAGGAACAGGGCTTTCGGCTGTATCACAACCCCATCCCAGCCTGGTTTCTCAGGCGAAACGCCTAAGACATTTCTTGTGAATTCATACAGGGGCAGTGCTCCCCAGGCATGGCAATCACTGCGGGTGTTGACCGGAATTTCCGGTATTGTGGTGAGGTTTTGGTTCAGCAAGCCTTTCCAAAGTTGCCACAATTGTTCCGTTTCATTGTAGACATCTGCTTTTTCCAGTGCACGGAACATCGTATACATCCAGGGAAAAGAGCACTTGGGCAAGTCTTTTCGGCTTAAGGTGTTTCGCATTACCCGTTTGGCTTTTTCACCGGAACATAAACCCGTCAGCACTGCCCACACTTGTGCGTGCTGTGTATATTCAGCAGTCTTTGGTCCACCTTTATACAATCCTTCCGTCTCATCCCAACACAGGGTTTCGATAGCGGAGAGGATGTGGTTTGCCCGGCTTTCATATTCTTCTGAAACCCCGGAACGTCCACTTTCTTTCATCATTTTTGCTGCCGACTGCAGTGCTGCTGCATAAACCAGATTGTGTATGGTGGACGGTCCTGCATCCACGGCATAAGGCACACCATGGCGATCATCCCATTCCAAGACCCAATCGGCAAAATCCCAATGTCCCAGGTCTGTGACCAGGCCATCTTCTTTTCTGGCCTTACGGTCGAACCAATCCAGAACCGCATCCACCGTGGGACGGTATCTTTTAAACTGTTCGGTTGAACCGCTTTGCCACCAGTGCTCCTCCAGCATAAAAATCCAATACAGTGAGAAGGCTGGAATGACTTGCGGCAAATCACTCGGGAAGCGGGATTGCAGCATCCCTTCCGGTAGCAGAGAAGCATGGTAGTCATAGATGGCCTTTTTCGCCAGGCGGTCATCGCCGGAAAGGGCATAGGTATAAATCATTTGCAGGCGGGTATCCATTGTGTACTGTAGTTGCTCGTAGTAGGGGCAATCCATATAAGTTTCATGCATACAGCGTTGTAGCGTGCGCCGGCTCATATCCCAAATGGGTGCAATCCAGGCTTCGGATGAATCAATTTTGGAATGCGATGCCAAGGGGTAACCTGTTTCTGTGAGTTGAGGTAGGGAAAGTTGTAGCGGAGTATCTTCCGTTTCGACCAAGATACGCACAAAGCGGAAGGTGCGGAACAGGAAGGGTTCATAGGTTTGTTCCCGTCCCGAGGCAATGAAGCTGTCGCCGTTGCCTTGTATTTCAGCGTTCAAACTGTCATCCCGTATATCCCGCACCGCATGTCCGGAGCTGTAGTCTGCATAGTTTTCGGCATAAGTTAGGGAGACAAGGCTGCCTTTACCGCCAGCAACTTGCATGGACAGGTAGGCTGATGTCAATTCGCCGGCATCCAGTTCTATAACAACAGTTTGGTGCGGCGCTATGGTGGCTTGATATGGTTGCTTGGTGGTCTGGTGTGGCTTCATATTCGCTTCGTGTGGTTGCATGGAGGCTTGAACCATATCCGCGGACTTTATCGCTTTGTTTGTTTCCTGATTTCCTCCTGTTTTTACCACATGACTCTGTCCTGGCAAGTGCATAGGCAAACCAAAGGTAAATGATGGCACATCTTCCGTACGGATGGGCATTTCAGAGCAGAAAGCGGCAGGTTTTTCATAACACAGCGGAATGGGTCTTTCAGAAAGCGGGAATGGTTTCATTTCACCGAAGCCTTCTGAGGCAACTTTCCACTTTTCTGTTGCTTCAACCCAGGGAATGGAGACAACACTGGTATTCCAGCCATCCGGAAGTTTTTCCATATCCACCACTTCCATAGCACCCATCCAAAACGACATGGTTTGCATCTTCCACGAGACAGCCGTATCCTGTAGAGAAAACCATGTGGCAGTTCCGGTAGAAACATCCGCAAGCAGTTGGCCATTGGCATCAAGACATTCCCCTTGCAGCACCATCACCGGCCCGGCGGCGTTTCCCATAAACCAGAAAGGCCCATGCTCATCCCCTTCCTGACCCTCATACGGGGGAAAGGCAACAACCTTGAGTGCGAGGATGTTTTCACCTTTGCAGAGCAAAGGGGATACATCGACGGTCTCATAGTGTTTTTCCCATCGACCGCTTTTACAGGGACCGGAAACAACCGGCGTTCCGTTCACCCACAGACGATAACGGCTGGAGGCACTGACGCGAACCGTCAGCAGCGCATTGGATACTGGCAACATAAAAACATGGTGAAAGTAAGCCGTTTCGATACGGCGCTTTCCCAGTTGGTCAGCCGGAACGGTTTCTGTCGTTGAAACATCCTCGCCCGGGCCAATCCAACAAAGATTCCTTAAATCTGTTTTTTGCTGTGAATTTCCTGATAAAGTCGGCATATCTCCACCTCCTGTGTAAAAACAATAAATATTTTTTGGAACCGTCCAACTTCGTATCATTTTTTTAGGGAAAGGACAGACATATACCCCATGCGTCCTTGCTTAGTTCGCACATAACTTGCTGAAAATGCTGCGCATTTTCAGACGTCACAATCTGTTTAACAAAAGGAAAGTTAACAATTTTTAAAAGGGGAAATAATTCGCAATCTTATCCTCCGGCAGTGGCGCGCCATACTCACTGATTTCAAAAGCCTCGGCGTATTTCACCACTTCGCCGCGCTCTGTGCCATAACGCTGTTTTAGCTTATCCAAACATTGTTCAGCTATTGCGGCATCCCTGCTTTGAACATTTTCTGTGAGCCAATTCAGTTTGTCTGCATCTTCCGCAGGAACCTGGTTTTCCATTCGCTCTACCCAGGGCAGCCAATCATAGAACTGTGAACGGTGGCAGTCTAGCATCAGCGCCTTAAGGGCGATTGTATCGCTGATATCCACGGCAATATCGATTTGGAAGCGCAGCGGTTTTTTGAAATTGTCGAAGAAGCTCAGTATGACTGGCATGTACCTTAAGCACGGTACTTCAGGACAAGCCAGTGGTACTCCGAGCAGGAACGAAGCATCTTGCACAAGCAAGCCAGTATGACGGTGATCTGTGTGGTAATCGTTGGTACGATGGGTAAAGATCATATCCGGCTTGAACCTGCGTATTACGGCGATCAGCATATCTCGCGTTTCAAGATTCGTGGTAAGGTTGCCATCATCATTATCCAGAACCTCATATTCCACACTGGTCAAAGCGCTGACTCGCCTGGTTTCTTCGGCTCGAATGGCGACCAATTCTTTTCTGCTTAACGTTTGATGCCCGGCGTTGCCGTTGGTCATCGATACAAAACGCACAATATGTCCTGCTAACAGATACTTTGCAGCTGTTCCGCCGAAGTGGTATTCACAATCGTCCGGATGTGCACCAATCGCGAGAATCCTGAGTTTTTCGTTTATCATGGGTGCCTCCTGTTTATGGAAACAGTTTCTAGTTTTAACCGTTTTTAATACTGGTAGTATATCAGACTGTCCTCCCGACGGTTAAGGATTTATTCATTCTTTCAAACGAAAAAATCAGGTTATAAAAGCTTTATTCTTTCTTTTCATATTAATAATTCAGGATTCCAGTATACCCGATATCGGTGTTTTCCCAAAGTTGGCCGCGATGGCTTTCAACACGTCTGCAGATGGACGCTTCACGACACCGCCGGCCTGACAAGCTGCATAATAAATGCCCGTTGCTTTCTCTGCCGTATCAATCAGGCCAAAAGCTTCATCCAGGTCTTCCCCACTGGCAAAAATGCCATGATATTCCCAAACCACCATACTGCGGTCCTTGAACATATCGGCGGTATGTCCTGCAATGGTCTCCGAGCCCGCCATCATCCAAGGCAGGTAACCAACACCTTCCGGAAAAACGACAATGCACTCCGCATGCATTTCCCACAAAAGTCTTGTCATTATTTTTGTATCCAACTGCATCGCATACGTTAAAGCCACCAGGTTGGTTGGGTGTGTATGCAGCACCACATGGTCTTTGCCACCGGAGACAGTTTTACGAACCCCATGCGCCTGCAAGTGGGCAGACAGTTCAGATGTTGGGTTGGCGCCATTTTCGTAACCCCAGACTTTGCGGTAGCGGCTCCCGGTTTCATCTAAAATTAGCAGACCGCCATTGGCAGAAGCAGAAAGGGGAACATTCCTTAAATATTTGCCCGTTCCGGTCACATAAAAAACTTCCTTGGCCAGGTTCGGCACCGGATTTTCTAGTGATATCCAGTCAGTGGAAGCATCCAACTCAAACTCCGCCGCCTCCATTTCAGTTAATCGCACACTGATGTTCCCGGCATTGCGCTCTGCCCACCCTTTGATGGCAAGGTCTCCGCATGTCTTTGAAAGTTGAACGAGGATGGATTGTTTTTGTTCAATTGTGTTCATTCTGCTTCTCCTTCTGCAGCCTTTGGCTGTCGTTCCATGGTGGCGATGGATTCCAAAAAAATGATTAAATGATTGGGTTCCAACGATTAAACTTTGTAGTTAAAATAAGAGTAGAGTCATTAAAAGATTTGAATACTGCCCTGCAAGGCGGATTTTCAATGGAAAACACCGGAGTTACATACCCTGAACCATGATATAATGGTGGAGGCAGAAGAACAAGCTGTGGCGGCGTAATTGTCCATAAAACAAATAACAACTATTTATTGAACGTTTTTAAACATATATGAACATAGAAATGAATGTTCTACCCTCGCTCGTAAACATCCAAAAGCATTAGCTACAGGCAAAAAAACTGGAGAATCGATTGAACACTGGAGGCGAATGCGTGTATCCGACAGAACGGCACCAAAAAATTCTTGATCGGCTGAAAAACAGAAAATCCATCTCCGTATTGGAACTCGCTGGAGAACTCCATACCGGCGAAGCGACCATTCGCAGGGACTTGGCCAAACTGGCGAACGCCGGTTTGCTGGCACGAACCCATGGCGGGGCAATGCCGGTGAATGCGCTGGTATCAGAAATCCCGCTGCAGGTGCGTGAAGCTGACCAAAAAACAGCAAAAACAGACATTGCCACTTTGGCTATACAAACAATTTTTGACAACGAGACCCTGATACTCGACTCAAGCAGCACTGTGCTGCGGCTTGTGCCGCTACTGAAAACAAAAACTAACCTGACCATTTTCAGCAACGGGGTACGAACCTGCCTCATGCTGGCTGATATATCAAAAATACGTGTTTATGGGACTGGCGGCCGTTTGCGTGAAAATTCACTTTCCTTCGTTGGTTATGGGGCGCTAGCTGCTATTGATACCATTATTGCCGACCAGTGTTTTATTTCCTGTAAATCTTTGTCCATAGATCATGGTTTGACAGATTTAGATGTAGATGAAGCGGAACTGAGAAAAAAGATGATGGCAAAAAGCAAAAAGGTGACGCTTCTGGTGGACCACACAAAGTTTAACCAAACTACGTCTTTTCACATTGCCGATTGGGATAAAATTGACCGTTTAATTACTGACGAAAAGCCGAATGACGAATGGCTGACATTCTTGGAAAAGATGAAGGTAGATGTTTTGTGGCCTGCTATTTCAGATTTTTGAAGATTCCCTTTCCCGCGTGGATATGTTAAATATAGGGCTTTATATGACAAGGCACAATGTTGAAGGGTTCGCACAATACCGGCTTTCCTTTACCCGCTCTGCCGATTACAGATGGTGATGCAAAGGGGGCGCCATTCCTTTCCTAAGGTACGGCCATTATATCTGACATCTTTCGTTCAGGCAATTACATCAGCAAACGGCCGCCTTGCAGCGGCTTTAACACTTTTACCCTTAGCAGAAAAGACTATTACTGCAACCAACAAGGAGTTTTCATGATACTTTCCGCTTCCCGTCGCACTGACATCCCCTGCTATTATGCCGAATGGTTCATGCGAAGATTGAGAGAGGGTTATGCGCTCACCCGCAACCCGATGAACCATGCACAAATATCACGTATACCCCTCAACAGAGACGTTGTGGATTGCATTGTTTTTTGGACGAAGGATCCCCATAATCTGCTACCATACCTAGACGAGCTGGACAGCATGGGCTACCCCTACTACTTTCAGTTCACCTTGACGCCCTATGACCAATCAATAGAACAGGTACGCCCCAAAGTGGATATTGAAGAGACGTTTATCGCGCTAAGCCAACGCATTGGAAAAGACCGTGTGTTATGGCGATACGATCCCATCCTCTTAAATGAAGCATGCACCATTGATTTTCATAAAGCCCAGTTTGAGCGACTCTGCAAAAAATTATCCCCCCATACAGAAAAGGTAACGGTCAGTTTTATTGATACGTATAAAAAAAACAAATCGGCCAATATACGTGAAATGACAATGGATGAAATTGAAATACTGGCAGAAAGCATCGGGTTAACTGCAAAAAAATATGGTTTATCAGCCGTTGCCTGTTGTGAAAAATTGAACCTTTCACCTTATGGTATTGAAAAAGCCAGCTGTATTGATCAAAAAACTATTGAGAAGTTGTGTGGATATCCACTGAACATCAAGCAAGATAAGAACCAGAGGGTCGACTGTGGCTGCATAGAAAGCATTGATATCGGCGCATACAACACCTGTCTGAACGGTTGTGTTTACTGCTATGCCACGGCCAGCCTTGCCACGGCACAAAAAAACCATGCCCTGCACAAACCGGAGAATCCGCTCCTTCGTGGGTCTGCAAAGGAAGGGGAGAAGGTGGTGGAGCGAAAAGTGAAATCGCATCGTTAGGAAATTATTGGAAATATAACTTGACAAAGTGAAGTGTATCGGTTCAATAAAACGATTACACACCAAAAAGTCACGATGTGATTTTTTGGTTTAAATTTTATCGACCATGGAGTGATTTTTATACGCCTTATCCATGGATGATCTTAAAATCATAAATTTGACATCTAACCTATTAAAAGGGATAAACGAGATGCCTCTTCACCCTTTAATCCTCGCAAATGGCCGTCTCTACAAGTGCAGGCGGATCCAGGCGTAGCCGGTAAGTCCGGATAGCCTCACCCGGAATTTCCAGCCTTGCCTCCAAACCCACTGCCGGAATTTGAATTTTCACCGTTTCGGCCTGGTTCGTCGACGCATGGAGCCTGAGGATAAATCCATCCCCGTATTCTGCCTTCTTGAAGGCGTGCAGTTGAACCGTATGGCTGTCAAGTATCAGGGCTGGCGGCGGCATCACGCCCGCTCCATGAGGATAATACGAAAGCGCAAAAGGCTTCTCATTGTGAATCTGCGCTTCTCTGTCCACCTGGGAAAGCCGTTCTGAAACCGCGCCGCCCTTGAACCAAAAGCGGAACAATCGCTCGCCCTGGTCGATGTGCGGCGAAAAACGATCCTGCGGCATCATCGGCCGGTCATGAATCGGATGGCTGGCATAGCCTGGAGAACGCAAAAGTGAAAGACGCAGGTCACCCTCCAGAAAGTCAAATCCGTAGGTACCGTCATTGATGCATGTCCAGGCAAGATTCTTCTCTTCCGAAACCACTGCTACCCACTTTTGAGCAACTGCTTCGTCCCCGTTATCCGGCATCTTGTCACAGCCATAGGCTACCTGGCCCAGGCAATGTGCGCTGTCCAGCAACGTAGGCACTGAAAGCTTCAGGAATCTGCGCTTTTCATTCCAGAAAACACGCATTTCCACTTCCAGTTCACAGCCTTTCTTCGGCACGATGTAGTGCTGGCAGAGGAAAGAATCTTCGTAACGGAAAACCGCTTCTACGACGGTTCGGACAGGCCCCTCTTCAATGATACGAACAGAATCAATGATTTTATCCTCCAGGCCTGAGAACCGGGTACCTTGCTCCGGGTTCATCAGAGAAAAACTCCCGGCTTCCTGGCGGAACGCGTGGACGCGCATGGCCCAGGGATCATCATCATCCTGCATAACTACAGCACTGAATGCGCCCGGTTTGAGCATTTCCGTCCCATGAACGCGAAGGCTGTCCACCAGACCAGTTTGCGTGCTAATAACAATGGCCATTTCCCCATTGTCCAGGAGAATGCTTTCCGCCTTCGTAATCGGTTCCGGTCTGGGTCGGACCGGCACTTTGCGGAAATGACAACCAAAGCGCGTCATGGCAGAAGGTGCCAATTCCGCCTCGAAGACGGCATGTTTTCGCCAGTCCAGATTGATGTTGCTGGCTTCCTGCTCCGTTTGGCAGGGAATCAGCTTGCCTTCCTGAAAAATTTCCGCCAAGGAGAAGCTGTCCGTCCAATTTTGATCCGCCAGCTGAAACTCACATTCGAAAACGCCCTTGACCGGATAGGGGTGGGGGTTGTAGATGAAAATTGGAATCTCACCTTCTACTGCAAGCTGCTGACCGGCAAGCAATGCGACAAAGGCCTGCATCTTTTTCCGGGAAACCACTTCCAGGCCATGGTCGAGCAGGCGCAGGGATGTTTCCTCGACAGGCGCGATGGAGGAACCCGGTAAAATATCGTGAAACTGGGAAAGGAGAAGATCATCAAATGCTTCGTCCAGACCTGCCGATTCTTTCGAGATCAATTCGTGCAGGATTGCGGCCGACAGCATCTTTTCAGTCATGAACAGCTCATTCTCCAGCTTCCGGTGTTTCTGCTTGATACGGATCTGGGAGGTGTAGCATCCGACGCCCCATGGATTCAGCGAATAGGA
>JBBRWP010000061.1:0-14509 GCA_038249175.1 Acetivibrionales bacterium
GCGCTCGGATGTAACCATTTGGGGAAGCCATTTTCGATTATCCGAGAGAGAGGCATCGATATCGAAAACCTGAAAAGGCTCTTCCCTTCTGGTAAACCGAATCGTTACACTGTATCGGTGATAAGCGGGTGCAACCCCTTTGTTCTCCCAGAGCAGCGTCAGGGGGAAAGAGGTGCCAGAAGATGCTGTTGGAACAGATTCCAGCCCCTTGATGAAATACCAGTATCCACATTGGTTTGCCAGGTTATGGGCAACATCCAGATTTTCTGACAACCATTCACGCGCATAGCCATGGAATCCCAGGAAAGTCCCATGTCCTTCCCGCATCGCAGCCTCAAGGTGAGTTCCGTTGTTCCAGGTGTCATTATCCTTTGTCTTTTGGTAGTGCTCCAACTCCAAATCTACCGGACCGTTTCTGTACAGTAATTCAAACAGTGCAGGCGAACGAAGCGTACTTTCACCATATTTCATATATCCAATGTACGAAATGCTGTCGTCTCTGATGGTTAGTTTCTTTTCCAGGCAATAGTCTGTTATTTGTTCACAAGCCGGGTCATCACTGAGGCGTCCGGTGACAAAGTCATCATTGATCACAAGAAAAGTGTCTTGATAACAACGTAAATGCAGGTCAATGTGTTTTTTGATAACCTCAAAGGGTCTTTCCCACTTGCTGGTCCACTCAGTATGACCTTCTCCCCATTCGCCATAACTGCCAATGTCCACGTATTCGAGCCATGGCTTGCTGCCATATCGCGTAGCAAATGCCTTGTGGAACTTCTCCAACTTCTCCAGGAACACTGCGTCATCATAAACCGGTTCCCACAGCCGGTGACCGCCGGGCATGTCTATAAAGTTGCCTTGTGCTCCGGCATCCATGATCCACTGCGGAGTTGCAAAGCATTGGGTGGAGCCGGTTTCCACACAGGATATCCTAAAAGAGACACCCCTTCCTGCAGCTACCCATGGATCAATCACACGGTCAAGTACATCCCAACGGAACATACCTTCCTGGGGCTCAAGATAGCTCCAGGCGAGTCGAAGGTAGATATGGTTGAATCCCGGAAAATCCAGGAGATAATCTTCCGCATCCAGTCTATTCCCATATTTCTCTAATCCATTGTCATAATAATGCAGATACCACCCCTTGTGCGGATTGGCGCACAACTTTTCCATATCATATAAATGCTCAAGCCTGGTAAAACGCTCTGTGGATTTTAACATACATTCTTTCTCCTTCCAAAATATTTCCTTCAACCTAAAGAAACTATCCCTTTTAACGATTCCCTTCAGTCTTCCGACTTGAATCATTTTATATAATCAGCGTAGCAGATTCATCTCCCGGGAGCACTCTCCAGTTCTTGCTCAGTTCGTCATCTTTTCAACGGTTTCAATATTCGGGAATCGTTTCATAAATCGAGAGGTTTCGCAGGTTCCGTTCCTTCATGTCATTTGATATAATGATTACACCCCAAAAAACACTAATTGATTTTTTGTTTCAAGTTATCGTTAGATAACTTGAAACAAAATTCGCAGAATGCAGGTTAATCATGTTGATTTGTCCCAGATTGCAACTTTGTTGCAATTCCCCGCAAGCAAACTTGCGGGGAAAAGTCGTGAAACGACTTTCTGGGGTACAATCATATAATGATAATTAATGATTCTGGTGTAAAAACCCCGATTTCGGCTCCGTAAGAGCTGAAATTGATTGAAAATGACCGATTTCAGGCCAATATCGCGCTGTGTGCGGCGCGATTTGGCATCAAATCGGATCATTTTCGGGTTGTTACGGTAGAATCATTAATGGATTTCCCCATATGAAACGGAGGGTGTCTCATGCGCCTTTTCCAGTCAAAGCCCCGAAGACTGCACACCCCCATCCAAAGCCCGGTCCTGTTCCGGCTTACCATGAGTTTGCTTCTCCCCTCTGTCATCTTTTTTCTTGTACTGTCCATGCTGCTCCCCTCTATCTACAATACCGGCATGCAGGAAGACATCAATGCCATTACACAGATGACACTGGCAAACATGGGAAGCACTGTGGAAAATCTCGAGGATAGGGCACGGTCGAACGCCTACCAGACACTCAACTTCAAGGAAATCCGCCCCTTGCTGTTTCAGAACGATGTTTCGAACGAAGAGTACTTCACTGCGGCTTTTACCTTGCGCACCGTCATCTCGATGAATCCAGACATTGATTCGATACAACTGGTCCGCAACGGTCAGGTCATCATGAGTCAAGGAGGTGTCAGCCAGCTGCAGGACGCTTATATGGATGTGGCGTCTTTTCTTCTGGAGCAACCGGCTTTGCTGTCGCTCACCCCCCGTGTGGTGGAAAACAAAAATAAGAAGGTGTTTCTGTTAACAACCCTTCATTCAAACATTATACCCGTTCCGGGCCGTGAAACCTGCATTATCGTCAATTACAAGGCAGATGCCTTGCTTCGCGACTTCAGCAAAGAGACCCTGAGCAACGGACAGCGTTTCCTCATTTGCAAAAGTAACGGGCGGGTCTTGTTTGCACAGGGCACCTCTTCTTTTGGCGCGGATGTCTCCATGGCGCCCTTTTTCAAGGATGCTCTCGCGCGAAATGGAAAGACCAATGCTCTTCCTATTGAGATTGATGGTGCCCGTAATATTGTGCATGTTCAGACGGCCAGTAATGGAAAATACTATCTTTTCTACCTCAGCAGAACCGAAGAACTGTATAAAAAAACACTGAGTCTTCGCCGATTGATTCTCGGGATTTGTCTCATCCTGTTTCTGGGCATGCTGGTCGCTATCACGATCATATCAAAAATCGTCTATAGACCGATTGGAAATCTGTATGCGAACATCCGACGTGCGCTTGGAGAAGATGGGCGGAAAAATGCGATATCAAGCGAATCCCAAGCGCTTTCATCTCTCTTCCGGAAAACCGTCGAGCGGCTTGACAACCTCGAGCGGCAACAGGACAGCTTCCTTGCAGAACGTAAGAACCTTTTTATGCAGTCTGTTCTGCATCCCGCCTGCTCGCTTGAGGACTTGAAATTCCGGGATACCCTCGAGGAATTTGGTGTTCCTATCACAACGGCTCACGCTTTCCGTTTTGTCCTGCTTCGCCTGGATCATTTCCATTCACTTGTGGACAAACATATGCACCGGACACCCTCCGATTTCAGGCAGATACACTGGAAAGCCTAATGCTGGAGATGTTACCCCCGCAGATGTCCTGTCTGGTCTTTCAAACGAAACCTGATGCCCTGCTCGCACTTCTGACTACACAGACCGCGGATGCCGTTCAGACAGACGATGTGATTACCTCACTTCGGGCGATATGCCTGGCCACCTCGCAATTGCTCGGGCTCTGCCTGACGACCTGCGTTGGAAACGAATTGGATGGCTTGTCCACAGAAAGAGTCAGAACCACCTGGCTGATATTGCAACACACCAGCGAAAGGCGATTTCATGAAGGGACAGGCCATATCTTTATCCAGATCGAGAAAGCAGGTCTGAGTAATCCCGATGGAAGAAAAATACAGGACTGTGTCTTCCGCCTTGATAAGCATGCACGTGCAGGGGAACATAGGGGACAGACCGAGGTTGAGTACCTGCCAAGACGAATCGGAAAAAATGCGAATGCAGGGGAACAGAGCGTCTATACGAACACGCTGGTGGAATTGTTGGCTGCACTGGCCGGAACGGATTTCGAAACGCGTTCAAATTGGCTTGTCAAAGCTGCCCTGGAAGTGGTGTCTGCCGTTCGAGGACTCCCTCAAGGGCAAAATGTCAATGAGCGATGGTCGGTGGCGGAAGTCATGCGGCAGGTTCAATCCTTCGAAACGCAGGAAGAAGCCACGGGCTGGTTTCTTAGGCTTTTCGAAGGAGCTGGGAAGATCCTGGAAATGGCACGCGGGACATCGCCATCAGACTTTGGTGAGCTCGCGCAGCAAATGGTGAATGCGCACTATAGAGACCCCAACCTTTCCGCCTCCTCACTCGCAGAACGGATGGGCATTTCTCCTCAGTATTTCAGTCGGATTTTCCATCAGAAAACCGGAATGTCATTTCCGGACCATGTGGGCAACCTGCGGCTGGAGAAGGCCCATGCGTTACTGTCTGACGGTGTGAAGCGCAGCATCCAGCAAGTATGCACCCTCACAGGTTTTACCAGCGCATCGTACTTTGGTGCTGCCTTCAGAAAGCGTTATGGCATTCCGCCTTCCAAGCTCACTTTGCTGGTTAGACAGGCAGAATCCTCCGTTCCTGTTGATAATGATGAAAAAGGATAAGAGGAGCACGGTTTGGATGCTATTTCGTGTCTTGAAAAGTTGTACAATACAGTCTGTCGAGATAGATCGGTGACGAAAGGATATTGAGCGAAAAGATATAAAGTGTCTCCGGTTACTCCTTTGATAAACGAGCAAAATGCTCGCCCTTAATATAAACCAATTATATACCACTACAGCGTGAGTTTGAATAATTCATTTTTATGATCCTTTATTTATGCGGACTTACAACAAGTCAGAATCCTCAAAAATGATGCTAGATTTGGCGTAAATATCGAAGTCACGCTGTAGTGATACGCACTATACAAATTAAAGGCGATATTAACGCCATGGCTTCGTTGATCATCCGAGCCCAAAGCAAGATTTGCTTGACATGCACAGCCTTCTCCGTTAGAATAATATAGCGCTGTAACATGACTGTTTACAGTCGTTCCGGACATCTTGGAGAGATGGTCGAGTTGGTCTAAGGCGCACGACTGGAAATCGTGTGAAGTTAATAGCTTCCAAGGGTTCGAATCCCTTTCTCTCCGCCATATAAAAGGATTTCAGGGTTTTCACTCTGAAATCCTTTTGTGTTTTCAGGAGATTTTGGCACGGTTTGTGCACGGGGGTATTGCTCCTCAAGACATCAATGATGTCCTCTCAACCCACGTAGAGTGTGTTGCCTTGACTCCAATGAATATCTTTGCACTCATCAATAATCTTTTTAATCAATTGACCATCCCTATGCTCCATATATCCGCACCTTTTTGTTTATAGTCAAAAAAGTATTATCCTTCAACGGACCAGCGATCACATCAATCTTTTTCTGCAGCTTTTCCTGAACGTCAAGTTTAAATCCAGATAAATCAAATAAGCTAGCAAATTTTTCGTCAAAATACACAAGTAAGTCTATATCTGAATCTTCTGTATACTCATTGTTCGCATATGAACCGAAAAGTTCAACACTTAGCACTGGATATAAAGGAGCAAACTGATTAACTGCTTCTTTGATATCTGAAATTGTCATCCGCATCACCTCTTTCGTATAAAATAGCACTTAGTGGTAAATTGAATGTTTGTTTGAATTATAGTCAAAAAAATTAACATAAATTTCTATTTATTGAATAAACCCAGGCTATATTCATGTCATTACAGAAGGCACAGGAAGCGAAAAAGTAGATTTGAATGCGGACCAGACAGAGCAGGCCATCTGTAACAATGTCCACAAATAATTCTGACAGATTTGGCTATTTTACTTGGCTAAATCATTCGCATTCAAAATTACCCAGTAACCATTTCTTGCAGAGCCTTCTCTCCTTATAAGTCCCTTATCCGACAAATCTTTAATGCTCATTTTTACAGCTCTTGTGGTTAATTCCATTTTTTTCGCCATAAATAATTGCGTTGTTGATGGGCTATCTGCTATAATTCCCAAAATTGTTTGTTGTGTATCATTCAAATACTTTGGTGAAGTCTTTAGTGAAATCTTTGGTGAAATCTTTGGTGAAATCTTTGGTGAAATCTTTGGTGAAGTTTTTGGTGAAGTCTTTGGTGAAGTCTTTGGTGAAGTCTTTGGTGAAGTCTTTAGTGAAGTCTTTAGTGAAGTTTTTGGTGAAGTCTTGGGTGAAGTTTTTGGTGAAGTTTTTGATGAAATTTTTGGTGAAGTTTGGTGAAGTTCTTTTTTGTAAGAAGGTCTGTAAAAGTTCACTCTGAAGCTATCACCAAGTTCCAGAAATTCCGGCTCCTGTATGCCGTAATCTCTGCAACTGCTAATCATTCGCTTAATTCCTGTTCCCCAACTCTCAATGATTTTCATCCGGCTGAATACTTCTGCAATGCATCTGTTTCTAATTTTAGAGCCACCTTCCTTTATCTGTTCAATGGTCAGTCCACCGAAAAGCATTCCCGGCGATGTAATTTCCACTCGGTTTTCATATACTGCTACTTGTACACATGCGTGATCCATATAATTTCGGTGAGTTACTGCATTAACAATTGCTTCTCTAATTGCTACAACTGGAAGCTCATAAACATCTTTTCTGACCAATCCTTTGATTTCAGCACCAAGGTTAATGTGTTTCAATACAAATTCATAAGCTTCCTCAATTTGTTCATACAAAGGACCTTCAAAATCTCTTTTATCAATAAATACGACCCTTTCAATCCCTTTAAAAAGTGCACATTGAATCTTTGCAAACGGAAAGCGGTTACTGGTTAAAAGAATAAATGCATTTGTTGGCATCAGTGTTCCCTTAATGTCCTTTAACACCCCCCAGTTTTCTAAATTCTGTATAGTGATATCCTTGACACTCTCTTTTTCACTTTTCGTTTTAGCCACGTCTAAGAGATGTTGTCCGATTTTTTTACACAATATATCCGCCTGTGCTAATTCAAATTTCTCCTCTACGCAAATAAGCTCATCAAATGATTTATTTGTTCCCTGCAAATCTAAATCTTTTAAAATTGCTTCATCAGCAGGTCTAGATGTTCCCCCAACGCGTATAAATGTGCCTTTCTCTTTTCCAAGGGTCTTCATATAATAGGGTCTGTTTTGCCCAGGAAATATTTCCATGACAATAATACTCTTGTCCTCAATTGTTTGGAAGGTAACACTCGGGAATATTTGAGGATAACATATGTCTGATATTGCATTGGAGATACTATCCATGATTTTAAAGATCCCGTTTTTATCCACTCCAACAATTTCCCGTGTAGTATCATCAACGCCAATAATTATCTTTCCGCCAGAAGTATTCGCAAACGCTATTACCGACTTAATATACTTTTCACTCTTTTGGGGCAATTCTGACTTAAACTCGATATTGATTGATTCGCCCTTTTTTATTTCATCCAAAAGCATATTTCTGCCTCCCAATTTAATTTTACAGCGCTTAGTATTCTCTTGTCGTTTAGTCAAAGAATGCAATCCAGATACCATCTCGTCATGAATGCAAAGCAACCCAAAAATATGAAAAACAAATGTAATAAAACCCATTTTAATTTTGTGTTTCTTTGGTGCATTCTTTGTGTAGCATAACCAGTTCATCCAATCATTTTTTCACTATAAGTTGCCATTTTCCATCAATTTGTATAGGTCAAATATCAACTATCTTACGTTTTGAATAATATCAGTGTACCACAATTTAGAGCGAGAATTCGTCTTGCTTAATGAAGTTAGGTGACACATCTACTGTGTCAGTCAGAAATCAATCACGGCCTTATTCACTTCCATCATGAATCCACCACAGTCTTGTATCCGTCCAAATTCAGGATGTCACAGTGCTCACTGAAACCGGCCGGCAGTACACCAAGACCCTGAATGGTTCTTGTCCAGTAATTCACTTGTCCGATGGTCGTAACGACAATGACAAATTGCTTTTCATTGAACAATCTTTTCATGTCATCAATTGTTGATGCATGGACTTGTATGGGCGTCGCTGTAAGTTCTCTGGCCATCAGAATGGCGATCCGTTCCCTTTCGGTGAAACTGGATGCACCATCAAGCGGTTTGAGTTCTTGTAGAACACGAATTTCATCATCGGTGATACCATCACGTTCAAATCCGGCGGAATTCATGTCGATACAGAAGGCGCAGGAAGCGGAAAAGGACACTTGCATGCGGATCAGACGGAGCAGGCGTTTCGGCAAGCCCTCCTCTTCATGGGCAACGAGGCTTTCAAATACGCCCGATCCGACAGCAGCTTTCGGATACCAGGCCAGCAGCCGTGCCGCTTCCATTTCCTTGCCTGTTACGTGTTCGGAAAGACGGATGCCCAGTTTTAGGAACAGGTTTGTTTTTTTTGGTTTATTGATATATGCCATAGTTCTCCCTTGCTTATTGTTCAGGAAGTTTTAACACCGGAGAGGTGTTCATCTTCTTTAATGGTTTCATAAAATTGCTTCATTCGCCAGATTTTTTTAAGAGAAAAACCTTTTCACTCATTGTACATCGACTAAGAACGCCACTATAACAGGTCTACCTGTTGCCTTTGCGAGGATAACTGCCATGGCGGTGAAATACCTGGTCTCGATGCAACGCTCACGCTTACAACGTTTGGGACGAACAGACTGTGGCAGAATTCCTTCGTCAAAAACTTGCTGAAGAACCTTGTCTAAAATCGCATAATGCATTATGATGTAGTAGGCGCGAAACGGTATATTTGATGGTCTGCATCACTCCGGGTCCTCAAACTTCGATTGGGATGCATACCGCCGGGTTTCGCGCCTTTTCATGTTATTTTACACTATATCGCCACGCCGTGCGAATCACCCCGCCGCGCTGAATGAAAAAAATCGGCCGCTTTCTCCGCCAGAGGGAGTGCGCACCGACACTATGATGGAAGGATAAAGAGCTCATATGTTAAATAATATTATTTCAATTGCCTCGGTTATATTTGCATTAACATCTGTATTCATATCGTATTATATATACAAAGCCTCCAGAACAGATACCTCATATTTGGACATAGATAAGCAATATGTTGAATTACTTAAGATTGGGCTCAATGAGCCCGATCTTAGGGACTATGAAAGAACCTCAATGTTCTACAAGTTTGATAATTCAGATGACTTTAAAAGAAAATATATTATTTATTCACATATGTGTTGGAATCTTGTTGAAACAATCTATGACAGACAAAAGGATAAAAAAGGAAGGTATAAACTTTCTGAGACTTGGATACCTGTTATGTTTGAAGAAAACAGGCTGCATTACTCTTGGTTTAAGCACAATCTGAGACTTTTTAAACCTGATTTTCAAAAATTTGTAACTGGTGAGTTAAACGATATCGAAATTGTTGAAGGAAATATAAATGATCTGAAAGATGTATACTCAAGACTAAAGAAGGATTTTGTTGCTAATGAGAGAAAAGATTATGCTCATCTTGAGATGCTGATGATTAAAAAGAAGTATAAGCTTTTACTTGCAAAGCATAAGGTTTTTAAAGAAATTATTGGGTATGCACTAATTTATGAAATAGAAAAAAAATTTCTTTGGCTTGATTTTATGGCTATTGATATTAAGTTTCAAAATGCAGGCTATGGTACTTTGTTGTTTAATAAAATCGTTGAGTCAAAACAAGATGGCATTTTAGGTATGTTTTTTGAAGTTGAAATTCCAAGCGAAGAAAATGAAGTTTGTCGTGAAGAACAGACCCGAAGGATTACTTTTTATGAGAGGCTTGGAGCAAAAAGGCTAAATTTTAATTACCAATTGCCTACAAATAATGGTGGATTTCCTATGTATTTTTACTTTAAGCCTTCTTCCAATGTTAAGTTCCTTCCTAAAGAACAGATTAAAGAAGCTATTGCTTCAGCTTTTGAGTATATCCATTCTGATGTTGCCCAAAAAGAAGCAATCCTTAAGACTTTCTTCAGTTCAATACAGGATGAATATTATAAATGATTTCACCGCAACAACTCTGCATTGAATAAAAAACAGCAGTAAATGTGATGAAAACAACCCGTAAGATCCCTGCTCGTAGTCATGGACCACCGTCAGTTCAGGCATCCCCAACGGACCTGTTCTTTATGGGCTCGAAGGCACCATGGTTGTGGACAATGATGAGGTCCGCATTTACAAAACCTGTCACAGCAGGAATCCTGATAAAGTCTTCACCCCTGACCCCTTGCCTGCAGGCTGAAGCACTCTCGGAGAAGAAGTGGTTCACCACTTGCGCAGTGGAGAACCGCCATGTTTCAAAGCTTAAAACCAGGAATCATCATACTGTCCAATACCATTAGCCGTATCAAGAATCCTATCTTTTATCCTCACTGAATATTTTTTCCGTTCCAACAATGAAAGCAAGGGGCCCTGTATCATTTCAAGTGGGCATTTATGCAATACATTCAGTATCTTTGTGTATAATTTTCTCGTTGTGTTATTCGATGCTGTTTCTCCAGTTCATGAATGAAGGCGTCTACCGTATCCCGCGCTGTGTCACGAAGCGTTAGCAGCTCTACCAAATAAATTCTCAGGTACGTGTCATCCAGGCTTTCCACAGGGTCCAAACTAATAAAGTATTTCAACAACCCGGCATACGCACCCACGTTGCCATGATGTAGGTAATTCGATAGTACATAAAACTCCTTGTAGAATGCATTTTCAGACAAAGTTCCCAAACTTTTTAACAATCCCTGGTAATACCATTGATGTTCCTTTTTATCCTTAACGTTAAACCTTACGGATATACACATGGTTCATCCGAATGGTATGATATGAATGACTTCACCTCAACGACTCTTCATTGAATAAAAAACAGCAGAGAATATTGTGAAAACAACCTGTTTCAGTCATAAAAATGAAATGTGCACTTTATTTTGTGGCTGAAATGGAATTATTTTCGAGTTATAGCAGTGAAATTATGAATATATTCGAATAGGAGAAATGATCGTATGGGTTATAGAGAAAATATTATTGAATGCCTCGGACAATTTCCTGAAAAAATTGCATTAAACCCTATGGTATCAGAAGAAACAGATTATGGGACACACGTCGTTCAGTTGGTGCATTATAACGTTGAGAAGGATGATCGCATTGCAGCCTATCTTTTGATACCCAAAAACATAAAAGATAAGGCTCCGGCAATGATTGCATCTCACCAGCATGCCGGTGAGTATTATCTTGGCAAATCGGAGCCAGCTGGATTCAGCGAGAATGCCATGTACCATTATGGACTAGATTTGTGTTTGCGCGGATATGTGGTTCTGTGTCCTGATCATCTTGGATTTGAGAACAGACGTCCCCCGGAGTACAAAAGAGTTGAGAATAAGAACCTTGACGGGGGCAATTATGAGCGGCTTTTGTTTTGTAAATATATTCTTGAGGGGAGCTCTCTTCAGACAAAATATCTTTCGGACCTGACAAGAGGAATAGACTTTCTACAATCTTTGAAATTTATTGATTCAGAAAGGATCGGTGCTATAGGCCATTCGCTAGGCGGACAGGAAACGCTCTGGCTAACCTGGTACGATGCGAGAATAAAAGCCGCTGTGTCATCTTGCGGATTTTCACAAATACGAAGCATTCTCCGCGAGGGAATAAACCATAATTTTGCGATGTTCTCAAGTGGTTTTTTGAAGTACGGCGATATCAGCAATATTCTTTGTGACCTGGCGCCCAGACCTTTTCTTATGACGAACGGCAGCAAAGATGCAATCTTTCCCGTTGACGGGGTTAAAGAAATCGCTGAAGCTGCCCGAACTGCATATGCAGAAATGGGTATGCCGGAACATTATGAATCTATATTGTTCGATGGCGGTCACGCTTTCCCAATAGAGGTTAAAGAGCAGGCTTATAACTGGCTGGATAGGTTTTTAAAGTAAGGGATGTAAAATACCTCATGAAATCCTTGTTCTACAATGGCTCCCTCTTCCAAAACTAAAATAAAATGATAATTAAAATCGTGTGAAACCGGTAAATATTTGATTGCAACGCTGAATTCTATCGTAAAAAAACAAATTACCATTGCATCATCCCGGGTCAGACGAAAGTAATGAATGATTCCGGTGTAAGAACTCCAATTTCGGTTCCGAAGGGACTGGAATTGAGTGAAAATGACAAATTGCAGGCCAATATCGCGGTCTACCAGTATACAATGCAGAGCATTGTACTGGCTCTAACGCCGCGATTTGGCATCAAATTAGATCATTTTGGGTTATTACACTGGAATCATGAATTATTTCTCAAAATGACTATGGAATCATATCCCAACCAGCAACCTCATATCGTCTTGCTGGGTCATTCCCCATATGTGTGACGCTGTAGCCGGATCCATCGCGTGCAAGCCGCAGTGTGTTATAAGATCCCTGTTCATAGTCATAGGTCGTCATATCATCTTCAAACAGGGTAAAATCACAAGGTTCTGTGCCATAACACCGCACATAGAGTGAAAAGCAGGTTTCATCCGTGATGCATTCCACCGGATTCGCCAACGGAAGCAGTGAGTTCTCTTGAACAAACAGCGGGATTTGCTCCAACGGTACGTTCAACTGATACCATTGCCCCCCGGTATACCGTTCATTCGTCCAATAGCAATACCAGTTTCCCTTTGGCAGATAAATCCTCCTGCCAGTCTCCCCTGCTATCACAGGTGCCACCAGGATGTGCCTGCCCATCATGTATTCGTCGTCTATGCCATGGGTAGCCAGGTCTTCCGGGTAGTCCATGACAAGTGCCCGAAACGGTGGAATACCATCAAACCGGTATTCTGAAAAGGCTGAATACAAATAGGGCAGCAGGCTCATCCTGAGTTGGAACAACCTCCTGCACATTGCCTCCACCTCGGCTGCATTGTCGAGAAATTCTCCATTCATATTTTTATCCAGATCAACCTGCAGCCACGGCGGATTGGGGATCATCCAGGCGTTCACCAGTGTCTGGGCGGAAAACACCACGGATTGCACACGGCGAATGAGCTCTTCCACAGAGTTGCACTGACGCACTTCCGGTGACCATAGCAGACCCGAAAAGCCGGAGTTGACCACACCACGGATGAAATCTTTATGGTCATACAGGTCGCTGTAGAGCACAAAGGGCAGGGATGCGGCAATCGCATGGGAAGATCTGCATTGGCTCAAGGTACGCCTGTTGACGCGATGGAAAACGTCCTGCAGGGTATGCTGGTATAAAGTCCCCAATGCGTTGTGCATCTGTTCGCCGTCCATGCCGGATGGGAAGATGGAGCAATCGGGGAATGACCAAGGGGAAGAGCAGTAATCGGAACTGTCGCATTCATCCAGTTTGAAGCCTGCAATGCCTTTCTGCACGAACTGCTCTTTGTGATAGCCCCCAAAAAGGTTCTGCACTTCAACCATGGAGAAATCCGGCACGAGACCGCCCCACACTTCATAATCACCACTGTATGGTTTCATGTCATCATGGAAAGGCGCACTGGGATGGGTGAACGCATGCTCCCACAAGTTCACTTTAAAGTCCAGTCCGTTCAGGCGGGACACCATTTTATCCGGATCAGGGAAGCGTTCTTTGTTCCATTGATACGAGCAAGAATAGGAATGGGAATGCCAGCCTGGCTCCAACCCGAAAACATCACAAGGCATTTTAGCCTGCCTCATGGCGAGGGCAAGCTCCTCTGCCTGCGCTTGGTTGGCTTTCCCCCAAATTCGGTACCAAACACCCAACCCCCACATCGGAGGCAGGCAGCCACCGCCGGAAAACAGGTTATAGCGCTGTACAGCATGGATTATATTCGGGCCACAGAACAGATACAAATCCACACCTTTTGCAGCAGGGATATCCACGGCCACGGCCCTTTGGCCCTTGTGTTCCCGCATTGCATAAAGCTCTGAGGGATTCGCACCTATGGCATTGGACTCCTCACTGCTTTTGGAAATGCCGCCTTGTCGATCATGGGTGCCGCAGTAGAAGGCAGCGTTTCTGGCGGTGTCAACCAGAACACCGTACCCGGCGGTGGAACAATAGAAGGGTACAGGCGCATGGGAATCCCCGGTGTCTGCCACAGGGTCGCTGTTGGTGCGCAATACCTTTTTCAAACCCCGCTGATTGAAGGACTTGAGCTGCAGTCCGAAGCCGTACAGGCCCTCCTCGTTCGCAAGGGGCAATTCCACCGTGCAGCCCCTGGCAGTAACCTGAAAGCCAATCTTTTCTACTGAAAAGGGTAGCTCCGCCTCCGGAAGCCGCTCGAGACCCTTAGCCTCGATCCCATTGCGGCGAAGCGAAACAGGTGTGATGTTTTCCGGAATACCCAGACTGATTTTGTATATTCCTGGCGCAATAAATTCCATTGAGCTCCTTGCCTCCATCATGTCATCATCTTTTCATGTAAATCAGCTCAGTGATCCCTCGTGAACGAAGGTACTCGCCATCCGTGGCCCGGCTTTGCAGTACAATGGCCGGCGCTATGCCGTCCTGCGTCAGTTCCATATACCTGCGGGCGAAATGCCAGCCGGGATAGGGTTCCTGGGGCGTGTCCACGCTTGAAATCAGGTCATCCGGCAGCACCAGTGCTGAAGACTTTGTGACCGGTTGTACGGGATGGGCGCGGAATTCTTGTATCAACGCGGCAATGCGTTTGCCCACAGGCTTGACATTGTTGTGGGTGTCTAGCAATCCCATGCCGTATTCCAGCGGATCCATGCCCACATAACGGGTGTCCACGTCGTGTGAGCACCACCATGTCAGACCCCAGGTATTGCGGCAGCCAAGGGCATGGCGGATGGTCTGTTCGGCGAAATCCGGCATCTGCGCTTCAGGCAGCCAGTTTTCGTTGATGCCGAATTCCTCC
>JBBRWP010000062.1:0-13738 GCA_038249175.1 Acetivibrionales bacterium
CCCTTGCTTAAGTATCTGAATAACTGGGTATCAATAAATTGGTTTATATAAGATTCTAGTGTAATAATCCCGATTTCGACTCCGAAGGAGGCAAAATCGAATGAAAATGGCCAATTTCAGGCCAATATCGCGCGGTGTGCGCTGTGCATAGTACAGTGTCGAAGACTGATTTGGCATCAAATCGGGCTGGTCGCAAGCAAACTTGCTGCTCGCCCATGCAACCTGGAGCATTTTCGGGTTATTACGGTAGAATTATATAAGTATTTATTCGTGTATTTAGGAGAGAGCTATGAATGATCGTGGTTTATATGAAAAATGGCTCACTGAGCCTGTTTTCGATACGGATACCAAAAAGGAACTTCACGATATCGCCGGCAATGAAAAAGAGATAGAGGATCGGTTTTATCGGGATCTGGAATTCGGTACAGGCGGTATGCGGGGTGTTATGGGCGCCGGAACCAACAGAATGAACCGCTATACGGTTCGTAAAGCGACACAGGGTTTAGCAAACTACATATTGGCATCCAAAACAGAAGCCAAAGGGGTGGCCATTGCATTTGATCCGCGACATATGTCGCCGGAATTTGCGGAAGAGGCAGCCCTGGTTCTTGCAGCAAATGGCATCCGCGCTTTTTTGTTTGAAAGTTTGAGACCCACACCGGAACTTTCATTTGCGGTCCGCCACCTGGGCTGCACATCAGGAATTGTTGTAACAGCAAGCCATAACCCGAAAGAATACAATGGCTATAAAGTGTACAGCAGCGATGGTTGCCAGTTGCCACCCGATGAGTCTGATGCCGTTATTGATCAGGTTCTGGCTGTTCAGGATATCGGTGACATCCCAACCATGACTCGCCAAAATGCGTTGGAAGAAGACCTTCTTGCCATTATCGGTCCGGAGATTGACGATGCCTATATGGTTCAACTGAAAAAAGTACTGGTGAACCCGCAAATGGTTAGAGAAGAGGGGAAAACAGGACGCTTGGTTTTTACACCCATTCATGGCGCAGGCAATAAGCCTGTACGCCGTATTTTGAAAGAAATAGGCTTTGATCAGGTTTTTGTTGTGCCGGAACAGGAAAAACCTGACGGCAATTTTCCCACAGTGAAATCACCAAACCCGGAAGAGCGTGCCGCATTTACTCTGGCCATAGAAATGGCTAAAAAGGAAGATGTGGATGTCATTATCGGTACCGACCCGGATGCTGACCGCATTGGTGTGGTGGTAAGGAATCCGGAAGGCAATTATGTGAATTTAACCGGCAACCAGACTGGGTGTCTATTATTAGCGTATATTCTTTCAGGGAAAAAAAATCAGGGAACATTGCTTCCGAATTCTTTTGTGGTAAAGACCATCGTAACAACAGAATTGTCGCGAAAAATCGCAGCGCATTATGGCGTTGAGGTGATGGAAGTATTAACAGGCTTTAAGTTTATCGGTGAACAAATTCGTCTGTGGGATGATACAGGCCTGAAGCATTATCTTTTTGGTTTTGAAGAGAGTTATGGTTACCTTGCCGGCACCCATGCACGGGACAAAGATGCGGTGGTTGCCGCCATGCTCATAGCCGAAATGTATTTATATTACAGGAAAAACGGCAAAACGCTTTATGATGCTTTGCAGGATATTTATCGGCAGTATGGCTATGAAAACGAGGGGATTGATTCCTTTACCCTGAAAGGGAAAGAAGGTGTCGAAACTATTCAGGCAACCATGGAGGCATTAAGAGGTGCAGCATATAAGAATTTTGGCTCGGCTGCAGTTGCTGCTTGCCGGGATTATGAGGAGCAGATGACCACGAGATATGATTCCAGATCGGTAACAATAATTGACTTGCCGAAATCGAACGTTTTATACTACGAAATGGCTTCAGGCGATTGGTTTTGCATCCGTCCATCCGGGACGGAACCGAAAATTAAGATATACTATGGTATTTCGGCTGACACGGCAGAAAAAGGTGCTGAAAACATGGCAGCTCTTCGCAACAATGTGTTGTCTGTTGTGAGGCCATTATTGGGCATGTGAGTTCGTGACAGGTTTCGTTTTTTATCAGACATATCCCCATGTAGAACGTTGGTGGTAAGGTAAGAATGATAGATGATGAAAAAAGGGGAAAGCCTTATTATCGTTCCCCATGCAGAACGTTGGGGGTAAGGTAAGAATGATAGATGATGAAAAAAGGGGAAAACCTTGTTATCGTTCCGCATGCAAAACGTTGGGCTAAGGTAAGAATGATGGATGATGGAAAAAGGTGAAAGCCTTGTTATCGTTCCGCTTGCAAAACGTTGGGCTAAGGTAAGAATGATGGATGATGGAAAAAGGTGAAAGCCTTGTTATCGTTCCGCTTGCAAAACGTTGGGGGTAAGGTAAGAATGATAGATGATGAAAAAAGGCTAAAGCCTTGTTATCGTTCCGCTTGAAAAATACTGAGTTAAGGTAAAAATGATTGACTGAAGGTTTGCAAAGGGTCTGAGCAGTCAGAGGCTGTTACTGTGATAGAAGAAAGAAGGATATTTTTGCATAGGGTTGGTTTAGATGGTATTCAGGCAGGTATGACAATTGGTAAAACGATCTACAGGATAGATGGTGTTTTGTTGTTGCCCGAAGGACAGAAACTGACAAATGCGCAGATTGCCAAACTGAAAAGGTATCACATTCAGGAAATCTTTATCATAGATGATGATTTTTCAAGTTTTATAGAAGAAAGCCCTGAAATGCACAGGGCTTTTATTGTTGCAGGAACATCCGCTGAAAAAGCGGGTGTAGCACAAACAAATGTTTTGCCTTATAATCAAGTGATGGGTACCGCCCGTCTGGTTGAAGCGGACAAAGCGATAAGACAGGCACTGATTCATGATGCTATGACGAAAGAAGAGGAAAGAACAAGCGCAAAAAAAAACGAGGTACTCAAAGACATTAAGGCGCAAATTAAGGATATTATGACTTCTCCCAATTTGGGTGCGAGCATAGACAGCAAACGTACCAATACAATGATTGAAAAGCTGTTGGATCAAATTATGACATCCGGGGACATTTTGCACCACTTGTCTAATTTGCGTAGCATTGACGATTATACTTTTTCACACTGCGTGAATGTTTCCATTTACGCCATGATTATTGGCATTGGTTTGAATATGAAAACTGAAAGTTTACATGCTCTTGGTGCTGGCGCCATCATGCACGATGTTGGCAAAATGCTGGTTCAGCAGGATATACTGCAAAAGCCGGGCGGACTGACATCCAATGAGTTTGATGAGATTAAAAGACATACATTGCTGGGTTACGAGTTGCTAAAAAAGGTAAAGAACTTTGGCGAGGTTGCAGCGAAGATTGCACTTTATCATCATGAAAGAATGGATGGCAGCGGGTATCCACTCCAGGTCAAGGGGGAAGAAATTCCGTTGTATGCAAGAATTGTCGCTGTTTCGGATGTTTTTGACGCATTAACAACCAATCGGGTCTATCGCAGCAAGGAACCGCCACATAGAGCTTTGGACTTTATTACAACAGAGGCCGGAAAACACTTTGATGCAGATGTTGTGGATGTTTTTGTAAAGCAAATGGCTTTTTATTCCATTGGCACAGCTGTTGTGTTGTCCAGTGGCGAAAAGGGTCTGGTGAGCAGGAACAACCCGCAGTTTCCGCATATGCCTGTTATACGCATCGTTACCGATGTAAATGGCTATAGAATACCGCAACACTTGGAATGCAACCTGTTTATTGATAGGCACTTGAAAATTACCTCGATTTGGGAATTATAGTCTATATGGTTGTTGGTGGCCATGTATTTTTCAATCATTATTGGTTATACGAACTGCAACACAGAATGGATCTATCGGAGGGATGCAATGTTAAGCAAAACAAACTGGGATGACACTAAGCGTCGATTTACAGCATGGTGGAATCGTGAAAACATTGATCGACCGTTGATGCAAGTGGTTGCCAGGAAAAAAGTCTGGTCTGTGGATCACGATTATTCAGTGAATATAATAATTGCATCCAGAGATGAAGCAATGCCGCCGGAGAAGCCGGTTGATCCGACGGTTATGACGGCTAAACCTTCCGTAAGTGACTTCGATGAAGTACCGCTGTCGGTGGAAGCCCTTTATACCGATGTGCCGTATCTCATTCGTAAAATGCACTGTCATTGTGAAAATCACATTTTTTTAGCGGAGTCTTTTCCCAATTTCAGTGTGGATTTAGGTCCCGGCTCAATCGCTTTGTATCTCGGTTCAGAGCCTGTCTTTGCGCCGGATACGGTTTGGTTTACAGAATTTGTCGAAGATTGGAATGACATTGAGCCCATTCGTTTCAACCCGGATAACAAATGGTGGAAAACACACCTGAAACTGATTCATGAAGCGAAAGAAATGGCCGGTGAAGATTTTCTGGTGAATATCCCGGACCTGATAGAAAATGTGGATATTCTTTCCGCGATGCGCGGGCCGCAGCCGTTTTGTTATGATTTGGTGGATGAACCGGAGCAGATGAAACGTTTGGTGGACCAATTAGATGACATATACTTTACCTATTATGATGCCATGTATGATTTGGTCAAATTGGTGGATGGCAGTGTTTCCTACACCGCTTTCCAGATTTGGGGGCCGGGAAAAACGGCAAAGATTCAATGCGATTTTTGTGCATTGATGTCACCCGTACAGTTCCGTCAGTTTGTGCAGCCCTCTCTGCGCAGACAGTGCCAAACACTCGACCACTCCCTTTACCATCTGGATGGTCCGGATGCCATCAAGCACGTGGACGCCCTTATGGAAATTGAAGAACTGGATGCAGTGCAATGGACGGCAGGCGCCGGACAGCCGGATGGCGGCAACCTGAAATGGTATCCCATTTATGATAAGGTGATTGGCGCCGGCAAATGCATGTGGATTTCCATTTATGACGGTGACTATGAAGACTGGGTTGCAAGTGCTGAAAATCTTGTGAAGCGGTATGGTTCGAAGCGACTGTTTTTACTTTTTCCAATTATGGAAGAAGTGCAAGCGGAAGCATTGATTGCTAAGGCGGACAGTGAATGGGTTTTGGCGGTAACAACAACGATGAAATGAAACGGCACATACAATCCGCAATATATCGACAGATATGTGTGAATGCAACAAAGTGTGAATGAAAGGGAAGAGATGAAATTTGAAAGTGTTTTAATTACAGAATTAAGCGTTGGTGAAACGATTAATGGCATTTATGTACTGAAAAGCAGAGAAATACGTACCGGATCCAATAAAAAAGCTTTTTTAGATATGATTTTTTTGGACGCCAGCGGTGAAGTATCCGCCAAGGAATGGAATATTCAGGCAGATTTTGATATTTCCACATATCCGGTTCATAAATTATATTATGTGAATGCACGCGTTGATGTTTGGAAAGACACACCCCAGTTGAGTGTGAACCGCATGAAAATTGCGGATGATGAGGACCAGGCGGAAATTGGTTCATTTGTTCCAGCAGCACCTTTGCAAGCAGAAACTATGTTAACGGAAGTGTATGACTTCACCAGTAAAATTCAAAATATGGATATGCGCACCCTCGTACTGGCAATGCTGGATGAACGTGAAAAAAAGCTGATGTATTATCCTGCGGCAAAATCTTTACACCATGCGGTTCGGAGTGGTTTACTCTACCACATTGTTCGCATGCTGCGTTGTGCAGAAGCGATTGCAGACGTGTATCCACTAGTGAATACAGATTTGCTGTTTGCAGGTGTGCTTCTGCACGATTTGGCAAAAATGGATGAAATGGATGCGTCAGAACTTGGCATCGCCGAATATGCGAAGGTTGGTAAACTATTGGGGCATATTGTTATTGGCATTACGGAAATAGACAGGGTTGGCCGGGAACTTGGTACATCCGAGGAAGTGGTCCTGCTACTGAAGCACATGGTTCTTTCTCACCATGAAAAACCAGAGTATGGCAGCCCCAAACCCCCCATGTTTTTGGAAGCAGAACTGCTACACCATATCGACATGATGGATGCCAGGATTTATGACTATGACAATGCATTGAAGGATGTAAAACCAGGTCAATTTTCTGAACCTGTTTGGTCTTTGGATAAACGCAATTTGTATAAGCCGGACATTGAAGTCTAGAGAGACCGGCAGGGGTTAGACGATGTTTAAACAGGGATGGTGTTTCTCGAGAAACTGGTTAAAATGGCAGAATACAATATTACAAGAATGAAAGTCGCTGTAATGATAGCTTTATATCCCTTGCACCCTCATCAAGTTCGCACAAAACCTGCTGAAAATGCTGCACATTTTCAGCTTTATATCCCTTGCACCCTCATCAAGTTCGCACAAAACCTGCTGAAAATGCTGCACATTTTTAGATTTAACAGACGCTTAACATACGAATTATAGCATAAGAATATACTCAGAGGTATTCTTATTTCGTAAAGTACAAAGGAGGCCGTATGGTTAAAAATTACATTTTAGACACCAATGTGATTGTGCACGATCCGGAATGTTTCTACAAGTTTGAGGATAACAATGTTATTGTACCCATCGTTACTTTGGAGGAACTGGATGGCATAAAGACGCGGGAAGGCATGGTTGGCTACCATGCAAGAATGGCGGCCAGAGAATTAAATACATTGCGAGGTATGGGTTCTTTGGAAACCGGCGTTCAGCTGCCTGGCGGAGGGACACTGCGGGTTGAGCTGAACCATATGGATATGTCTGTGTTCCCGGAAGGCATCGAAACCCACCATAATGATATGCGCATTATTGCGGTAGCCATGAACATACAGCGCGGTGACCCTTCAACCAAAACCATTCTGGTAACCAAAGATTTATATATGTTATTGAAGGCGGATTCTTTCGGTGTTTCAGCAGAAGATTACACCAATGATAAAATTAAATGTGATGCCGTGTATAAAGGGTATCGTGAACTTTTTCTTTCCTCCAATGATATTGATCAGGTTTTTAATAACGGACTGAAAGTGAATCCCGATTGGTTTGATGAACCTTTGTTTCCAAATGAATTTGTACACCTGCACAGTCTGGATGAAAAAAGCCACGAAGTGCTTTCGCGTAATATAAGCGGCTACTTAATGCCTTTAAAATATACAAAAACCGATGCGTGGGGCTTAACACCAATCAACCGCAATCAGAAAATGGCTTTTGAGTTGCTGATGGATCCAACAGTGCAGTTTGTAACCATTACCGGCGGTGCCGGATCGGGGAAAACCATTCTGGCAACCGCGGTTGCACTTGAAAAGGTGATAGAAAGTAATGAGTACCGTAAAATAGTCTTTATTCGGCCAACAGTCGCTGCCGGCAATGACATCGGTTTTTTGCCTGGCACAGAAGATGAAAAATTGCGGCCCTGGATGGGCAGCTTCTATGATGCCATTGAAAATTTAATGATCTTTAAAAAGAATGCACGGGAGGATTTTAGCCGCAGCGGGAGACCAAAGGCAGATAAACCGGATTTTTCTGTGGATAATTTTATTGAAACGTACAGATCCAGGGGCATTATTGAAACCAAGACATTTACATACATGCGTGGCAGAACATTGAGCAATGCTCTGGTGATTGTGGATGAAGCACAGGAACTGACGCCGCATCTAGCCAAGCTGATGTTAACCCGTGCTGGATTTGGTGCGAAGTTTGTTTTCATTGGGGATCCGAGTGATAATCAAATTGACAATGTTCTGGTAGATGCAAAATCGAACGGACTTGTGTATACTGTAGAGAAAATGAAGCCGTACAAAATAACGGGGCACATTACACTGGAAGAGGTTGAACGCTCAGAACTTGCCGGCATAGCGGAAAAGTATATGTAATACACAACCAGCCCGTGATGAATTGGAGAAGTAGAAATGATTGAAATTGTCAAAGTAGAAACCAAAAAACAGCTCAACCAATTCATTCAATTCCCTTTTACGCTTTACAAAGACAACCCGAACTGGGTGCCACCTTTACTAATGGATGAACGATTTACTTTGGATAAAAAGAAAAATCCGGCATTTGAATACAGTGAAGCAGACTACTGGATCGCAAAAAAAGACGGAAAAGTGGTTGGGCGCATTGCAGCGATAATGTCTCATGCCTACATTAAAAAATGGGGAAACCGCTATGCCCGATTTGGCTGGATTGATTTTATCGATGACAGGGAAGTGTCAAAAACACTTTTTGAAACGGTCATTGTCTGGGCCAAAGAACGGAAGCTTGTTGGCTTGCATGGTCCATTGGGTTTCTGTGATTTGGACAAGGAAGGGATGCTGGTTGAGGGCTTCGATGAAATGGGCACCTTCATTACCATCTATAATTATCCTTATTATCATAAACATCTGGAAGCACTGGGTTTTGTAAAGGATGCCGAGTGGCTGGAATGGGATGTACGTCTGACCGATGTGAAGCAGGCAGAGAAATTGAAGCTCTTATCAAACCGGGCAAAAGAAAAGTATAAAATGCGTATGGTTTCTTTGAAAAAAAGCAAGGATGTTATCCCTTATGTCAAGCCGATATTTGAATTGCTGGATATTGGCTACGAAGGCTTGTACGCAACCGTTCCAATTACAAAGAAACAAGTTGACAGTTATGTAAAGCAGTTTTTCGGCTTTGTGAACCCGCAATACATCAGCATTATTTTGGATAAAGAAGATCGGATTGCCGGGTTTGGCATCAATATGCCGGCATTGGCAAAACCGGCACAAAAAACAAAAGGACGCATATTACCATTTGGCTTTATTCATTGGCTTTGGGCGATTCATCACAGCAAATCGCTGGATTTGTATTTGGTTGCGGTTCGTCCTGAATTACGGAAAACAGGTATTCCTTTTATTATGTTATCTGAACTGACACAGAATGCCATGAGAAATGGCATCACACAGGCGGTTGCTTCACCGGAGCTTGAAACCAATTTAGCAGTGCATACCATGTGGAAGAATTATGATTCAAGGATACATCGCAGGCGTCGGGCTTATTTGAAGGTGTTTGAATGAAAAAAGTTATTTCGAATAATGAGTACCTGTGTTTTTGTAGTCATCTTATACTTGCATAAAAAAGTCACTTAATGACTTTTTGTGATGTAGCCATCTTTTCCACATAAACAAAGTAACTATCACTACAGCGTGACTTCGATATTTACGCCAAGTCAAGCATTATTTTTGAGAATTCTGACTTGTTGTAAGTCTGCATAAATAAAGGATCATAAAAATGAATTATTCAAACTCACGCTGTAGTGCTATGAAGTATTTGGTATATTTGAGAGTTATAAACAGGGGTGATATATAATGAAGTTAAATCGCGATTCATTCTTCTATACAATCGGACTCCTTGTTTTGCTAGCTGTTTTGTTTACATCTTGTGGTCGGGTAGTGTTGCCGTTACAGTCACCTGATGCCTTGGCAACTGCATCTGCTTCCACAGGCACAGCTATTTCAGAAGTTTCCGAATCCGCCCTAATATCGGAAACTCCCCTGACATCAGAAAATGCTGAAACAGCAGATTCTGAAACACCTGCGCCATCAGAGACATCCGGCGCATCAGACACAATACTTCAATTTACGATGAACGACTTTGTGGTACCCGAAGGGTCCACTGTGAGCAGTGATCATTGGCTTCTGTTTTTGCGTGGCGCATTGAAAGGGGCCATCTCTTCCTACAGCGGGGCAAAGGTTTTTGAAGAAGCTTACAATTTTGAACAATTGTCTTCTAGTGTGGCAAATGAATATAAAATTCGGTGCAATATCACGAGCACATGGTTTTCTCCAGGCAGCCGGGCAGAGGACTTTAATTCCCACCGTGATGTGATGCAGGCGACGTTTGTTGTTCATGAAGAAAACAACGGTTTGTCGCAGGTAGATGTTATTTTAGATTTTTTGGATGCGGAACCACCCCAAGCCGTGGAAGCAGTCTTGAAAAAGGCTTATTTGTCCTGGTTGGCCGATTGGGAAGCCGCTGCACAGAAAACGGATGCTGGTTCATACCAGCCCGTACCACCGGTGGCAAGTGCGGTGAAAGCGGTTCCTGTGGGTGCTTTACAACACGATTTTGCAGTACCGGCATCGGCCGATGTGAGTGTTGATCTGGATGGGGATGGACAGGCAGAGGCGGTCAGCATTCTTTTTAACACCGATGACACCAAGTGGCACTTGCAGGTCGGCGAGGATCTCATTTCATACTGGTTCGATGCGCCGGAAGGTGTTTATTTGGTGGATTTAGATGAACGTGACAAGCAAAAAGAAATAGCCATTACAGACCATGGTCCGAGTGATGATGAAACCACTTCTTTATACACGTACAGGAATGGTAAAATTATTTGGGTTGGGACGGTTTCAGGGTTACTTTTTGCCTGTGACGGTAACGGCAGGGTCTCCACCTACGCGCGATCCTGGATAGGCCCCATGCTCACATGGTTTTATGGGATTGAATACCGGCTGAACGCAAGGGGTCTTTTGGAAATGATACCGACACAGTGGTACAAGTCAGACTTGAAATTGAATTTGTTAAAAAATATGCCATTATATGACAATCCGATCAACCAGAAGGCGGGTAAGGTGATGGTCGCCGGAACAGCGGTGGTCATGGATGTCAGCAATATTTCGGAATGGTTTCATATTGTTTCTTCAGATGGTCAGGAAGGCTGGTTCCGTTTTCAAGATGGCGAAAATCTTGTGTTGCCCAACGGTGAATTCCTGTCTCAGATTGAGGCTTTCGACGGGATTATAAGTGCGGATTAGAAATGATTGGGCGAAAGATAATGTCTAATTTATTTCTAGAAGCTGGATGATGGATGATGGATGGTTATTGGCTGGTTGATGGCTGTTTGTGGCTGTTTATGGCTGGTTGTTGGCTGGTTGCTGGTTGATGGCTGGTTGTTGGCTGGTTATTGGCTGGTTATTGGCTGGTTATGGCTGTTTATTGCTGGTTGATGGCTGGTTGATGAATAAAAAGGAGCTTTCTCAGCGTCAAACTGAAAAAGCTCCTTTTGGGTTTTATTGAAGCAAGTGTTTCCTCGTGTCAAGTTGATTCCGGTGAAAAAACTCCAATTTCGGTGCCGAAGGGACTGAAATTGAGTAAAAATGACCGATTTTAGGCCAATATCGCGGTCTAACAGTGCAATGCGAAGCACTGCACTGCACCATTAACGCCGCGATTTGGCATCAAATTGGATCATTTTCGAGTTATTATACATGAATCAAAGTTGCACAATTTTCAGATATAGAAATCGTACTGTCATCATTGACATCAAAGACTTTTGACCAATAAAAATAAATGCAGTTTGACACTCGATCTTTACGGGGTGCGCGTAGTTAAGTCTATTCTTTCATGATACACTTCAGCGCATCTACCAGTTTATCGATATTATAGGACCTTGCAGTATGACCCATCAGACCGATGCGCCATATCTTTCCAGCTAATGCACCCAGACCGGCACCAATTTCAATGTGGTATTCATTGAGCAATCTGCTTCTGACCATGGCTTCATCCACACCTTCCGGTACAATGACGGCGTTGAGCATGGGCAGGCGATTTTCCTTTTCTACAAGGAATTTTATGCCAATGCCGTCGAGTTGTTCAACCAGGTATTCGTGCATTTCCTTGTGCCGTTTCTGAACATTTTCAATGCCTTCGTCCAGAATCTGATAAATAGCCTGGTAAAGTCCATACATCATATTGATGGGTGCTGTATGGTGATAGACACGTTTACTGCCGCCCCAGTATGCGGTCAACAAGGTCATATCCAGATACCAATTGGGCACTTTTTCTTTCCGGGCAATAATCTTTTCCATGGCTTTTTTTGAAAAAGTAATCGGGGATACACCCGGAGGACAGGACAGGCATTTTTGAGATCCGCTGTAGCAGACATCTGCGCCCCATTTATCCACTTCTACGGGAATACCGCCCAGGCTGGTGACCGTATCGACGATATATAGACTGCCTTGTTCGGCGACAAGCTTCCCGATTTTTTCGACTGGATTGCAAACACCTGTTGATGTTTCCGCATGAACCACGGCCACAATGTCGTATTTTGCAGAGGCCAGTTTTGCTTTGACTTCTTTTACATCAATAACTTTTCCCCATTCGGTTTCCAATTTGTCAACCTGGGCACCAAGACGGGTGGCGACTTCCGCCATGCGGACGCCGAAAACACCATTGATGAGGATCAGGACTTTGTCATTTTTTTCAACCAAGTTGACAAAAGCTGCTTCCATACCGGCAGAGCCTGTACCGGAAAGGGGTACAGTTACGTCATTCTTTGTTCCCATGAGCAGTCTAAGACCATTTTTAATACCATCCATAATTTCAATGAAGTAGGGATCGAGATGCCCAATGGTTGGCAGGGACATGGCATGGTATGTCGATAAACTGACACAACTTGGACCCGGACCCATGAGCAGCGTACTGTTGATGTCTTCCAATAAATTTTTCATCATGTAATTATCCCATCCTTTTACTGAACAATATTGCGTTGGCCTTGTGGTACCACACCAAAAGACTGACACAGAAACATTATATCACAGTACATTTTTAATGGTGCAGACACTGCGGCATATGGTTTTTTTGGATTTTGTAATGCCGTTCAGATACCGCTATAATGGAACATGAACGTTTGTACAGTAAATGGAACATGAACATTTGAACCATTAATGGAAACATGAACATTTGATCCATAAATAGAACATGAAATTCTGCACCATTAATAGAACATGAACATTTGCACCATTGGTTGAATCAAAGGAGGCCAAGGTTCGATGCCTTTTAAACAGACACAAAAACAGAACGGATAAAATTTATCCAGAAAAAGAGGAAAATTTGTTGAAAAATCCCAGCCTGATTGTCATTGCGGATGATTTTACCGGTGCACTGGATACAGGGGTACAGTTTTCGAATCAGGGCATAGCCACCTATGTTGCCTGTGATTTTAGCAGGATGACCATCAGGGACATAGCGGGCTGCGATGTTCTTGTCATTGATACACAATCAAGACACTTCAGTGCAACGGCTGCGGCAGAGTCTGTCAGAAAAGCGGCAGCGATTGCCATAAAGCTTTCCATCCCCTATATCTACAAAAAAACCGATTCGACACTAAGAGGCAATATCGGCGCTGAACTGGATGCTGTTATAAAATCCTTTGCCGGCGAACCCGTTTATTTTGTGCCTGCATATCCTGAAATGAATCGTACCACGCGCAATGGCATCCAATATATCGAGGGAAAGGTTTTGTCGGAAACCGTCTTTAGCAGTGACATCCTTAATCCAATTAAGACAGGTGTTGTTCGTGATTTGCTGTCGGAACAAACCGACTTGCATATTGTGAATGTTACCGTTTCGCAACTATCGGACATTGAAAGCAGCACTGAAAAGAATACAATTTATATTTTTGATGCGGAAACGATCAAAGATATGACGCTGATTGCCAGGAAATTCAAGGCAATGGTAGATATTTCTCTGTTTGCGGGTTGTGCCGGATTTGCACGATTTCTACCGGATATCATCGGTTTGACCGGTTCCGGGCATAAACTTGCCGATGAAAATCCTGTTGGAAGTAGATGGACTGAAAAAAAATTGGTTAATCCGTGTTTCGCCAGGAAAGGTTTGGCCAGGAAAGGTTTGGCGGGGAAAGGTCCTGTTGGAAGAGGTTTGAATGGTGTTCAAACGAGTAAAACACAATTGGCTGAAAATCGACCAGGTGGGAAAACGCTTATTATCTGCGGCAGTGTGAATCAGATGTCCCTTGAACAGACAAACACAGCTATAGAAAGCGGCATTCCCG
>JBBRWP010000063.1:0-13589 GCA_038249175.1 Acetivibrionales bacterium
ACCAACCGGCTTGCCAGTCACCAAACCGCGTGCCTTCCCCGTTGGGGCTTCCCATATAGTACTGGTATTTTTTATTCCACTGTTGTGCATTGTATTTCTCTTCTACTGTCCGGAAAGCGGCACTCAAGGGGTAGGTGTTTTGCAAGCATCCTCTCTCCTCGTAAATATTCCTGCTTTTACAGTATTTTTCAAACAACGTGTGAACGCTTGGGCATGAAAATTGCTGTAAGGTGAAACGAATGGTTACGGCGTCTCCTGCCTGAAAACTCGCTCCACAATCGTCCGACGGCACTTCGCTATTGACCATTTGATACATTTTCTCACGCACCACAGGGCTTTCAATTCGTAATTTTGCTACAGCTCCGCTGCATTCTTCAATGGCATAGCCATTATAGCCCAAATTTGTATCCTGTTCGCCAACCAATAAAAGCCCAACTTGCTTTTTTGCATCAAAAAAACCAATGCATGGGGTTGCCATATCACCGGAACACAGGTGAATTTTTCCCGGTCCCTGCATCGATAAATGCGGGACATCCGTAATCGTTGTCGGCATATCCGGGCCAATACCATCTTCTTCATGGATAAAAGGCGGGTATTCTTTTTTGGCAATACGAAAACGGTTACCGTTATAGGCAGCCGCCGGCATCAAGACATAATTTCCTTTTTCCCAGTCTGGCATTTCAAGAACTACGGCCACATTCGCGTAATTCAATGTACCGGACAATACACGAAATGTTGCTTCGCCATGGATGCTTTCTCTATCATTTTCTGCCATCCATAAGTGAGTTTCCACTTGCCAAACACTATTTCCAATGCTTGAGGCTGCGTGGCTGCCTTCGGGTAATGACGTAAGGGTTGTCCTTACATCAACTTTTTCCTGTGTTGTTTTCACCGTCTGGTTTTCGTATTGATCCATAGGAAAACCTGTTTGCGGAAAATCAATGCGATTTTCTGGCTTTGACCCACTAAAGGATGTAATCTGACATAATAGATTCATGATAGTCCCTCCATCGTTATCATTAATTGGTTTTCCAAAATGTGAATTGGTTGACCATACTTTTCATTCATTTTATTTCCTTCTTGTATTCGAGAAAAGCCTTATTCATTAGTTCTTATGATATCCTCGTTTCCTTCAGCGGCAGCCAGTTGATGTATCCTGAATGCAAAATTCATTAGCACTTATGATATCCCCGTTTCAGTTTTTTTCATACGTATTTTTTCAATCTCTTCACAAGTCAAGGCTTTGATGTGCAAAGTGAAACAGGTTGAAGCCCCCGGTTCACTCTCAACTCTGAGGCCGCATTCTTTGCCAAAGACAAGTTGAATGCGTTCATGAACATTTTTTAAACCAAAGCTGGCAGTCTGCTCTTCATGATTATTCAAAGATTCCCGCAATATTTCCAGGCGTTGTTTTTCAATACCTTTTCCGTTGTCACAGACTTTGATCACGATGTCATCTGCTATTTTCTTTCCAATAATCGTCAAATGATTCCGCTTTGTTTCCAGTTTTTGTGGATGAACGATGATTGTTTGTTCTGTTGAGGCATCTGTATGCAGACTGTCTGCCTTCTCCTGCCTGTATTCTGACGCTATGGTTCGATACCCGTGCACGAAATAATTTTCAATGACAGGCTGGAGCAGGTACTTCAAAATACCATATGACATGATATTGGCATCCATATTGATGGATACATCAAAATCATCACCATGACGAAAAGAAAACAGGTTTAAATATATTTTAATAAACTGTATTTCCTGCTGTATTGTATATACCATCTTTTCTTTGGTGATGCTCCTGTACATACTGGCCAATTGGGCAATCATATCACTGGCTTCCACATTGCCATCCTCCTGCACCCTGGCACGGATGGCTTCAAGGGAATTGTATAAAAAATGCGGGTTAATACGAGCTTGAAGGGCACCCAGCGCTGCATTTTTTTCTTTGATTTCCGATAAATACAAGCGGTCAATATTGTTTTGCAAGTCATTGCACATCCTGTTATAGAAAGCGGCAATATGATCAAATTCATCTTCATTCCCTTTCATGGGAATGCGATAGCTTAACTGGTTTGAACCTACTAAATCCATCGCATCTTCCAACTCACGCACCCGATATGAGACGCGCATACCTGCAAAAAGATACAACAGGATGGTTAAAACAGCAAAGCCCAGGCAGGAAAGAAAAATTGGAACACTCGTTTTAATGGCTTGAGAAAGATACAATTTTGATGGAATCAGTAGAATACCGGTATATTTTCTGGCAGGATTGGCATAGGTAAGAACAATGTTTTTTTCTCCATGAAACATCGTCTCTGTCGCATCATATTGCAGCAAGGGCATTTGGTCGAACTTCTTTTCAGAATAATCTCCGGAGGAAGAAAAAATAATTACTCCTTCATCAGAAACAATCAGGCATTTTACGGCAGAGTTGCGAAACCGGTCAAACACTTTTTGCAAAGGTTTGATGTTATAGGCAATGATCATTTTCCCGGCATTATTGGTGATATTCATGGTTCCTACACTGGATACAATCCCGTATACCCCTGGAACATCTACGGTTGCCTTCTCCCCAAGATAGGAAAACCCAAGCGGCACACGTCCAATAACAGGTTTTTGGGCACGTTCTGAAAATCCACCAAATGAGAAAATCTGTTCGAACGTATTGTATCTCTTCATGAAAGCATATTGCCGGTTTGTCTCATTGCTGATGAAATAGATTGCCTCCACATCATTATCCCTTGCAATAAGCCTTCCCATGCGTTCTGCAATGTCCTTGCGCAAAAAAGGATCCGATTCAAAATCAGATGCATCATTTCCTTCCAGCAAATCCGACATGATGGTGTATGTTGTCCGGTCATCATACAAAGGGTATACCATATTCACATATTCATTATGTTTGACATTATAATAGTCGCATACACTTTGCAGCACCTCCCGGTTTTTCTGTTGAATGCGGGCAGATTCGACTTGAAAAGATAACCGTGACATAATTGTTGCAAATAAAAATAAAACCAAAATGAAAACAATAGCATTCATGAAAAAAAGTCGGTTGTAAAAACGCCGTTTCCCAATTTTTGCGCCAATCAGGTTATTCAGCACCTTGAGCACTGTGTTCATTGATGAATCCTTTCAGCCATGCCACAATTACCTGATTCGAAAAAACTGTAGTTAGTGTCCAGTTGCATAAATATCCGACATTAATATCAAACAGTCCTCCTTAATGCGAAAGACTTTTGGCATGCAAAATATGTGCAAATTGACACTAGGTTTTCTCCAAGTTACCCTCACAACAATCCGAATCATTTTGACCAAACTGCAAAACACATACCCCAAAAGCATCCAGGTGTACCGTCTGTCCATTTAAACACCCCACAATACATTTCTCAATGTGTCCATCTCTATTGAAATCAGACAAGGGAAGATCAACAGCTTCATCCCTGTGGTTTATGAGAAACAAGAAGCGGCCTCTTCTGATTTTTTCAACATACAGCGGCCAATCCGTTAAGCCTTGAATGTTCGCCTGTTGCATCAGATAATCAAACACCCTGGCCGTTAATCCTTCATCGGCATCCATGGCACAGAAGTAATAGGCATTGTTCATCCGTGTGAGCACAGGCTGTCCTTCGTATGTATCTTCTGTATAGACCAGCAGCGCTTCTGCCCCGTCAAGTAAAACATCCCCTGCCCAGGTCGACACCAGTCCTGAAACCTCACTGTTATTCAGTGTACCTTGAATGCCTATTTTAACATCCCGTTCACACCCATACCAGGCTTCATCTGCAGCCACATGGCTTTTTAAATACATCCCGCCAACAGCCTGCACCCCGAACAGTGTCTGAAGATGATCCGGTCCTGGAACTTCAACATAATTTGCAAAGGCATCCCGACAGCCAAATTGGCCTTGGGCAAAAAGCACACCGCCTAAGGAAATGTAATCCTGCAGCTTTTTGGCAAACATGTCAGATATCATTGGCAACGAGGGTAACAAGATGAGTTTATACCCTGAAAAATCATCCTCCGGGGACAAAATGTCAGCATGAATATTCCTGCGATAAAGTGACAGGTACTGTTTCGATAAATTTTCTTCGTATCGTATTTCCTCTTTAATAACAGAAGACTGATACATCCACATGGCTTCATAATCATGAATGATGGCTACTTCAGCTTTTGGCATTGGCAAATCTTTCAACTGCGGCAACAATCCCTGCATTTCCAGAAAAGCTTTTTTTGCTGTTTGATAACGGTGCCCCGGATACCCTGAATGCTCCAGCAGCCCCTGAAGCTCCTGTTCCTGACCTGAAAGACAGGTCCGCCAGCGAAAAACCACATGTGCCTGCCCACCATTGGCCAGATTTGTCCAAAGAAATGCCCTGAATTGATCCTTCTTTGGCGGTCGTGTATAATCGACAACAGCTGCACCAGTCTCTGTAATCCAAAAGGGTTGACCTTTTTTAAACGAACGGCATAGACTGAAAACCAGGTCATTATCATTTTGTGTGCATATGTCAAAATACAGATCTTTCATCACAATATCCAATTTTTTGAACAAATGACCAAAGTGAATATTGGTGAAAATTCCGCCATTTTGGTTGGTTGAGACAAGCGCCTCCGGATGATTTTCTTTGATAATATTTGCCTGAAAAAGAACAAAATCAAGAATCTTTTCACTTGCAAAGCGCTTGGTATCCAGTTGATGACTGCTATATTGCCTCACTTCAGCTGAAGCCAGTTTGATCTGCCGCCAATGGCTGTAATCAACACTCCAAAACCCGGTTTTCCATCGTTCGTTCAGTTGAGATAAAGTTGTATATTTTTCTTGTAACCATTCCTTAAACAAGCGCTGACAATTTTCACAATAACAAATACCGTTTTCACCGGTGTCTGGTTCATTATCAATTTGCCATCCGAGCACACTGGGATAGACTGAGAAAGTTTTTGACAGCGTTTCAACCAGGCGTTTAATGTGCTCCCGGTATACTTCTGTTGTATAGCAATAATGTCTGCGCCCGCCATGTGACAATTTTTGACCTGAAGATTTGGTCAACAGTGTTTCCGGATACTGGTCTGTCAACCATGCCGGTGGTGTCGCTGTGGGAGTACACAAAAGAACATGGATGCCATGTTCGGCAAGGGTTCTGATGCAGGTATGTAGCCACTCCAGCTGAAAGACACCTTCTTCGGGTTCCATGCGAGACCATGCAAACTCCCCAATGCGTACCAGATTAATCCCGGCTTCCTGCATCAGGCGGGCATCTTCTTCATATCGTTCCTTGCCCCAGTACTCCGGGTAATACGCACATCCAAAATACATGTTTGTACCTCCATATATCAACGGTTTTGTATTTTCAGACCATACAAGGACCAGACATAAAGTTGTCTATGAATTGTATTTCTGAACTTTTCCATGCTTGTTATATTGAACCAACCCGGTTATTGAAGCGGGCGGATCCAATTGAATCCGCCCACCATTCATTTCCTTCAAGTTACCCTTACTATAATTAAAATCACATCTTATACGATCTTACCCTATTTGTACTTGTCCGCCAAGCCCTGTGCTTCTTTCCATGAGGCCATGTCCCAATCCAGCACTTTTTGAATACCCAGGCCTTCAGCTTTATCGACCATGTCTTTGTATAATTTGTCAAATTCAGCATCGTTTTTTGCATAGACCATCAGCCAGGAAGTTGTTTTAATAATATCCCCCACCTGACCGGATAACACCTGAATATCATCGGTAATGGAAGGAATTAATTTCATGGCCAATGGGGTAATTGTAAATGTGTTCTTGGCTTTTAACATAGCCGTGGTCGATTTGAACCCGGTTGTGTCCTGCCAGTCTTTCATCAGCTTCGTCGGGTTGCGTCCCTGAGAAGAAGCCCAGAAGCCATTGCCCAAAGGCTGTCCATATTCTGGATTGATGGCTGCCGATGATAAGCCGCTGGAATTGATCACCGAGCTGCCATCACCCAATTTCCCGCCGCCCGGGAGGTCTTTTTGGTTGTCAATAATATCCCATCCGGCATCTGTAACATAAGGTTCATTTTTGTCATTGACATCCCAGGTCAATCCTTTTGGTCCATTAAACATTTCCATGAGCCCTTCGGTGGAATACATGAAATCCATAAATTTCAATGCGGCTTCCGGTTGCTGAGAAGCTGCGCCAATACCGTACGCCCAGGAGCTTCCAACCGGATTGTCTCCCCACCAGAATGCTTTATAGTCTTCTGTTAAAACCGGGCGGAAGCCCTTAAACGGTTCTGCATCTGTATTGGCAGGCACATTATAGCCCCCGGTAAACCAAGGCCACCAGCCAAACAGCACACGGCCTTGTTCCACTTTGGCAAGCGCGGCATCGAAACGCTGGGTCAGGGAATCCGGGTCCACAAGTCCCATCTGATTGGCCTTGTAGTAGAATTTCAAAGCACGAATGTATTCACTGTCGGGTGCAAGAACGCTCTTTGTTTCATTGGTATTCAAATTCACCTGTAAAAATGGCAATGAACCACCGAATTGATCCCCTGCATCAATACCGGCCAATACAGATGGCTGCGTTGCCTGATGCATTTGGGTACTGTCCCAGTCTCCCCAAAGGGTCAGTGCATAGACTTTTTGGCCGTCTTTATTTTTCGGTTCCAAATCCTGCATCTGCTTCAGTAAAGGTAAATAGTCTTCCAGTGTATTCACTTTTGGCATACCCAGTTGCTTGTACAAATCCCAGCGCAGGAATGGACCCCAGTTCAGCTCTTCGCCAACTTCACCAGGACCGACAGCATTCGGGACCGCGTAGGCTTTTCCTGTACCATTGCTTGCACTGTCCCTGTAATACTGCATGGCCTGAGCAGCATTCTTGACAACGTTCGGAATTTTGTCCAAGTGTTCGTCCAGGTTTAGCAGCATTTCTGCTTTTGCAGCATCTTCAACCTGTTTTTTTGTTTTAAAAACAACGATATCCGGCAATTCGCCGCTGGCCATCAATGCCTGCAGTTTCTGTTCTCCCTGATCGCCGGCCGGCTGCAGTTCCAATTCCACATTGCATTTTTGTTTCACAATGTCCATCCACCAGTTTTGCATTAAGCCGGAAGTATTGCTTGGCAGAGCCAGAACTGAAAGGGTAACCGGTTCCATATTGGCTTCAGGAGTTGGTTCCACAGATGAAGCTGCCGGTGCTTCAGAAGTCGCTGCTGCTTCAGAAGTTGCTGCTGCAACCGATTCTGAGGCTGACGCCGAGGGTGCTTCTGTTTTTGCAGCCCCACAGGCCGTTGCAGAAAGCAACATCAGGACTGCCAACAAGAGGCAGAGCAGATTTCGGGCTTGTTTTGATTTTTTCATAATCATTTTTGTTCCTCCTTAGAAAAGTTTGTATATTCCGCAGATGAGACTTCCTCACCCTTTTACGGCACCAATCATAATGCCTTTGACAAAAAAGCGCTGGAAAAATGGATAGACAAAGAGGATAGGCAACACCACAACCATGGAAATTGTCATGCGAATGGAGACAGGTGTCAATAATTTTGAAGGGTCCATGTTCTGGGCAGTTGGTGAATTACGCAGCGTTGCTGCAATGGCATTCACTTCATTCAAATACTGGTAAAGCACATACTGCAGTGTATACAAACTGCTTTTTTTCATCAAAAATACCGTATCCAGAAAGGAGTTCCACTGCCCGACGGAAGCAAAAACTGCAATGGTTGCGATAATGGGCGTTGCAAGGGGCAAAATAATACGGAAGAAGCGGAGCATATAACCTGCACCATCAAGCTGAGCTGATTCTTCCAACGAAGCCGGAATGGATTCAACATAAGTTTTAAACAAAATCATAAAAAACGGTGATACAATTCCTGGCAAAACATAGGCCCAGAAATTATTGACCAAACCCAGGTTTTTCATGGTAATATACCAGGGAATAAGGCCGGCGTTAAAGTACATGGTTACAATAACATAGCGATACCAGAGCTTTCTTTTCCACATTTCTGTTTTACTGAGTGTGTACCCCAGAAAACAGGAGCCGATTAAGGTAAAAAGTGTGCCCAGAACGGTACGCAGCGTTGAAATCAGTGCCGCTTGCCCAAGGCCGCGCAACTGAAATATTTCGACATAATTGTTGAAATGCAGTCCAACCGGATAAAGCAAAACTTTACCAACGGCTACGCTATGATTGTCACTGATGGTATTGATAAATATATAATAAAAAGGGAAAATACAAATCAGCATAAAAATAGTAAATGCTGAGTAATTCAAGATTTGAAATATTTTATCGGACAAGGTTTTTTTTATTTTCATCCTGTCATCCTTTTCACTTTCTCAAGAATCTGCAAAACTGTTTTTTGTGTGATCCGGAAGGATTTCTGCTAAACGCGAATGTGTTATCCAGTTCAATAAAGACTACACCTCACTGCGGTCTGGCTTTTATAAAATGCTTTCTTGAGGTTGTCAGTGCTCTTCCGTCCACGGTGCAGCCTTCTATACGGTCTGGTTTTTACAAAATGCTTTCTCCTCGTACAGATTTGGACATCTTATTCGCTGTAAACAACAAAACAATACTCACAAGAGATTTCAGCATGGAAACAACCGTTGCATAAGGAATATTATTCCCAAGCAAACCCTTGTTATACACATAAAGATCCAAAACCTCAATGGTTGCCTTGTTCATGGGATTTTGAAACACAAAATACTGCTCCATACCGTTGTTGATAAAATTAGCAATTGCCAATAAAAGCAGTACAAAGTACGTTGGCATCAGTCCCGGGATGGTAATGTGCCATATACAGCGGAATCGCCCTGCGCCATCCACCCTGGCGGCTTCATACTGCTCCTGATCGATGGAAGAAATTGCAGCAAGGTACATAATGGCACTCCAGCCCAGGCCTTTCCATATTTGGTAGGCAAGCATGGTGAACCATACGTTGTTGGAAGACGCAAGAAAATTGATTTCCGTATCAATCAAATTCAGGGAAAGCAACAGGCGGTTCACAAAGCCATCACCGACAGAAAACATAGACCAGACAACCGAGTACACCAAAATCCAACTGATAAAATTGGGTAGAGTTGACAAGGTTTGTACCAGACTTTTATACTTCCTGGCACGCATTTCTGACAGGAAAATGGCAAAAGCAACCGGCAGCCAGGAGGTTGCGAGACCCAGAAAACTCATGGCAAACGTATTTCGGAGAACACGAATTATTTCCGATGCCGTGACTGGATTATTCACAAGCGAAAGAAAATACTTGAACCCCACAAACTTTGTGTCAAAGAGTTTTAACCCCGCTCTGTATTCAAAAAAAGCATAAATCCATCCATAGAGGGGCAGATATGAAAAAATAAATATGACGATAAAAAACGGTGCCGACATCAGAAAAAGCTTCATGCCGGACTTCATTGGCTTTTTTGTTTTCAGGGCTCTTTCAACTTGCATGTTGTGTTCCTCCTGTAGGTCATTATAAGGAAAGCAAGAGCATGAATCTATAACAATAATTCTGAAAAATGATAAAAACTCTTAAATAATTGTTGATTATGACAGAAATGATGACGCATTGTCCTTATTTCTCAGATAATATGGTAGAATAGCACTTGATAAAGTCAAAGAAAGGGGTTTATATGCTTCGTGTTATGATTGTTGACGATGAACCTCAAATACTGGATGGTCTTGAAAGCATATTGCCTTGGGAAGAGTACGGCCTGGAGCTACAGGCACGAAAAACAAATGGCTTTGCCGCATTAGAAGCAATAAAAACCAATCCGGTTGATATTCTGATCACAGATGTGAAAATGCCTGAAATGAGCGGGCTGGAATTAATCCAATGCGTATCTTTGTTGCCGGCACCGCCAAAAACTGTTATTATATCGGCCTTTGACGATTTTGCCTATGTGAAAAAGGCCATCGTGCTTGGGGTTGAAAACTACCTGCTCAAACCAATCAACCGCAATGAGCTGTCAGAAACGCTTTTGAAACTGATTGACGACATTGAAAAAGAGAAACTGGATTCCTTTGTTAAGCTGGATCATGACGTATTTCGAGAAAATATTTTGAATCGTTGGATTGCCGGGAGTATTCAAATGCACGAATTACAAGATCGTGCCGAAATGGTTCACATCAACACCCTTGCATCGCAGTACCAGGTTGTGCTTTTTAAACCGCTAAGCACGGATAAAGTTTCCCACAATGCAATCCCGCGTATCATAAACGAATCCTTATTGACCTTTCTATCGGGCGAAATCTTTTCAGACACAAACGGCAATTATGTGCTATTACTGAATGGTCAGGATCTCTCAGCTATGAAGCCTAAGATTCGCTGCGGTTTACAGTCTTTTTTCAGCACGGTTATGAAAGAAGTCACCACAACATTTTTTGTGACGATTGGTAAGTGTGTTGATGGTGCCGAGGCTGTGCAGGATGCCTTTCGGACGGCAGAAGCTTTATTGAGTTATCGCTTGTTGAAGCCAGACAACACCATTGTTTTCTATGATGATGTGCAAAAAAATGATATGCCTGAATTTTTGGACTATCAGGAACTGGAAAAGCTGATGTTATCAGGTATAGAAAAAATTGAAGATTACCTGATGGCCTACCTTGCCCGATTGTCTGCAGCAAGTGCCCTGCAACTGCCAAAAGCAAAATATGCATTGCTGCACGTCATTTTTCAATTGCTACAGCTTTTAAAGCGGCGTTTTCCTGCCTTAAATTCCGACCTGACGATGTCTGAAAGATTTGCTGAGCTTGATACGATTCAATCCTTCGACGAACTGCAACAGTGGATCATTGCATTGCTAAGAGAATTGCAGGACAGCATTCAGGTACAGAACAACCGCAACCCCTTGTTACATACGATTCTTTCGTATATGCATCAGAACTATATGGAGGAACTCTCCTTAAAAGACCTTTCGGTTAAATACAACATTAATGCCTCTTACCTTGGGCAATTGTTTAAGTCCGAGACAGGTGAGTTGTTCAGTGCGTACATCAATCGTATCCGTTTGGAGCAGGCTGAAAAAATGCTCACAAGCACTTCTATGAAAATTGGTGATATTGCCCTTGCTGTTGGTTATAAGAATATCTCCTATTTTAATCATTACTTTAAGCTGCAGTTCGGGAAGACACCGAATCATTATCGGCAGCCTTTTTAAGATTCGGCAGATTTATTAAATTGGTTTCTTAAACTTCTTTCTGAATAAATTTACCATCTCTCAATTCATCTGAAAGCAACTCATGGTTGAACCATTTTAAACCTCCAAGTCAAAGAGCTTATCTTTTTTCACCTGTCGCACTGAAATCGCACTTATATGTTCCATAATGCCGTATTCTCCCCATTATGAATAGATATCTGTGTTTACTTTCTTCGATTGCTAGCAACATTAATCGCTCTATTTTAGCAAAATTCGTGCCTAATAAGGCCAGTCAATAATACCGCCAAAGTCATAGACTTGTGTGTAGCCCATATCAATCAGATCCTGGGATGCACTTCTGCTGCGGTTCCCGCTTCTGCAATACACAAGGATGACTGCATTTTTATCCGGCAGGACTTCAGCTGCTTTATCCTTGATGTCAGTGTTCGGCAGTAAAACGGCATTTTCAATATGTCCGCCGTCGTACTCTTCCTGCGTTCTGACGTCCAGTACAATCACGCCACCAGCATCCATTTTCTTTTTGGCTGCTTCAGGGCTTATTTTTTGATATTTGGCAACACTTTCTTTTTCACCATTCTCGGCCGATGGTTTTGCTGCTATTGTTCCCCCACAAGCGGAGACCCCTAACAGTACAGTGCCCATGAGTAGGCTTAAGCCTAGTAATTGGCCTATTTTCGTTTTCTTATGGTTCTGATGCAAAGCATCCTTTTGATTTTTTTTCATACAATTCTCCTTCAATAGCACCTGCGTTAATCTCATGATAGAATAGATGTATTAGACAAACAAGTGACTCCGTCACGTAAAACGAAGCAAATGAAGGAGATACCACCTTGGGTAAAAAACTATACATCACCGAAAAACCTTCTGTTGCCGCCAGTTTTGCGCAGGCTTTGGGGCTGTCTATCAATCGAACCGATCGTTCAAAAGGCTATGCAGAATCCGGAGATACGGTCATTGCCTGGTGTTATGGGCATCTTGTGACCATGGCCTTTCCGGATGCTTACGACCCAGAATATAAGAAATGGCGTGTGGAACACCTGCCCATCATCCCTGGCATCTATAAATATACGGTGATTGATGAAAAGGGAAACAAGGCACAATATGCTGTTTTAAAAGAATTGCTCAACCGAAAAGATATTGACGAAGTGATCGCCTGCACAGACAGTGGACGTGAAGGGGAATATATTTTCCGTTTGGTTTATGCCCAAAGCAAGTCCAAAAAACCGGCCAAACGCGTTTGGATTTCCGCGCAAACAGAAGAGGCTGTGAAAAAAGGGATTGCAGAAGCCAAAGACATTCATGCCTATGACAATCTGGCGAAATCCGCCTATTGCCGGGCCAAGGAAGACTGGCTTTTCGGGATGAACTTCAGCCGTCTGTACACCTGTCAGTACGGAAGGGATCTATCCAAATACCTGCATGTAGAAAAAAGTTCCGTTATTGCCATTGGACGTGTGATGACATGCGTGCTGGGTTTGGTGGTGGAACGTGAAATGGAAATAAGCCACTTTGTCCCAAAAATCAACTATGGTGTCATGGCTTCTTTCCATTCGCAGGATAGTGATATTTCTTATAAAGGCCGGTGGCAGGAACCGAAAGAAAAGAAAACGGCCGCTTTGAAGGTTACCGGGACAGGTGCCGGTGAAACCAATATGCTGCGAGCTGATCCAGATACTATCGGAACCGGTTTACATCAATCCGAAGGGAATGATATCGGAGGCGATAGCCAGCGGCTGGATGTCCGTGATGCTGGAGCCGATGGTTCGGTTAGTCTCTCTGTTTCCGAAAAAAAGGGAAAGTCCTCCCCTGTAGAAAAAGATTCCGATACAGACGATGCCGCACTCACCAAAGAAGATGCGCAATTGCTCATCGATCGTTTAACCGGCAAAGCTGCCTTTGTCCGAAAAGTAGACTGCAAAGAAAAGGCAGAACCCGCGCCCTACCTCTTCAACCTGGCTGAACTGCAATCGGAAGCAAACAAGCGCTACAAGATGCCTGTCGACAGAGTCTTAGAAGTTGCACAAAGCCTGTATGAAAAGAAACTGATCTCCTATCCAAGAACAGACAGCCGCGTCATTTCAACCGAAGTGGTGCCTGAATTGCCGAAGGTTTTGAATGGTTTATTTGGTTCATCCCAATGGCATGATGCGGTCTTACGCATTAAATCATTTGGTCCTTTGGCAGTGACAAAAACAAACAAACGCTTTGTCGACGACACAAAAATCACAGACCACTATGCCATTATTCCTACCTATGCAGCGACCGAATCGGGCAACCTGGACCCTGAACTGAACAAAATATACGAACTGATTGTGAAACGGTTTCTGGCCATCTTTTACCCAGCTGCTGTTTACAATACGGTTCGTGTGGAAACAGACATTGCCGGCGAAACGTTTTTAACGAATGCGAAAACACTCAAAACCCCGGGTTGGAAAGAAGTCTATGATGTTTTTACGAACAAAAGTGAC
>JBBRWP010000064.1:0-13559 GCA_038249175.1 Acetivibrionales bacterium
GAAATGAGTCAACTGATTATGAATGCTGATTTGGCATTATATACGGTCAAAAACAACATGAAAAGTGGTTTTGCCCTGTTCGACTTCCCGATGACAGACCAATTGAATGAAAAATCATTCATCGAATCTGTTTTGCGTGATGCCATAGATCATGACGGGTTTAAAATGGTTTATCAGCCGCAAGTTTCATTGGAAACCGGCGAAGTTTTAGCTTACGAAGCACTTTTAAGGTTGACACGGGAAAATATAATGCCGGGTGCTTTTATTCCAGTGGCTGAAGATAATGGTATGATTGTCAAAATTGGCAGAATTGTTACAGAAAAGGTGATTGCCCAGTTAAGCCTGTGGATAGAGCAGGGTCTTGACGTAAAACCTGTTTCAGTGAATTATTCAGCTATGCAGATTCATGATACACATTATGTGGAATTTTTAGAAACATTGCTAAATCAATATCATGTCCCCGCAAATTTGCTGGAAATCGAGATTACTGAAAACGTATTTTTAGAGAACAAACAAGCGACAATCACATTTTTGGATCGTCTAAAAAAGAACGGGATTAGGATTGCCATTGACGATTTCGGGACAGGCTATTCATCCTTTAGCTACCTGACATTTTTGCCCATCGACAAAATCAAACTTGACAGAACGCTCAATATGAAGTTTTTGGAATTAGACAACATTAAGGTTATGGATAATCTGATTGCACTGGCGCATAGTCTGAACCTTGTTGTGGTTGCAGAAGGCATTGAGGAAAAGATGCACATGAAGCGCTTGAAGGTTGGAAAATGCGACCTGATTCAAGGCTATTATTTCAGCAAGCCGCTCGAAGCAGATGATGTTTTCAATGATGAAAATTGTAACTTTTCATTATTTTTATAGTAAATATAGGTATGTCTTCTATCAACGAACTGTTTTGAGCGTTATAATTAACTTGAAAGGAAGGTTCAACATATGAAACTTGGAATACACGCCTATGCCTGGTGCTCGCAATGGAGTGATGAAACGCTGCCTATCATAGATCACATCAAGGGTCTTGGACTTGATTTCATAGAAATTCCTTTAATGGTGCTGGAAACTTTTGATGCAAAAGCTGTGAAGGAAAGGCTGCAAAATGCGCAACTTGGTATCTGCACATCGACAGTCCTCCTTGGCGATACAGATATTACCAGCGACAACCCTCTCATCCGCCAAAAAGGGATTGATTATTTGAAGGCTTGTGTGAAAGCAACACACGATGTCGGTGCAACAAACCTTTCCGGCGTCATTTATTCCCAACACATTAAGCCCGCTGTGCAGCGGCCGACGGAAGAAACATGGGAATTTTCTGCAAATGCACTGCGTGAAGTCGCCGTCTATGCAAAAGAATTTGGTGTTTGTTTGGGCTTGGAACCGGTAAACCGCTATGAAACTTACCTGGTGAACACCTGTGCGCAAGCTATCGATCTGAAAAATCGGATTGGCATGGACAATATTAAAATTCATCTGGATACCTATCACATGAACGTTGAAGAAAAATCTTTCTATGCTGCAACAAAGCTTGCGGGCAAAGATTTGATGCACTACCATCTTTGTGAGAATGATCGCGGTATTCCCGGCACGGGACTGGTAGATTGGGACGGTATTTTTAACGCCCTCGGGGAAATGCACTACGATGGAAACGCCGCCTTGGAATCCTTCGTAGACCTGACCGATAACATGACCACCTGGGTATGGCGCAAGCTGGCTAAAGACGGTGATACCCTTGTGAAAGAGGGAGTTGCTTTTATTCAATCGATGATGCAGAAGCATGGGTTGTAACGTGCCTTTGTATTTTTGCTGAATCGTTTATGGGTTCAAAACAACCTCTTTATTCAAAATGTCAGACAGTGTCTGGCATTTTTTATTGTAATATAACAACCTCATTTTCTGTGCCTGGAACAAATAACAAGACTGCCTTGTTCGTTGGTACATTCATTGACAATAATATCATGCATCCTGCCGCATGCACGCTTCTCTTTTCGATTGTGCAATTTATTGGTTCAACCCCTATAGAAATGGTAATAACCCAGTAGCAAGATGAGAAAACTGAAAAGAAGCGTTTTTTCACACACACTGGATTTGGAACAGTCACGATTACAATCGTGGTTGCGATTGCTACCAGAACGAAATGGAGGGTTTATCAATGAAATACACAAATTTAGGACATACAGGCATGAAAGTCAGTCGCCTGTGCCTGGGAACGATGAATTTCGGTCCCTATACGGAAGAAAAAGAAGCTTTTGCCATGATGGATAAAGCACTGGATGTCGGTATTAATTTCTTTGACACAGCAAATGTGTACGGTGGCCCACGCAAGGGTTGGACAGAAGAGATTATTGGACGCTGGTTCGCACAGGGCGGCAAACGCCGTGAAAAAGTTATTTTGGCCACCAAAATTTATGGAGATATGGAAGACGAGGTAGATGGACCCAACAAAGACCGTGGCCTCTCTGCTTACAAAATTCGCAGGCACCTGGAAGGTTCTTTGCAAAGGCTGCAGACAGACCATGTGGAGCTCTATCAGATGCATCACATCGATCGTGATGTATGCTGGGATGAGACCTGGGGTGTGTTTGAGGCGCTGGTGAACCAGGGGAAAACCTTCTACATCGGTTCCAGCAATTTTGCCGGCTGGCATATTGCACAGGCGCAGGCCGCTGCCGCAAAGAGAAACTTCTTAGGCCTTGTTTCTGAACAACACAAGTACAACCTTCTATGTCGCCTACCGGAACTGGAAGTTTTGCCCGCTTCACAAGAATTTGGTCTTGGTGTTATTCCATGGAGTCCGTTAAATGGTGGCATGTTGACTGGAAACATTTTGAATGCCGAAGCCGGGTCGCGCAATGAAACAAGAGCGGCTTCGCTTTCGGAAGATGAACTGGCACAGTTAAAAGCTTTCTCAAAACTCTGCAAAGATCTTGGTGAAAGTGAATCCAATGTGGCTTTGGCCTGGCTGTTGGCTAATCCGGCCGTTACGGCTCCCATTATCGGGCCGCGCACCATGCAGCAGTTGGATGACAGCTTGAGGGCAGTTGAAATTGATTTGTCAGGAGATACAATGGACGAACTGGATAAAATCTTCCCGGGTCCGGGTGGTAAAGCACCAGAGGCTTATTCCTGGTAATCGTTTTCAAGGTGGGGTGGGTAGAAGTCATGGGTCAACCCCCATCCAGTGTCAGTAAGGGTCCATACAGTTCCGGTCGTCTGTCTCGAAACACACCCCATTCGGCGCGTTGTTTCGCTAAAGCGTCCAAATCAAAAGTAGCAGAAAGAATGGTCTCCTCAGTGCGACCGGCTTCTGCTACTTTTTTCCCTTGTGCATCTGCAATAAAGGATGAACCGTAGAAGGTGATAGACTGCTGGTCATTCGCCCATTCCGTACCAATGCGATTGGCGGCGATGACCGGCATCAGGTTGGCAGCGGCATGTCCCAACATGCACATTTGCCAGTGGTCTTTTGAATCAATACCGGCATCCATTGGTTCCGAACCGATAGCTGTGGGGTACAGTAGAACCTCAGCTCCCATCACAGCCATACAGCGGGCAGATTCCGGGAACCACTGATCCCAGCAGATACCAACGCCAATTTTACCGAATTTTGTGTCCCACACTTTAAAGCCCGTATCCCCGGGGCTAAAATAAAACTTTTCTTCATAACCAGGGCCATCCGGGATATGGCTTTTGCGATAAACGCCCAAAACACTGCCATCAGCATCGATCATAGCCACAGAATTATAGCAGGCATTGTTTTTCTTTTCGTAAAAACTGATTGGCAGCACAACACCCAATTCTTTTGCAAGCGCTTGGAAGTGCTGAACCGCCAGATTTTGGGCGACTGGCATTGCCAGATCATAAAAGTCGGGATTTTCAACCTGGCAAAAATAAGGCGTCTCAAAAAGCTCCTGTAATAGAATCAGGTTTGCCCCGGCTTCTGCAGCTTTTCTGACCAGACTGTCCGCTTTTTCCATGTTTTCAGCCCGCACGGTGTTACAAGACATCTGAATGGCGGCAATTTTAATATTTCTCATTTTTCTACTCCTGTCATTGATTCGCATGTGATTTGTCTTTTGCAAAAATTGCTGTTTTTAAGCGCGTTTTAGGTATACAATCATAGTTATAGGAGGTGATACATTATGGGAGACAAAAATCCGAAAAAGACAATGAAAAAGAAAAAGGAACAAGAGAAAGTCAAAGTTCAGCCGGCCGCAGTTCCGGCAGCCCCTGTTAAGAAGCCTAAAAATTAATTCGGAACTGTAGCATTGAATCAACCGTGAGAGGATCGCTTCGGCGGTCCTTTTTTATTGCCTCTGTATTGCTGGTTTCCCCCCAATTATTATTATACTCCACGCAACTGTCACTATATTTTTCGTTGATGCGATGATTCATTGAAAGATTATGTTTAAGAACTCCAATTTCTGAATTCCCACCCATTTTCAATATATTCCGGAAATGCAACAATATTTTATGGCGAATTGATGCGATGATTCATTTGCCTCCTGTACGCAACAAACCCAGCAAAGCTGCACTGTCATAAAAATCTGCCATCACGTTTTCGGGAACAACCCCGTACTGTCGATCCAAGCCCAACAGCAGCAACCCGCAGACTGGCTCATATACAGCTTGAACCGTTTTTGCCTGAGCCGCTTCCTGATGCACATAGTACATTGTTTGATCCACAATAATTTGCCCAATGTCCTTTAGTACAGAACCGGAAAACACGATGGGAAGATCTGCTTCAATCAAACTTAATCTTCTCAGCCCAGCCAGGACATAGCGCGCCGTTCTTTCACTAAAGTCGTGAACAATTTCAAGGGCTACCGCATCACCGCTTACCGCACATTTTAACAGAATTGGCACCAGGGTTTTTGGTTCCAGTGATAAGCCTTTCACCGTCCAGTGTATCATCAAATCTTCAACACGCGTAAACCCGGTGTATGCAAGCACTTCAGCCGTCAAAGCTGTCTGCGCTCCCATACCGCTCTCCGCTGCAAACACAGCATCCAAAGTATCTTTGCCTAACCCACTGGCACCCTGATCCCTGTCCAGAATACCAAAGCCGTAAATATACCTGTCGCTATCGTTCTTAATCGTTGCGATGTTCATACCAGTACCGACACAGACCGCCACACTCGGGGTTTGTGCTGTGCCTCCACGAAGGGCACCAATGCAGTCATTGACCAGATGAACCGGGCAATCTTTTAGCAAAGGGCTTGCAGCAAAAGTTTTTTGAAGTCGATCAGCAATGAGCGGGTACTCAAAATCCCAATCCGCGCCGCTGAAACCAACGTCAATGGCTATGATCTTCAAATCCTCATATTGCGCTTGCATGGTATGACGCAGCTGAGAAATCAGTGCATCCACAGCCATAGCAACCCGCATCATTTGTATGTCCTCTATGGCGGACCTATCCAAAGCCGCATAGCCAGCATCTGACCCAAGTGCCAGTATTTCTCCCTTTTCTGTACAAAAGGCAGCGAGGGTTTTTGTACCGCCCTGATCAATGGCAAGCATTCCAGTCATGTGTTAATCCTTTCTCATGCTCTATTCTCTGAGATTATAGTCTGAGGATTTACATCTCTTATAATCAGACGGCTTGTTTACCATCCATTCAGAAAAATGCGGCCTTACATTATCCGATTCAGAGCATTCTACAAACCCAGGCGTTCTAAAAAAGCAATTCAACCGGGTACTAAAAAAATAAAGGAAGGTATTGCCGATTTGCTTCCAGCAAGCGATTCAGCAATTCCTTGGCTACATCGCCATCTTGAACCAACGGATGCGCTACGAGTGCTGCCAGTGCTGTCTCCCGATTTCCTGTTAATGCCGCTTCCACCGCCAATTGTTCGTACGCTTTGACTGCTGCAATCAGCCCGGCCACGGCTTTGGGCGGATTACCGGCCGCCAGAGGACGAATACCGGTGGCATTGACCATACAAGGCGTTTCAATGACAGCATCTTCCGGCAGGAAACTAAAAGTGCTGCGATTTGTTGTGTTCACAACCATCCACGTGTCCACATTGTTGTAAACAGCATCCATAAAGCCGACCGCCACATCGGCATAGCCGCCACCACCTCGTTTTTTCAGCACTTCGGGCTTGTTATGCACCTTTTCATCGGCAAAGGCGGCATACAGTTCTTTCTCCATGGCCAGGACCTCTTCGCCACGGGTAAAAGGTGCTACTTGTAAGCTATTTAGCTTCTTGCGCGTATGATAATAATACTGCAAATAGGGGCTCGGCAGGGCTCCTATTGTTTTAATAAGGGCTGTGTCGACCGAACCGACCTTTTCTGCTGCTTTCTCAAATTCTTCGGCGCTTATAGGGCGGCCACGTACGGTAATATTATACGCAAAATTCATATGGTTCAGACCCGCCATGTCGTATCGCACATCAGCACGCGGCACATTCAGGGCATCACCCACCCAGTTTTGCGGGAAAAGCCCCCCGGCGCAAAGACCGGCAATGGGGGTTGAGCTGTTTTTCAAGATGGCTTCTGCGACCAAACCGGTGGGGTTGGTGTAATTAACCAGCCAGGCCCCGGTGGCATATTTTTCGATATCTTTGGCAATATCCAGCATGACCGGCAAAGTACGAAGTGCCTTGGCAAAACCGCCTGCACCGGTGGTTTCCTGCCCGATCAGTCCCATGGAAAGCGGAATGCGTTCATCTTGAATGCGTGCCTTGTTGCCGCCTACACGAATTTGTGTGTTCACGAAGCGGGCACCTCGCAGTGCTTCCGAGCGATGGGTATTGGCCGATATTTTTACCGTGAAATCTAGAAACTTCGCATACCTTTCACAAAACCCCTGCATAATATCCAGACGTTCTTCATTGATATCATGTAAAGCAATTTCTGAAACCGGTATTCTCTCCCGGTATTCCGCAAGCTTTTCAATCAGTTCATGTGTATAGGGACTGCCTGCCCCAATGATGCAAATTTTGATTGGATTCATAGTTTTTTACCTCTATTAATTAATTTCGTGGTTTCAGGTTCTTAGGCCACCATCTTCGTTACATATTCATACACTCCTTTTGGTGTACCTGGTTTTTTTACTGTCCGAATCACGTTGTGCTGATTTGTAGATTTGCTCTAATGCTTCTTTCCTGGTTAATTCCAGTTCAAAAGCAATTGGTTTCTGATTGATTATCTGGACTGTTTGCTTTGCCTATCGTTCCCAGGAGGACAGATTTTTCTTTACAAACGCTCTAAAAGTTTGCGGCTTTTTACCCATAACATCTTCAAAAACCGTTGTTATTTTTTTTGCGGTACCCATTCTGGTCATCATATAGAGCAACCCCATCACTTTGGTATATCCCTTATCCAGCCCGCGAATATCTGTCCAATATTTTTTCGTAAATGATGGTTCGGGATTGGCATAGGTTATTTTTCTACCCAGTTCCTCTGAAAGAATTTTCCCAACTTCAAAATAATCAATCGCCTCTGTCCCGGTAATGGAATAGGCTTTGTTCTGATGCTTTTCCGGCTCGGACAAAACCTTTGCAATAATTTCTCCAATATCCGCTGCATCGATAAAGCCCGTGAGTGCATTTTTTACAGGAACAACAATTCTATCAAAATACTTTATTTCAAACGCATGAATATCGCTGATGTTCTGCATGAAAAAGCCGGGACGGATATGGCAAAATGGCAAACCGGCATTTTCAATATATTTTTCAATCTTATAATGCGGTGGAATGGGATTGTTTTCGATACCAATAAGGGATAAAAAACTGACAAGTTTTATGTCCCCTTTGGCTTTCAGCACATCTACAAAAGGCTTTAAGTCTTGCGGATTGCCAAGTTGGGGCGGGCGCATAATGAACACTCTGTCAACGCCCTCAAGTGCGGCTTCAAAAGTTTTACTGTCGGTAAAGTCAAAAAATACAGCCTGTGCTTTTTCGCCAAATTTTCGTTTTAGCGCCTCTATGTTATGCCCTGCAACAACAACTTCCTGTCCATTTTCAATGGTGTATTTTGCCGCATAAGCGCCTACGTTACCTCGAGCACCTGTAATCAGTATCTTACCCATTGTCTTTCCCCCCCAGTAAAATTTTATTGGCTTCATTTATAAGACCTGTAAGATTTTCAAACTTTTTAATGCCAAGCCCATCTTTCAGTAATTGTATATTTTTGCAGTATTCATCATAGGTTTCGTTGACCAACAATATCGCTTTCCCTGTTGGTTTTACCGTAAAACTTCGTTTATCAACTTGCGAAGGAACTTTTATGACATAGTCCTTTTTTATGAGTGAATGAACCATGGCGGTTATCATTGGCTTTGTCACTTTGAAAAACTCTGATATCTGCAAAGGCGTATGCTCTCCAGGTTCCTTAACAAGAAAAATAAGCATTCCCATTTCGCTTGAACGTATGGGTAATACTTTCTTTGCATTGATATTTATCCGACAAAAGAGAGATATAATCTCAGCGCCCTTCATTAGCCCATTCAAATGAATCACCTCGTACACTACGTTAATTTTTTTCCAATTTTATACGCTTTATCTAATAACTTCTGGTTCTTCAAGGCGGCATCCTTCGTAAATGCACCAAGGACATTTATCCTTTTAAGGCACCCTTAATAACAGCCTTGACAACTGTGTCTATATTTCCATTCTTTCGGGGACTTCCAACAAAAGTGATTAATTTGCTCATATTTTCTTGACTTTCCTTTTCTCAAGTAGATTCTTGACACTACAGCCCGATAAAGTGCTCATGCTTAATGTTGCTTTTGGCAATCCCCTGCACCATAAGACTCTTTTTTATGGAAGTCACCATTTTACCAGGACCAGAAACATAATAGCATGCACGATTTCCCAATTCCCGGATTTGTTCTGCTATTTTGTCGTGCAAATTGTCACTGGTGCAATACTCTATTTTGATGAAATTATTTTTACTTGCAATATCATCTAAAACCTCATGAAAAGCATACAGACCCGTGTTATCCGTAAAGAGCAGACAGATAGAAGATGGTGCCTGGCTTGTATTCCTGGCAGAATGCAGAATCAATGATCTGTAAGGCGTAATACCAATGCCGCCGGCAATAAAAACCACAGGCTTTTTAGATTCGTCCAGATAAAATGGTCCAAAAGGACCTCTCATTGAAACCTCATCGCCTGGCTTCAATTCCATAAGTGCTTTTTTATAGGCGCTTGGCTGATCGGTGATGCGCGTTGAAATACGAACATTGCCTTCTTTGGGGTAGGACGCTATGCTAAATCCTCTCCACGAACCACCTTCCAGCTTTTTGGGGAAAGAAAGTATTCCGTGTTGACCTGCTTTCCAGTGAATCGCCGAATCATACTGAAAAAGAAATGATGAAATATTGTCAACCTCCTGCTGTCTGTTTAGGAATATTAGCTTGCTCTTTTTGAAGACCGGTGTTAAATCCTGAATAAATCCCATTCTCCTACCTCCTGTGAAATTTTCGTGCTCTGATTAGAATCAATATTTTTAATACATACCGCATAGGCATCAAAATATGATTAATCAGATGAACAAAATTATAGTTTATCAGATTAACTATGTCAAGTGTTATCTTTAAATAAAAATCCAGCATTTTTTTATGATTTTTTAGGCATTTGCTGCGTTGCACAATGCACATTGCCGCCTTCTGCAATAAAAGCCAAGCCATCAATGGGGTGTATTTTTCTTTTCGGAAAAGTTTTTTCAAAAATTTGCAATACTTTTCTGTCTGTTTCCTCCGCAGTGCCACCAAACAAGGGCAATAGTATGCCACCATTCACAAAACAAAAATTGATGTAGCTAAGGGTAAGCCGATGCCCCATGTAAATCATTTTGGGGGGTTGTGGAATTTTTGTAATGGTCAATTTCTTTCCTTTCGCATCTCTTGCAGCTTCTAATATCTGCATATTTTCTTTTGAACGCAGGAAATTTTCATCATCAAACTCTTCACAAACCTGTACCATCACATGGCCAGGTGCTGCAAAACATGCTACATTGTCCACATGACCATCTGTTTCATCGCCATCCAATCCCCGGTTCAGCCAAACGACGGTGTTTGTCCCCAAATACCGGTGCAACTGCGTCTCGATATCTTTCTGTGACAATTGAGGATTGCGGTTTTGGTTCAACAGACACTCTTTGGTTGTGAGCAGGGTGCCCTCTCCATCGGTATGAAAAGAACCCCCTTCCATCACAAGGGGTACATCAATTTTTTGGATATTGTTAAACGCCAACAATTCCCCGGCAAGGGCATTGTCCCTGTCCCATGGGGCGTACTTTTCCCCCCAGGCGTTAAAGATCCAGTTCAGACCAGCCAGAGAAGATCCCTGCACATTGTCAGCAACCCTATTTTTGCCTTGTTCCCAAACAAACGTCGGCCCACTGTCCCTTATCCATGAATCATTGTGTGGCACAACAACCCACTGAATGGGAAAAGGACTTCCGTTACAGTCCCTGGCAGCTTCCTCTTCCCGGTTCACCAATACAGTCACCGGTTCAAACATTGAAATAGCTTCAATTGCTTTCAAATAACCTGCACACACAGAATCATAATTTTCTGGATAAACCATGGATTCCTTCACCGGCCAAGCCACAAAGGTTCGTTCGTGTTTTTCCCATTCCGGGGGCATCCAAAAAGATTTAATCGGTTTATTTTCTTTTTCCATTGCTTACTCCTGACACAGCGATATAACTGCTGCCACATGACAAAAATTGTTTTATACCCCATGCTTCCTCGGTAAGTTCACACAAAACTTGCTGAAAATGCTGCACATTTTCAGATTTATACCCCATGCGTCCTCGTAGAGTTCGCACAAAACTTGCTGAAAATGCTGCGCATTTTCAGATTTATAGACTTTCCTTTCGCTTCGCTCAGGCACAAAAAGTGATGAAATTTTACCATTTTCAGATTTTTTGCATACAATGTCCTGACCCCCCTATGTTATAATGATTTGAACCAAAAAGTCTATACTATACTTTCGCTAACAAGTGTAGTTTATAGCCCAACAAAAGGAAAGCACTACATAAAAGTGCGTTCCATGACCACAATAAGCCATCTTTCAGATAGCTATTGTAAAACAATGAGAAGAGGATGGGAAAATTTTGGGTAATAACTATAAATCAACCCTCTGGGCTTGCTACATCGGCTATATCACACAGGCTGTGAACAACAACCTGGCACCACTTCTCTTTATCGTTTTTCAAACGTCCTATCAAATCTCCTATGAAATGTTGGGACGTCTGGTTTTGATTAACTTTGGCACGCAGATATTTGTGGACTGGATTGCCCTGCACAACGTGGATAAAATCGGCTACAGACGTGCCGCTGTCATTGCTCACCTGTTCAGTGCCGTCGGCTTGGCTTGTCTCGGCATATTACCGATGCTTCTCCCAAACCCATACACCGGTCTGGTCATTGCGGTGGTTATTTATGCCATTGGCGGCGGTATTATTGAAGTGATTATCAGCCCCATCGTAGATTCCCTGCCAGGAGATGCCAAAGCATCTGCCATGAGCCTCCTGCATTCTTTTTATTGCTGGGGACAAATGGGAGCTGTTATTATTACCACCGTTATTTTGAAGGTCATCGGCATGGATTTGTGGTTTATTCTTCCTGTTCTGTGGGCTTTGCTGCCCCTTTGGAACCTCTTCCGTTTCCTGAAAGTGCCTCTGATGCCGCCAATTGCCGAACATGAAAGAATCCCGCTCCGCAAACTAATGAAATCTCGTTTTTTTGTGATTGCCCTGCTGTTGATGATGGCTGCCGGTGCTTCCGAGCTCACCATGTCACAGTGGTCTTCTCTTTTTGCCGAACAGGGCTTGAAAGTCCCAAAACTGCTTGGTGATTTGCTGGGTCCATGCTTATTTGCCTTTTTTATGGGCATCGGTCGCACCATATACGGCTTTTGGGGGCACAAAATACACTTGAAAAATGCTATGTTGGCAACCGCAATACTGTGCATTGCCTGTTATAGTGCAACGATATTCATACCCATACCGGCGTTTTCTTTGCTGGGCCTTGCCCTGTGCGGCTTCTCTGTCAGTCTGATGTGGCCGGGGACCTTCAGCCTGACATCCGGCGCCTTCCCAAAAGGGGGGACCGCCATGTTTGGCCTCCTGGCAGTTTTCGGGGATGTGGGTGGTGCTATCGGTCCCTGGCTGGCAGGCCTGGTTTCGGATATCACACAAAAATCCGTACCTTTCATGCAGCTTGCCACGCAATGGGCATTGCTGCCGGAACAATTTGGCTTAAAAGCCGGACTCCTGGCGGGGATCATTTTCCCCATACTCATGACCCTTGGTCTGTTGTTCTTAAAGGACAAACCGCCTGCAGAGAACCCTATCTGAGAGAATCTCATTGGCATGCAACTGTGAGTATCGTTGAAAACATGCATGCATGATAGGAAATTGCTTTTTCTATAAGTATGATATCATCTAAAAAATCGTACTGTTAACAATATGTTGTCTACTGCCATTAATGGTATATAATTTACAATTCTCTGCACAAATTGCTTTACAGACTAAATACAATGAAAAAAGATAGTTTCGACGCACCTGGTCAACTCAGAATAAGCAATGATTTTTAGATTATCCCTTACAATGAAGAAATAGGTAAAAATTTGAACTTTCAAAGAGTGATGAGCTTATTATATATTTTTACTTCTAAAAAACAAAAAATGACCTGAAACTATTTTTTAAGAATAGTTTCAGGTCATTTCCAAATCATTTTTTTATTAATTGAAATCAAATTCGTTCATACTTTTTACTTTATTACGTTTTTTTGATGATGCTTGCCGGTACAACCGAGTCCTTCTTCTGGACACACTGCCCGAAGCCATTTGATGTGATTTCTGCCGCAGTTCTTAATATCCCATGGCTTTGGCTTCCTTTGTGACAGCTTCGACTGCTGCTTTATAGCCGTTCGCATCCCAACTCTTCTTCATGGCTTGATAAAGCTCGTCATCGTTCTTGTCCTTGCTTTCCATGATAAACCTGACCCAGTCGTCACTGAATCTCACAGCGGCCATCTCCTGCTTTTCAGGAACATTGATGGACTGCACAGACCAGTTGATTTCGGGGTCCTTCCATGTAGATACGCGGATGTCGCGTTCCTTCATTGCCATGCTCCGGAGGGATTCAGGAATGGATGGGTCCTCATACTGCATAAGATCGGCTGACCATGCTGCAAGGTACCCCATGGCAGACGTGAATGGGTACAAAACGTTCGTTGAAGTGTGCAAACCCGTTGCCTCATCGATAGGTGTCAGCAGGGTGATGAGGCCGTCTTCCATCTTCCAGTCTTTCCCCTCGATGCCGTACATTATGACGTTCATGCCTTCCTTGCTATAAAGCCAATTGTACAGCTGCAGGATGCGATCCATCTTCGCGTCGTCGACCTTGGCGTTGAAATAGGATTCCGACCAGTAGGACATTTCAGAGAAGCGGGTGTATTTTTCTTCGACCTTCGGACCACTCATCAGCACGATACTGCTGGCGAAATCCTTGTCGGGTTGCACTTTCACCCACGCATCCATGACGGCCTTGAGATGTTTCGGCGACATCTGCCGTCCCAAGATACC
>JBBRWP010000065.1:0-13288 GCA_038249175.1 Acetivibrionales bacterium
GTGGCACCTCCAAAAACCAACGATTGTTGGCGAAAAAAACTATCTCAGGTTGAGGTAGTTTTTTTGTGTTGTGAAAAGCATATTCTTCCAGCACCGATTGGAATCTGCTACAATGTTTATAAAGAAGGCATTATGGCCAGAAGAACCTGTGTGTGCTCTGCAACGCTAATAAGCAAAGTGAAGGGGTTGCGTGCTGGCTGATAACGGCCTTTGAGCCACCTGCCGTATTTCGGATTTCCTCGGGCATATAACGGGCGAAAATTTCAATGTTCTTCGTATCTCAAATTTGTTCTCAATTTTTATCATCAAGATCTGTAATGAGCATTTTCATTTCTGCTATTTCTTTTTTTTGAGCCTGAATGATGCCATCAGCCAATTTTCTCACTCTAGGATCTGATATGTTGGCGCGCTCACTTGTCAGAATTGCTATTGAGTGATGGGGTATCATACCTTCCATATAATCAACATCATCTATTGTCGTTTGGTTTCTCATTAAGAAAAATGAAGTTGCGAATACGACCAGGCTTACTATTATTATTGCCATATTTATCTTCTTATTCTTAAGCATATGTAGCATAAACGCAAGCATTACCACTGTCATTACGCAAGTTGAAAGTATGGTCATATATAATCTCGTTTCACTAAAGTAAACATGACTGAGTTCATAAGTATTAAGATACATAACCATAAACATCAGTATGGCAGAAGTCGCTACCATTCCAAAAAATTTTCCATAACTTTTATCCATCTTTAAATCTCCTTTACAATTTAATCTACTATTTTCATACCCTTTTATGTTTTGATTATTCAAAAATATTCAAATCTATTTTCTTTCTACCCAATTCTTGCGTATCTATGATGTCAGGTTCTGTGTTCTGACGAAAAAGTATAATGATACCGAAAACAAGACAGACAAAACAGTATGGGTGAGTTAAAATGAAACCGTGGAAAGAGTTTATAATCTGTAGGAAAAGGCAAAGATAACAATCAAAATCTTGATAGAAGAAAAAACGCTGAAGGAGATCGCTGGAGAGTTTGACACTCATCCAAATCAGTTGAGTCGATAACGGCTTTGTTATAGCAATGCCGCTGGGATATCCGATATTATTCTATCGCAATAGGAGTAAGCATATGCAATCTTTTTTATCTTTATATAACAGACTTTTAAAAGCCGGAGTTCATAGAAAACTTGATGAAGAAATAGAAGAATTAAGTTCAAATATAGACTACGATGAGCATCATCTTGATTGCTTACTGAATCCTCAAAATTACCCTCCGGTAGTGAAGCTCACGCATTGTTCATGCTCAAATGAAGATAAAGAAGCCTGCAAAAATGTATGCTTTATGAACGCTATTGAGCATGATTCAGACGGGAATGTAACAATATCGAAAGATAATTGTATTGGGTGCGGAGACTGTATTAATTTTTGTAAACAAAACAGTCTTTCAGAAATTAAAGAAGCAATTCCTATCTTCGATTTGATCAATAAGGGTGAATCACCAGTTTATGCAATGATTGCTCCTGCTTATATCAGCCAATTCACCAAAGAAGTAACACCTGGAAAACTCAGGAGTGCATTTAAGAAATTAGGATTTGCCGGAATGATTGAAGTAGCGTTATTTGCAGATATTTTAACTTTGAAAGAAGCACTTGAATTTGACAAAGTAATTCATGAAGATAGTGACTTCATGCTGACAAGTTGCTGTTGTCCTATGTGGATTGCAATGATAAAAAAGATTTATTCCACATTGGTACCGCATTTGCCACCGTCAGTATCACCAATGGTCGCTTGTGGAAGATCAATTAAGTCATTATATGGAAAATCTAAAACAGTATTTATAGGTCCGTGCATTGCAAAAAAAGCGGAGTCCAGGGATGCAGATATTACAGATGCGGTTGATTATGTGCTCACTTTCGAAGAAATCAAAGAAATATTAGACACTGCAGAAATTGATCCTTCTGTACTGGAAGAAGATTTAAGAGACCACTCATCAAAAGCGGGCAGAACTTATGCTGTAACGTCAGGTGTAAGCGAAGCGGTAAAGAGCACTTTAATTCGATTAAGACCGGAGAGAACCATCCCGCTAAAAGCGCAGCATGCAGATGGCATAAAAGCATGTAAAGAATTGTTGAAAAATATTCAAGAAGGCACCATACAAGCTAATTTCATCGAGGGAATGGGTTGTGTAGGTGGGTGTGTAGGTGGACCCAAAGCTCTGATTGATAAGAAAGAAGCAACAGAGCATGTTAAAGAATATGGACAAAAAGCTATTTATGATACACCCGTTGACAATCCTTATGTAATTGAATTATTAAAAAGATTAGGATTTGATACAATTGAAAGTTTACTTGAGGGCGATCATTTATTCGTAAGAGAATTTTATACATCATTTAACAAATGAATTTAAGCCGCAACTCCTTAGTGTCCAAGACAATATATAGCACTACAGCGTGACTTCAATGTTTTTATACTTTCCTGCTATGATTTTGTTGACTCTGTGTCTGGTGCCGCCCGCAAAACAATCTGGTTTTATTCGGTATGCACCGGTTGAAGGAATAACAAAAAGATGCTACTGTGAATATGGAGATGAATAGATTAGAAAGTATAGCAAACGTTTTATACTTATATTCTTTACAAACTTTTCAATGCTTACAAACGGCCAGTTTCCTGGTCTTGGGGAAGAAGGAGAGTGTGATGAACTTAGAAACGAAAAGATGCTGTATAACTGAACAAGCAGATGTCCTTGTTGTCGGCGGTGGGCTTGCGGGGGTGGCTGCGGCAGTAACGGCAGCCCGAAACGGTGCAAACGTGATGCTTGTTGAACGGGAAGGCTGTCTTGGTGGCATGGCGACGATAGGTCTTGTGAATCCCTTTATGCCCTACTGCGTGTGGGTGGGTTCCTGGAAGCAGGATCTGGCACAGCCGGTGAATGCGGGCTGGTTCACAGAGCTGCTTGAAGCATTGGATGCCGAAGGTGGACTTGGGGATGGACGTCAGACTTTTGATGAAGAAGTGCTCAAGTGGGTGTTGGACCGCATGTGCAGGGATGCAGGCGTCCGTGTGCTGTTTCACACTGTGATGACGGACGTGGAGCGGGTTGGTGACGAGATTCGTCTTGTCACATTGTTTGGAAAGTCTGGAACGATGACGGTTAAGGCCACCTGCTTCGTGGATGCGACAGGAGATGCAGATATCGTCGCAATGGCGGACTGCCCATTTGAAATAGGACGTTTGGCTGATGGGAAAAGCCAGCCGATGACCATGTGTTTTCGTATCTCCGGCATCGATATGCTGAAATTCGACAAGGATCGGGATGGTGAGGCATTGAACAAGCTATATAAATCTTTCCGTGAACAGGGTCTTCTTCATAACCCGCGGGAGGATGTGCTCATATTCAATCATATGTCAGAAGGGGTTCTGCATTTCAATTCTACCCGGGTTCTCGGTAAATCGGCGACCGATGCGTGGGACTTGTCCGAAGCAGAGATGGAGGGACGGGAGCAGGTTTTTGAGTTGCATCGCTTCTTGCGCGAAAATATTTCCGGTTTTGAGAACAGCCGTGTTCTGATGTCGGCTGTTCACATCGGCATTCGGGAGAGCCGTCGCATTGTCGGGGATGTACAAGTGACCGCAGAGGACTTGTTGGCCTGCAGGCGTTTTCCAGACGCCATTGCACGTGGCACCTACCCGATTGACATTCATAATCCTGATGGCACAGGCACCACATTGCGCCCGATTCCATACGGGAACTGGTACACATTGCCGTTCCGTGCACTTGTGCCGAAGGGCATGAAGAATCTTATCATTGCGGGAAAGCCTATCTCTGCGACACACGAGGCGCATTCTTCAACCCGTATTATGCCTATCTGCGCCTGTGTAGGCGAGGCAGCAGGTGCGGCGGCTTCGCTATGCGTATCGCAGGACGTATCCATGCAGACCATGCCGATAGATGTGCTGCAGTCAATGATTACGGCAAATGGCGGACTGATTTGAAAGATAAATGCATTTTTCTATCACAATGTTCGAGAGGACGCCCACCTCAAAGCGTAGCGTAGGTGGGTGATGAACCGCACCAACAAACAAAACTTTGTTGCAATACCGTATGAACTTTTTATTATCATGCTCAACTACAAGGCACTTGAGGATTTCCCCGTGAAGGAAATTTCCTCAAGTGCCTTTTGTATGTCTATAACCGATATTCCCATTTTCGGAAACTTGTTCGTGGCTAGATTTGTAGGTGCTCCGGCAGGATATTTTCCTTGCAGAGAGCACATGTTATTGTAGAAAAGTCACAAAGTTCACCCTTAATCCGTTACAAGTTCATACCCTTTATTTGTCCATCCGCTGGGCGCATTGGAAGCCATTCCGGCACCACCGTTCAAAGAAACGGCATCATAACCCAACATACGCATGGCAGCAACCGTTTGACCGGCTGTTTGGCCGGTATAACAGTAAACAACAACCTTCTTGTCTTTCGGAACACCCATCAAGTTTTTCAGGGTGTCCTTGCTGAAAGGTACATTGACTGCGCCTTTGATATGGCCTTTGGCATAATCGTCGGCTGAACGTACCGATAGCAGATAGAAATCGTCTCCGGCATCGATCATGGCTTTCAGATTATCCTCAGAAATTTTGTAGTTGGCGTAATTTGTTTCTTTCAGTTCTGCCAATCCAGCATAATAAGCGGTTACGGCATCCTGAATTTCCGCATCTACCGGAGAGGTTTCTGTGCCGAATGCATTGGCTGTCATATCGGTGACGGCGGCAACGCCTTCCACTTTTGAAATGCCGAGGTTCCAGCCGAGGTTCACGCTTCTGGCGTTAATGCCGGCCATGTTCAGTGTTGCGACGGCCTGTCCGGCTGTTTGGCCGGTGTAGCAGTACAAAAAGACTTCTTTGTTTTGGGGAATTTTACTCAGGTTTTCAGCAATAGCAGGACCCCAGGGGGCATTGACAGCGCCTTTGACATGACCTTTTTCATAGTCTGCTGCGGAGCGAATGTCCAAAATGAACATGTCGTCGCCAGCAACAACTTTATCAACGAAATCTTTTTGTGGAATTTTGTACATGTTGTCCGGCAGGTTGGCAAAGTAGAGATACGCAGCATTAATGGCTGCATTATCGCTGACAACCGGGTAGCCTTTGTTCATCCAGCCCATCGGTGCATTGGATGTCATGCCCATTCCGCCATTGAGCGATACGGCATCATAGCCCATTAGGCGCAAGGCTGCGGTCGCCTGGCCGGCTGTTTGGCCGGTATAGCAATACACCACCACTTTTTTGTCTTTCGGAACATCACCAAGATTGTCGACAAAATCTTTTCCAAAAGGAACGTTTTTGGCACCATCAATATGGGCCAAGGCAAAGTCTTTTGCCGAACGAACCGACAAGAGATAGAAATCATCTTTTGCATCCATCATGGCCAACAGGCCGTCTTCGGATATTTTATAATTGGCAAACGGGCTATCCTTTATGGCTGCCAAGCCACCATAATAATCGGTCAGTGCCTGCTGCATTGTTGTGTCTACCGGGTATGTATCTGTTCCTAATGCATTGGCTGTTGTCTCGGTGACAGCATCCAGTCCTTCGACTTTAGAAATGCCTAGATTCCATCCGAGGTTAACGCTTCTGGCGTTAATGCCGGCGGCATTCAACGTCATCACGGCCTGGCCGGCTGTTTGGCCGGTATAACAGTATATGAAGACTTCCTGATCCTGTGGAATTTTGTTGAGATTTTCAGCAATGGCAGGACCCCAGGGTACATTGATGGCACCTTTGACGTGTCCTTTTTCATAATCGGCAGCGCCGCGGATATCCAGAACAGTCATTTTATCGCCGGTAACAACCTTAGCGATAAAATCTTTTTGTGGAATTTTGTATGAGTTGTCCGGTAGGTTGTGGAAATAGGCAATCGCCGCATCCGCTGCGGTCATTCCGGTAGCTTCTGATGTGGCGGGTGTTGTACTTTCAGATGCCGTCGCTGACGGAGATTCGGATACAACCATGCCTCCGGACGGGGCAGGTGTGGAACTCGAGCAACCGGCAAAAGATAATACCAGAACAAGCACAAGTAATAATGCAATGGGTTTTTTCATATATTTTCATTCTCCTTTTTCATCGTTTGGTTCACTTGAACCGTTTGTTGTCAATGATGTGTCTGCGTTTTTCTATGGCCTGTCTTTGGGTTTCTGTGGTGTGTCTGCTGTTGTCTGTGGTGTGTTTAATGAACATGACGTCAATAATTTTTGTTTAGCTTATGATACGTGTCTGCTGTAAATTTTGCGCATATTGTCTGTAAACTGTCTGTAGTCGTCCGCGGTGTGTCTTTTTTGGTCTATGATGCGTCCGTAGTGGTCGGTGTCACTTCAGGCTTTACTTCCTCCTGAGGGGCACCCGATTGAGACCACTCAACCCAAGCACCGTCGTATACTTTGACATCAGTAAACCCTGCTTCAATTAAAAGCAGTGCGGTTTGTGCTGCACGGAAAGATGTTTTGCAGTATACAATAACGGGTTCATCTTTTTTCAGACCCAGATCTCCGTAATTCATCAGGATATGACTGGATGGTCTGAACGTACCGTCCTCAAAGAGATTTTTCGTATGCGGGTACAGAATCGCACCCGGAATAGCGCCTTCGTCATACTCAGCCTGGCTTCTGGCATCAATGATGCAGGCCTTGTTTGTGCCATCAACCACAGCTTTGACTTCATCCATGGTCGCAATCAGCGCTGGATCTCCATCTTTGGCCACATATTGCGTAGCAGCCGGTTGAACCGGTTCTGCCGATAGCTGAAAACCACCAGCGACGATGGCATCTTCACCGTCGTCAATGACAGCAACAGACGCATGACCATAAATTTTCATTACCCACCAAACACGAGAGGCATTGACGCCGTCGTTGTTATCGTAGATGTAGACCTTTGAATCATTGGATATGCCTTTGCTGCTTAGCACAGAAGCAACTGTTTCTTTGGGGGCAATCAGCCCTGGAACAGGTGTACCGACAGTCAGTTCGCCCGGTGTCAGTGAAACGGCGCCAGCCAAATGCCCCTTGGCATAAGCTTCGGCATCCCGTGCATCAACAACGATTGTTTTTGTATCGGTCAACAGGGAAGTAAGCGATTTCGCTTCAATGATGTTCGTTCCCTTGCTATAATCGGTCGACGCGCAAGCGCTGAGCAGGGAAACGGTCATGACCAAGAGCAAAAAAAAGCCAACAGCCCTATTCTTAAATTTCATCATGCTACCTCCTAGGCTGTGAAGGGTTGGTTAATGGTGTCGTACATTTTAGAATTCGTCCTTTGTTGGTACTGGAATCTTTCGAGAACAGTGCATTGTTAAAAAATATACAATCTTGGGAACAGTACACTTGCTGACAAACACTCACAACCAATTATAATGGATGTGCGTTGATTTGGTTATAAGTTTTGCTTATTCTCTATTCTGATTATCGATACCCGCGTCTGTTTGTTACGAGTTGAATGTGTAGCTGGTTTCCAATTTTTGAAAGCTGCGTTGTTTAACAACTTGTTCAGAATTGGGCTGACGGTAGTTCATACGCCTGTAGATATGCACCACTTTTGGGTTGTCGTACTCACTGTGACTGTTTGCAGTTCATGCGCCAGGTCGATGCACCACTTTTGGTTTGTCGTACTCAGTACAGTTGCGTGCAGACTATGTCCTGGCGAAAAGCGGCAGAAAATGCTCGAATGTGTTCTGTCATGCTATAATGGGGCATCGGCTACACCGCATTGGTCACAAACGGAGTATATCCATGAAAATGATTAAAAAATCCTTGATCATCAACCTATATTTGCTGATTTATGGACTTTTAAGTGCATGGACACTGGTTATATTTCCTTTTGTCCACTCTGATGAACCGTGGCTCTCTGGCCTTTCTCAAGCGTATTTGACACAAAGAAGTCCTTTTGTTACAGAGCCTTTCTTTGATCTTGTTCCCCGTCAGGCGCATGCGCTGAAAAGTTTTTTTCATATTCTGCAAGCCGTTTTCATTTCTCTTCTTGGCGATCACGTTTTCACGGTCCGCCTCATCAGCCTGCTTGCCGGTCTTTGCATCCTCTATCTATTTTACCGGCAGATGACACACATTCTAAAAAACCCTTTACACAGCGTATTGCTGACAGCTTTGCTGTCACTCAATTTACAGTTTGTCTATGCCAGCCATTTTGCCAGACAGGAAATTCTTTTGGCATTGTTTCTGTTACTTGTTCTCCGTGTACTGTGCGATTTCCGGGAAAAGCCTTATCGGTGTATCCTCCTCGCGGGCTGCCTTGCGGGCCTTTCCATCGGGTTTCATCCCAATGCATTTATTATAGCCGCCATGATTGGCAGCGCTTTGTTCTATGAAGTTTTGACCAAACGGTTTCCCGTGAAGGCACTACTGCTTTTTATTGGACTGCTTGGCTTATTCGCTCTGGTTTTTCTTGGTGCCAGCCTTATCGGAAATCCTGACTTTTTTAAGGACTACTGGACCTTTGGGCAAACGTTTTCTGTAGATGCGCCTCCCGCAGCCCGATTCACGAATTTTGCACATTTTTACATCAAACTGTACGACCAAATCAGCGGCACCTATTATCTGCCTGATATGCGGGTATTTTTTGCTGTTTCGTTATTTGTCTGCTTCGCCGGGGCTGTGGTTTACGTGTTTCCTTGGGTATCCGCTCTCATCACTAAAGGACGGTCGATCTTGCACAATATGCCATTCAAAAGGCACAGACGCCCGCGTGCAGGTGACGTGCAGAGGTGTAAGCGCTCAGAAAGTTTATTCAGTAAGTTTTCTGGAAGTGAGTTAAGAAAACCTTCTGTAGAAAAGTGGGCATTCACGGACAAAAAATATAAGAAAAAAAAAGCTGTGCTATTTGAAGAAAGCCGCCACCAGATTGGCTTCTGGCTTTTTATGCTCATCGGATACCAGGCAGCACTCTTTGTCATCGGCCGCTTTAACCCGACCTCTATCCTATTCATTCTTTTCCCTTTGTTTTTTCTGCTGGCAAACCTGTTGAACCTGATGTCAGCTGCACGACCGACTCCTTCGTCTGATAATTCACCTGCCGCTTCGTCAGCTGTATTATCAACCGCATCCTCAGATGATTCGTCAGTAGCTTCACCTGCCGCATCGTCAGCTGTATTATCAACCGCATCCTCAGATGATTCGTCAGTAGCTTCGCCTGCCGCATCGTCAGCCCCTTTATTAACCACATCAGCAGGTATTTCGTCAGCTGCTTTACAAGCTCCTTCGTTAGCGATTTCAGCAGCCACATCACCGCCACCATCAGCAATCACAGCCCGTATTGTAACACTCCTGCTCTGCATGTTGCTGTTGTTCACGGCATATCAGGCCTTTTCTGAAATATCCCGGCACTCGAATGATGATTATGCCATCTATATTTCTGAAATATCCGGCGCTCTTCCGGCTGATGCGGTTGTTCTCGGCAATCTGAACAGCCGATATGCCATGCAGAACAGACCGTTTTACGATATTCGTAATTTGTATGCCCTGGGATCTTTGTCCGTGGAAATGTATATGCGGGAACGGGGCATCAATACCCTAATCTGGTATGAAGCCGATGACTATATTCACCGGAACCCGGAATGGAAGATTTTATATGGGGATGACAGAGCTTTTTATGATGATGTGCAAACGTTAATCCGAAAAAATGGTACCTTGCTGTATGCCTTTGAATCTCCGGTTTACGGCAACCGTATTGTGCGCTACATGTACGATTATCCCTGGAAAGTATGGATATACCACATCGCGTTGCCCGTAACCCAAAGGGAACAAGGGAAAGAGGAAACAAATAAAGGTGACAAAGGGAATAAAGGGAGTGGCGGGAAGAAGTAAAAACGACACCAACCTTTTTCTGCTATTTGGTGAACCGCGCACCGGCAGATTTATTCCCACGAAACAACACGTTTTCTACCACCATTCCGACCAGTGCGATGACAAGAATACCGGCAAAGACCCCTTTAGTATCCATGAAAGAGCGCTTTTCATTCAAATACCAGCCCATACCGCCAATGGCGTTGATGGCGCCAAAAATCATTTCAGCACTGATGAGGGCACGCCAGCCGCGCGACCAGGCGACCTGAAGGCCTGTTTTTATCACTTCCCGGCTGCAAGGCAACAGGACATGCCAGTAGATCTGCCATGAACTTGCACCGTAGTTATTTGCCACTTCAATCAGTGCGCGGTCTACCGTACGAAAGCCCATTTGCACATTTAAAAAAAGTGACCACAGCACGGCATGGATCATAACCAGGAAGACGGCGGGGAGGCCAATGCCTACCCATAAAATAACCACCGGCAGCACGGCGATGCCCGGCAACGGGTGAAGCACTGAAGCCGCCAAATCAAAAAGGCTGTTCAGCCATGGGCTTCGCATATCTATGTAAGCCATGACCAATGCCAATAACAGACCGGCCGCAAGGCTTACCACGACCAGTGAGATGGATTGTAAAAGCTGAGTCGCCAGCGTCCCTTCAGCAAAACCGCGGACAACAGTTCCTATTATTTGGGTCGGTGCCGGCAAGAGGAGTGGGCTAATCCCAGCCAAACGGCACAGCAACTCCCAGCCCAAAAGCAGCACGAAAAGCCAGACGCCCTTCTGAACGGGACGCGACTGTTGTGTCTGCAAAAGCAGGCTGCTGTGTTTTAGACCGATTGAACCACGCTGAATACTTTGCTGCATGCGCTGTTTTTATCCTCTCATATCTGTTTTCTGGAAACATTCTTAAGGCATCCATTTTTCTTGAACAAATGGATGGAAATATTTTTCTTTTCTCTTTTTTTCATCTATTTGATACAAAATGGCTCCTGTTTTTCTTGAACAAATGCAGATCACCAAGGGCAAACTGCTTTTTTCATCTCTTATGGCGTCCAGTCTGTTTCCTTAATATTCATCGGGTTTTTTATAAAATCAGTCGCTGCCATAAAGTTGATAAACGTTTCAACCCCGCTGATCTCCGGGCCAAAGACCATGCCCGGCGTTTGCAGTTGTTGTCGGATGCTGTCCACATCCAAATTATAAGCTTTTGCAAGAAAGCCAGCTGTTTTCTCCGGTTCATCCTTCATGAATTGAAAAGACGCTGCCAGTGCATCCTCAAACGCCATGTATACGGCTTTTCGTTTATAAAAGCTTTCCTGACAGACCCCAACGATGAAGGTAAAATCGCCTCCGAAAGCGTCCGTTCCAGACAGTATTTCATGCAGGGCTGGATCAGACTGTTCCTGTGCCAGATAGGGCGGGGCTGTAAAATGTGCAGTCACGCCGGTATTGGATAACAGTGCCTGATATCCGTCGGGATGCTTCAACGCAATCAGCTGCGAATCAAAGATATGGGCATCCCCCAATTGATCTTGGGCAGCCATGGACAGTAAAATATGCTGTATGCTGCCTGTCTGGGGTAGTGCTATTTTGCCTTTGCCAACCAGGTCTGAAAGGCTGTGGACATCTGCAGTGTTCGTCACAAGGCCCAAAGGGCTTTGTGACAGGCCTGTCATGGTGCGCCAGGGCATGCCGTTGTCTATTCCAATTAAAAACGGCGGTATACCCATGAAACCAACGTCCAGGTTTCCGGATAGCATGGCTTCGCGAATCGCAGCTGTATTGGCCAGTTTCACCCATTTTATTTCCTGATCAGGCAGACGTTTTTGGAGGAAGCCTTCGTGTTTCATCACTTCTATGGGGGCATAGGCCAGTCCATACTGGTCGGCGATGGCAACAATGTTTTTATCCTTCGCCGCACAAGCGGTAAGGGACAGACCGGAAAAGATGAGTAACATGATGAACAACCATGGTCTATGGTTTGCTGATTTTCCCCTGGCGGCACTTGTTTGCGCAATGTTTGATGTCTGTGTTATGGCTTGGCTGTATTTCACTGTTTTCTCCTGTTTATTCTCTCGCCGTCCAGCAGAAGGGCAATGGCATCGTAATGTTTTTGGAAAGCGCGGGGCTTACCGTCATATCGTCCAGTCCGATGAAGTCAATTGTCTATGCAGGATGTGATTTGTTCCGGTTTCATCCGCTATCCGCATCACCGCATAGAACTTTTTAAGCCGTTCCTCAAGTTGTGCCTTGTTTTCTGCAATCACAATGGCATAGCCAACCCTGGCAGTCGCATCCTGAATGTTGCCCAGCACATCACCAATCTGCCTGTTCAGCCCAACCTCTGCCACGCCTGCGACAGAAAGCAGTTCCTGTTCATCCGGCATGGCAGCAATGGTACAGGCTTCACTAAAAAACAGCTGAACCGATAATGCCTGTACGGGAGCGGGAGGGGTATGACGTAACTGTCTGCTCTTCCTATCTGATTCTTGGAGAAAATTCTGTGCAGGCGCGGAAGGGGTGTTCGTGGTTTCTAATCGCAAATTACCGTCAACACAAAGTCCTAGAGCGCTTTCTATATTCAGCCTGCAGATGTCCACGCCGGTTACCATAGGGATGAAAGAAGCTTCAAAAGCACCACCGATGCGGCAGGCTACTTCGTTGACCTTAAGTCCTTCAGTACCCAGAAAAAACTGGCAGTAAATGGGGCCGTTATAAATACGGAATGCTTTGGCCACTTTCCGTGTCAATGCTTCTATTTTTTCCTGATGGTTTTCCAAATGCTTTGACGGATATTCGTGTGACAGGCAAATGCCAATGCGGCGCTTGTCCGGAAAAGTTAGCCGGTCTGTGACGGTCAGAATACGCACTTCCCCGCGGCACACCCATCCGCTGACGGTTATTTCATCATGCGGATAAAATGCTTCCACCATAATTTTTTTTTGTCGGCTGAAAGCGACGACAGCTTCATAATGTTGTATCACATCCGCAGCGCTGTCAAGATAAAAAACACCCCGCTGACCCTGTGAATCGACCGGCTTGATAACAACAGGATAGGCAAGTGTGTCCAAGACCGCATCATTGACCCCTTTTTCGTACAGGTTAGCCGATGCACAGGGGATGTCGTTCTCTTCATAAACTTTTTTCATCTCAGCTTTGTTTGTGACCCGTAAAGCCGTTTCTATTGATATCAAAGAAGGCAGGGACAATGCTTCCGCAACAAAGGCCGCCGTATAGACCGGCTGGTCTGTTCCCATCGTCATAATCCCGTCTATCTGCAAACGTTTTGCGGCTTCCAACACCCCTGCCGCATCAAAGGTACTGACATAAACTTGTTCATCCGATGCACAGTGCCCAATGGCATCCGTCAGATAGTCACAGGTGATGACCTGATGTCCCAATGCTTTTGCCTTTTCAATACCCGTAAGCTGAGCCCGAGA
>JBBRWP010000066.1:0-13186 GCA_038249175.1 Acetivibrionales bacterium
GATCATGGTGCCCCGGATGTGCTTGCCATAGGCATGACCAAAGATACTCATAGCCAATTCGGTTCGCCCTGCACCCATAAGGCCGGCGATGCCCACAATTTCTCCCTTGCGCAAGTTGAGGCTGACGTTTTTTATTTTTTCGCGGGATTCGTCCATGGGGTCGTAGACAGTCCAGTCTTTAATTTCAAAAGCAATTTCACCGATGTTTGGAACACGTTTGGGGTAGCGGTCCAGGAGTTCACGACCGACCATGCCTTTGATAATACGGGCTTCAGATATCTCATCGGCACCGCGGATCAGTGTTTCAATGGTTGAACCATCACGAATGACGGTAATTTTATCGGAAATATGGGTTACCTCATTCAGTTTATGAGAGATGATAATGCAGGTAATGCCCTGTTGCTGGTTTAATTCTCTGAGTAAAGACAAGAGGTTCTCAGAATCCTCGTCGTTGAGAGCTGCCGTCGGCTCATCCAGAATCAGCAGCTTCACATCTTTTGAAAGGGCTTTTGCAATTTCAACCAGTTGCTGACGCCCTACACCAACGTCTTTGATCAGCGTGTTGTTGTCCAGCTTAAGCCCCACACGTTTCATCAGGGCGATGGCCTTTTCATCGGTTTCGTGCCAGTTCATAATGCCGTTTTTTGCCCGTTCATTGCCAAGAAATATATTCTCTGCAATGGTCATATAGGGGTTCAGGGCCAGTTCCTGATGAATAATGACGATGCCCACCTTTTCACTGGACTTGATATCCGTGAAGACGCAGGTTTTTCCTTCAAAAATAATATCGCCGGAATAGGTACCGTGAGGATATATGCCGCTGAGCACATTCATCAGGGTGGATTTTCCAGCACCGTTTTCGCCGACAAGGGCATGAATCTGGCCCTTTGTCACGCTGAGCGTTACATTATCCAGCGCCACAACGCCGGGAAATTCTTTACGAATATGCTGCATTTCAAGAATTGTCTCTGACATTTCGCCTACTCCTTTTGGTCGTAAATGATGGAGAATTCTGGTGTAATCAGTCTATGGCTGCATTTCTTAAGGCGTCGCAATTTGTACGCAGACGGGGTGTTTTCTCTTGCGAAAAATTGCATGCTTATTTGTGATGTCGGTGTAATCATAGAATGGGACGGCTCTTGAGCACAAACGCTTTCGGAGCGAGTGAATCGGCAAGAACCGTCCCCGTTGATTTTTCCCGTTGATTTTCCAGGCTGTGGTTATTTCAGTTGATCTGCGGTATAGTAACCGGAATCGACCAGGATTTTTTTGTAATTGTCTTTGTCCGCAAATACAGGTTCGCAGAGGAATGAAGGAACAATTTTTACGCCGTTGTCATAAGTTTTTGTGTCATTGACCGGTACTTCAGTTGTATTCATGATGGCTGTGGTCATTTTTACAACCTGGTCAGCCAGTGTTCGGGTATCTTTGAAGATGGACATGGATTGTTCGCCGTTGATCATCATTTTCACGTTGATGGTGTCGCAGTCTTGCCCTGTCAGTACAGGGAAGGGTTTGTCTGCCGTTCCATAGCCGGCACCCTTCAAAGAAGCGACAACGCCCTGTGCAAGGCTATCGTTTGGTGAAAGTACCAGGTCCAGTTTTTTGTCTGAATAGTTTGCTGTTAAAAGGTTGTCCATTCTGGCTTGTGCGCCTTCTGGTTTCCAGCCTTGAATTGCAATCTGTTCCATTTTCAGTTGGCCTGAAACGCAAACCAGCATGCCATTGTCCAGGAAAGGCTGCAGTACGTCCATAGCGCCCTGGTTAAAGAAATAAGCATTGTTGTCATCCGGTGAACCACCGAAAGCTTCCATGTTGAAGGGGCCTTTGCCGGCATCCAGCCCAAGGGTTTTGACAATGTAATCGCCCTGGATTTTTCCGACGAGGTAGTTGTCGAAGGTGGCATAGTAGTCTACATCACCGGAGTCTCTGATGAGGCGGTCATAAGCGATAACTTTGATGCCTTCTTTTGCAGCAGAAGCCAACACGCCTTTGAGGGCTGTGCCGTCGATGGATGCGATGACGATAACTTTGCATCCTTTGGTAATCATGTTTTCAATCTGTGTGACTTGTTGGTCTACTTTGTCATTTGCGTATTCTAGAACTACTGTGAAACCGGCAGCTTCCAAGGCTTTTTTCATGTTTTCGCCGTCTTGATTCCAACGTTGCAGGGACTTTGTCGGCATGGCTACACCGACCATCTTGCTGTTACTTGTACCGCAGCCACCAATGAGCAGCATGGATGTGATGAGTGCCAATGTCAGGAGCAGAGATAAAATCCGTTTCATTCCTTTTTCCTCCTCATGAATCTTTGTAGAGACGGCCTGTGCGATGCAAATGCTGCACCGCTTGTTTGCCACCTCGACTTGCATTCTATCGAATGAGATGCCGGACGTCTCTGTACATTTTGGTGTAATACCTGTACTTTTTCTGCCAGTTAAAGTAGGTTGTGAAATGGGATAGCACAGATTGTCTAAAACAGTTTGTTACTGAGAAAATAATGCTATGTTGATTAACTATCGAAGCCAGTCGTCTGAAAAATCCAGGACAGAAACAGCCTTGTTTTTCGCAGACGAAAGAAACCATCCTGGCAAAGCAGCGCGGTTTCTTGTATCCTTATCGGAGAACGGAAGATAAAAAGGATTAAGTTGAGATGGGTCAGGCATTAATCCTTTGCAGGGAGATGAAAAGGATTAAGTTGAGATGGGTCAGGCATTAATCCTTTGCCGGCCGTTCGTTTTCGGGCACGTTGCGATACACATCTTCATAAGTATGAAAGCCGTCCCGGATAACAGTTTGCACGAGGTTGTCCCGGTTGACAAAAACCGGTTGGAACTTCAAATAGGGCACATCGGCACTGCCATCAAAAATGCTGTCTGTTGTTGTGATTTTTTCACCTTTGCCCAGTTTTACTGCCGCTTCTGCAGCGGCCTGTGCCAATTCTTTGATGGGCTTGTAAACCGTTAAGAGCTGTGTGCCTTCAGCAATACGCTGACAGGCGGAGATATCAGCATCATGGCCGACAACGGGAATGAGTCCGGCCATGCGATGTTCCGTGATGGCACGAATCACCCCGTCAGCCAAACCATCATTCGCAGCAATGACGGCATCAATATTTTTCTTATCATCGAGTAAGGCAGTTACCGTGTTGTAGGCATCTTCCGGGCGCCATGCTTCTGCCCACGTTTCAGAGAGAATTTCAATTTTGCCGGCTTGCATCGCTTTACTTAGCGCATTTTTATAGCCTTCATTAAAAAGATAGGCGTTGTTATCCAGCGGGGAACCGTTAATAATAACATATTGCCCTTCGGGTACTTTTTCCACCAGACCGCCAACCATCATTTCACCGACCCTTACATTATCAAAAGAAACATAAAGGTCCACGCCGGCATTGCGAATGAGGCGGTCATAGGCGATGACGGGGATTCCCCGTTTTCGTGCGGATTTGATGGCATCTGAAAGGCCGTCCTTATCAAAAGGGATGACTACCAGAACATCCACATTTTCATTGGCCATTTCCCGAATCTGCGTTTCCTGTAAGGCATTGTCTTCGTTGCAATTCTGCACAATTACTTCTGCACCCAGTTCTTTGGCCCGCGCAGAAAATATATCCCTATCCCGCTGCCACCGTTCCACCACCACAGAATCAATCAGGAGTCCGATTTTTAATGTGTGTGTTTTTTCTGGAACGGGGGTGCTGCCACAAGCGGTTAGTAGTAAAGCCATGCCAAGAATTAAACAGTAAATGGATTTTCTTTTGTTTTTCCTGTTGCAATACGCAGGCTGTTTCATATTCTACCTCCCTGAAATTCTGTGGGGGAAAGGCCGGTCTGTTTTTTAAATAAACGGCTAAAATAGTTAGGGTCGGCATAACCGACGGCATAACAGATTTCTTTAATGGACTTATCGGTGCCGGTCATGAGTTCTTTGGCCCGGTTCATCCGCAAATTTGTCAAATAGTCGATAAAGTTGGTGCCGGTTTCTTCTTTAAAGAGTTTTGAAAAATATCTTGGGCTGATATTGACATGGCTTGAGATGCTCTCCAGAGATATTTCGTTTGGGTATTCGGTATCCATCATTTTTCTCGCTGCTTCAATAATTTTGCTTGTCTTTCCCAGTCGAACCGCATGAATACGGTTGGCCAGGAGCTGAAAACGGCGCATGCACCAGTCCTGAAACCGCTGTGTCTCTGAAAAGGGAGGCATTTCTGCCAGGTAGGTTTGGTAGTTCAGCAAGCTGTCTTCCTGTACGTTGTTTTCCATGGCAATACGGTGGGCCACGACAACCCACTCAATGAGTTTATTGCGGCATTGCATTTCCTTTAAATCTACACTGGAAAACACCTGGTCTAGCACGGTGTCAAGTTCCCCGGCCTCGCCATATTCTATTTTTTCAGTCAGCAAACGTTCCAGATGGTTCAGATCTCTCGGCAGGAGGGCGTCGGGGTTAACGTCCATAATGTGCATAATGCCGCCTTCGGGCAGTTGATGCAATGCGCGTATGGCTTCGTCCATGGAAGCGCCCATTTCATTGACAGGGCGTAAGCCACCGATGCCAATGCAGCAAACCAAATCTGTTATCTTTGACAGCGCATCGGCCACTTCGGCAGCCCGATTAATGGCCGAAAGCCGTTGTCCATATTCGTGGCTTGCATCGGATGTCATAATGCAGGCGACAATGCGGTTCACAATCATAGGGCCGACCAATACAACCGGATGCTTTTTTAATAAATCATAGACCGTTGGCAGCAGGTTTTGACCCAGAATGCCGGAGCCAATGGCATTGTCTGAACCGACGGCGTTCGGGTCGTGGAATTCAAGGACCAGCATATAGGCATGGCTGGCGGATAAGTCAAAGAGGTCCCGGTATTTTTCAATTTCACCCCCGAGTTCACGGTGCAACAAAATGGCGTGGATAAAGCCCTGCTCCAAAACAGGCAGTAGTTTTTCCAGTTTTTCCATATTTTCTAGATCCCGTTGCCGCTTCGTCTTTTCAGAATCCAGTGCCGCAGCAGTAAGCGAAAGCTTTTCTACGAGTGTCTGCCGTTTCAGTGGTTTGACGATATAATCCAAAACACCCAGTTCGATGGCTTCGCGTGCATATTGAAACTGCTCATAAGCAGAAATAACAATAAACTTCATGCCGGGCAGGCGTTGGCGTATTTCGCGTATCGCTTCCAATCCGTTAATCCCCGGCATCTTTATATCCATTAAGATCAGATCGGGCAACACCTGCTCGGCTTTTAAAATGGCTTCTCTGCCGGATTTTGCGGTGGCGACCAGTGTGAATGCGGCTGTATCGTGCTCGATGATAAAGCGTACAGCATCCAATACAATCTGTTCATCATCGACCACCATCAGTTTTAGCATAGTATTACCCTCTTCCTGGTTTTTTTGGCTGTCGCAATGTACCTTGTCATGTTTTCAGTACTGACAGGCAGCGATGTTGCTGCTTTCATGCAAACGGTAAAGTGCAGTCGACAAAAATGTTCTTTGTAAAAGTCCTTCATTGGTTGTTCTATACGCATCACACCAGCAGCGCATTGTCATCGCTTGCAACCCTGTCTCTTTTCAGCCGAATGGTCACTGTTGTGCCGACACCCGATTCTGAAAGAATTTCCAGTGCATTTGTTTGTCCCGTAAAAATACGCAGTCGCTGTATCACGTTCACCAGACCAATGCCGGTGGTATGTCCGCTTTTCTTACCAGGGATATCGGAAAGCATTTCATCGGTTCGCTTGTAAATATCATGGATAATGTCTGCTTCCATGCCGCTGCCGTTGTCGCTGATACTGATGGTGACCAGGGTCGTGGATTCACTGATACGGATGCGAATCATGCCGCTTTCTTTGTTCCCAAGACCATGGATGCAGGCGTTTTCAACGATGGTTTGGATGGATAAAGGAGGGATGCCAACCGACAAGGCGGCTTCATCGATATCAAACAAAAACTGTATGGAAGTGCCGAAACGGACTTTCATCAGTTCCGTGTATGCCCGGACATGGGACACTTCATCCTGCAATGTGACAATGGCGTCCGGATTTTGAATGTTGTAACGGAAGAGGTCGGAAAGATTTCCTAAGAATTCTGTTGTCCGGTCAGCCCCCTCCATCATAGACAGTTGAACACCCGCATTTAATGTATTGAAAAGAAAATGCGGGTTAATCTGGGCCTGGAGGGCTTGCAGGCGGGAAGAATCCAGAAGGTTCTGCATTTTCATATTTTGCATTTGTTGTTCCATTAACAGGCTCTCGGTTTCAGACTGGTCATGAATTTCACGGATGTAGGTGCGAATTGAATTCTTCATGCCGTTAAAAGCCTGCGCCATCACGCGCAGTTCTTCTTCACCGGTAACCGGTATTTCAGGCGTATCAAAATTGCCTTTGGATATCTCTTCGGAAGCACGTGCCAGTTTTAAAATCGGGTCTGTCATTTTGTAGGTCATATAGAGGACCAAAAGCACACTTAAGATAATTAAGTCGGCAATCATAACAATACTGGCCGTCTTCAACCAACCCATATAGCGGCTTTGGTTCTGGTACAGGGTGGTATTCTTTTGCAATTGGCGAATATTCAAGGCATCCGAGTAGCTGCGGATATAGCCCATGGTTTTGTTGGCCAGGTCGTAATGGGAAATGTACGCCGGGTCTCTGGCTCGTCGGGTATCAATGGCCAAACGGGCTTCTGCCAAATAGCTGGGTATCATGCGTGCAATATCTTCCAGATAAAGGTCTGTCGGTTGGTTTGTATGGGCTTCATCAGAAAACAGTTGCAGTCGGTCGGCCATTTTACTGAAATTAAGAAGGTTGTCGTTATTGCGTGATTCCAAAAAGCTGTAAAGATTTGTATTGGCTGTGTCCAGGTCGGTCAGCATGCCATCTAGCATGGTGGATGTGGCAAACATACTGCCCATATTTTCTGTCAGGTTGGCATAGGTAAAAAAGATATACAAACTGACCGTGCTTGTGAGCAAGGTGGTGGATAAAAAAAGTAGAATGAATCTTTTCCGTATGGTGTTTGATAGACCGTGTAGCACACGCAGCATGGCGCTCTCCCGTTCACTTCTTCATGGCTTCCAAACCAACATCGATAAAATCCGGCACCGCTTTTCCTGATAGATGCCTGGCCATGGCTTCAACACTTTGATAGCCAATACGCTCCGGGTTTCTGGAGATGGTGCCATATAACACTTTTTTATCCAGGAGTATTTGTATTTCAGGGGTTAGGTCGGTTCCGATAATCTGTACATCTTTCAGCCGGTTCAAATCCAGTACTGTCTGGGCGGCGGCAACCGTATCACGGGCTGTCATGCAGATAAGGGTGTTTACTTCGGGGTTTTGTGTTAATATATCCCGTATCGTTTCTTCTGCTCCAAAAAAGGCATTGGTTCCCTGTTCGATGCGTACAATTTTCATACCGCCGTAATGGGCTGCGATGTCATGCAACCCGGCAATTTTTAAGTTGCTTTCCATGCCGTTGTCCTGATTAAGACCCCGAAAGACCACGGCGATTTTGCACTGATAATTGCTTGCCTCCCCGGCCAGCCGTGCAATGAGATTGCCGAACTCAAACGAGTTAAACCCGATGTTGGAAATGCGGCCGGATGTGGTGACATCTTCTTCCACGGTCATAAAAGGGATGGCTTTATCTTCCGCCTGTTTGACAGCATCAGTCAGAGCTTCCCGCCAGGCAGGCTGCAATATAATGCCATCGACACGTGCAGCAACAGCGGCGGCCATGGCATTGGCATAGGTTTCCGGGCTTCCTGTGTTTACGGCGTCAGCGACTTCCAAATCAATGTCGTTGTCTTCGGCGGCATGATGGGCGCCAACAAGAAAAGCCTCCCGAAAACTCATATCAATGTTGGAAACGAGGATGAAAACATGGGGTTTTTCTGCATGGATACTTTGCGAAAACTGCTCTGCTGAAGACATCTGACTGGCCATCATCCCGGAAAGCCAAACAGCTGTGACTATGGAGGCAATGAGGATAACTGCCAGAACAACAATGATTATTTTTTGTAAAAATCCAAGTTTCAGCGCTTTCATACGACCCTTTCCGCTAGAAATACTGGGTTCAGTATATCATTTGCGGAAAACGGTTCTCTATGGATTTTTTCAATGCGGAAATAGTCCATGATTTCAGAGCAAAACCGCTGTCTTCAAAGTAGCAGGTGCTGGATCCGGAGCACTAAAACTGGAAGTATTCATGATTCTACCGTAAGAACTCGAAAATGAACCAATTTGATGCCAAATCGCGGCGCGCAGACTGCGAGATTGCCCTGAAATTGGTCGTTTTCAATCAATTTCAGCCTCTGCAGGTCAGAAATTGGAGTTCTTACACCAGAATCATTCTTAGCATGGGTCTCAAGCTAATAATCTTGCGAAAGTAAAAAGTCAGCAACATGCATGGTCTGAATACCCTCGTAGTTGCCGCCGGCAAATTCATCCGTGCGGAGGACATACTTGGGATAGTTATCCCGAATATCCAGGAGACGACCGTATTCCCGCTTCTCAGTCTCTTCGCGTTCAATCTTCTGAGCAATTTGTATGTAAATTTTGTTTTCCAGCCGTGTCGCCACAAAATCAATTTCACCGCTGGCAATCTGTCCGACATTCACCTCGTAGCCGCGCCGCAGCAGCTCTAAATAAACAATGTTTTCAAGCATGGCAGCTACGCTGTCGGCTGTGTAGCCCAAGACACTGTATCGCATAGCGGCATCGCACACATAGAATTTTTCTTGTGTCTTCAGGTGTTCTTTGCCTTGTATATCATAGCGGGAACAGCGATGCAAAATGAAAGCACTTTCCAGCTTACTCAAATAGTTGTACACTGTTTCGTTGTCTATGGTTCGCCGTTCAGACTTCAGAAACCTGGAAATGGCGGCGGCCGAAAAGGTCCTGCCGATATTGTCAAAGGCAAAGCGGACAATGCGCTCTAACTGATCTACTTTGCGGATTTGATTTCGTTTGACGATATCCGTGTAAATTGTCGAATTATAGATGTCCTTGACAATGGTATAGGTTTCATCGGCGGTGTATTCTTTAAGATGCGTCGCAGGGAAGCCGCCAAACCGTAAATAACGGGCAAACTCAGGATACAGAGCATCGACTGTGCCGTATGCTTTGCGGAAATCTAGATACTCTGCAAAAGACAGCGTGAAGACGTGGAAACTGATATAGCGCCCTGTAAGATAAGTGGAAATTTCAGAGGACAACATTCGCGAGTTAGACCCGGTAACATAGATATCTACATCAAAATCGGTCATAAATGAATTCACTGCTTTTTCCCAGTTATTCACTTCCTGTATCTCGTCAAAGAAGAGATAGGTTTTGCCCTCTTTGCAGAGCTTTCCCTTGACCTCATTATACAACAGCTTTGCCGTCATAATGTCATCGTGTTCAAGTGACTCAAAGCTATAAAAAAGAATTCTGTCCTCAGCAATGCCCAACTCAAGAAGCTTACCCATGACCATTTTCAAAATGCTGGACTTCCCGCAGCGGCGAACGCCGGAAAGAATTTTGACGAAGGGTGTATCGACATAAGACATCACCCGGTCTATGTATGCAGGACGTAAAATCATTGCCATCACCTTCCTTTTCAATCGTTTTAAAAGGCTAAAATATTGGTTGGTTTTTCAGAGCGATATCGTGAAATACAAGCAGTTTCATCTTTTTCCACATAATACCGACTATCTTTATCCGTTTTTTCAAAATTATACCGCAAAACGACTCGATTATAAATAGTTTTGCGGTTATAACCATATAAAATGTAGTATGTGTTGCGGTATTTATTATAGAATCATATGATGATTCTACCGTAAAAATTCGAAAATGATTCAATTTGATGCCAAATCGCGGCGCACAGACTGCGATATTGGCATCAAATTGGGCATTTTTAATCAATTTTGCCTCCTTCGGAGTCGAAATCGGAGTTCTTACACCAGAATCATATGATATCGTTCAAAGAAAGCATTTATGGTGTATTTTTGAAAGTTTGACTTGATTCGGCTGCTTTTGCGACACCGCCGTAAAAAATGTCTTTACCGAACGAAAGTGTTTTCGACAAACTAAAACCGTTGTTCCGTAGAGCGTTTTCAAAGTTTCGATCCAAATGGCAGCCATGCGCCATCCGTTTCCATGCCGGGGTTATGCCATGCATCACAGCCGCCAGGGTAGGATTCGATGAAATGACATGTTCTAAAAAGATAAAAGAACCACCTGGCTTTAGAATCCTCCGTATTTCGGCCAAACCTTTATCCACATCAGGTACACTGCAAAAAATCAGGGTACTGACTACTGTATCGAACGTATCGTTTTTAAAAGGTATGTTTTGTGCATCTGCCTGCATATAATCAAGAACGTTTTGAGGCATCGTTTTTGTCCGATGCGATAGTCGTTTTTTCAGAGTCGCTACATCATCCGTGTCAGACAAAATTAGACGATTCACTTGTGCCATCTCATAAAAAGGCAGGTTCACACCGGTTGCCGTACCCAGTTCAAGCACGTCACCTTTTGCAAATACCAGAAGTTTCTTTCTGGCATCCTTTAACCCACTGGCTTCTAGTGGTATCATAAAGAGGTCATAAAAATTCATTTGCATTTTTTAAGTATAGCATAAAGTTTCGTCAAGAATAGGCTGTTGTCAAACAGAAAAGGGGATTGCAAAACTGCACCGCAAAGCTGCCCTTGCAGCGGCCGCTTGAGGGCTGCCACTCAGTGCTTTCGTGGAGGAAGCAATCAAACACAGTGATGCTCAGTCTTAGGCATTGGTTCTGGAGGTAGGTAACGCAGATGGATCTTAATTTAGTGGACATGCTTTTGAAGAAAATAGATGAAGAGGTTGAATCAATGGGTATTGCCAATATTATGATTATAGGGAAAACCGGCGTAGGAAAGAGTACCATCATTAACAGTGTGTTTAGAGAAAATCTTGTTGAGACAGGGATCGGCAAGCCAGTAACCAAACATCTGAGTAAAATTATGAAAAAAGGTGTACCTGTTGCGATTTATGATACAAAAGGATTAGAGTTGAATGCAGATGTACAAAAGGAAATTAAAGAAGAAATTCTGAGTGAAATAAAAAAAAGAGCTGAGCTTGATAAAAAAGAAGAATTCATTCATGTTGTCTGGTATTGCATCCATGCCGGGTCGAATCGCATAGAAGATTTTGAGATAGAATGGATGAAAGAGTTCTCAGAGAAGTTACCCGTAGTTCTAGTACTCACCCAATGTATAGGACAGGATTACTTAACATTTGAACAATATTTACGGGATCTTAATTTACCGGTTGCCAACATTGTCTGCACCCTGGCAAAAGAGATGGTCATAACGGATTCTGTTAAGTTGCCTCCCTTTGGCCTGACGGAGTTGGTGGATATTACATTTGGATGCATTGACGAAGCGGTTCAAAGGGCTTTTATCAACGCTCAGAAAGTCAACATCGCCAGGAAAGTAAGTTTTGCCAGAACATCAGTCATACCCTATGCAACAGGAGCATTTGTTACTGGCTTTGCCCCGATTCCCTTTGCAGACGCAGCGTTACTTGTGCCGGCACAAATTGGTATGATCGCGCATATCACAAGCATTTTCGGGGTGAAAATAGATAAATTCCAACTCGCGGCCATTGTGAGTGCCATTGGCGGCACGGGTGGAGCGGTTATTTTAGGAAGAAGCGTTGTTGCGAATGCGTTTAAGTTCCTGCCCGGAGTGGGTACAGTTGCAGGCGGTATGATCAGTGGTACGACCGCAGCGACCATCACGGCGGCCTTTGGCTACGCTTATATTGAGGTCATGACGGTCATTATTCGAAAAGAAACTGCAGGCAAAACAATAGAGAACGATGAAATTATAAAACTGATCAAAAAAGCTTATGCGGAACAACTTAAAAAAGGCAAAAAGCTGATTTCCGGATTAAAGTTTAAAAAGTAGACACAGATTTTAAAATCAATGTCCTATGAGTGTGTTGAAGTCCCAAAAGAACCCACAAGGATTTGTCCTTGTGGGTTCTTTTGCTGTGAAAGGTTTACCATGTTTTCACCATTTTCACTCAATTTCAACCCCTCTGGGACCGAAATTAGAGCTCTTACACCAGAATTATCAATGTCCGTTTGAACCGTTATATTTAAGACATCGAAAGTATCTCATCATACGTTTTTTCATCCAACGGATATTTCTGCACAAGGACAATACCAAGAATAAAGATGGCTGCTGGAATGGGTCCGAAAACCAAGCGGATGGTCATTAGCGTTTCAGGGGAGGCAACTGTATCCGCAACAAAGCCGGATAATCCCAAAAACAGACCGCTGAGTGCCGGAGCAAGGGCAACGCCCAGTTTGGAAACAAAGGTCCACATGCCGTAATAAGCGCCCTCTTTTCTGGTACCGTTTTGTATCGCGTCCACTTCTATGACGTCCGGCAGCATGGCGAAAGGCGGCACATAACCAAATCCGATGCCAATACCGGCAAAGATCATGACACCAAGAGTAAAGTTCATACCCACCGTGTGGCCAAAGAAGAAAATAGCCATGACAGAGACGGTGAGAATGGCCAGAGCAATCTGGTACGTTCTTTTTTTACCAATTTTTTTGGCCACCAGGACGGAGATTGGAACGCATACCATGGCCGTCACGAGGAGCAAAATCATTGCTATGGTGGTCATACCCTCATTTTTGTATAAATATTTAAAGTAGTAGACCAAAATGGTCTGGACAAAGGTAATGCCCGTCAGGTTGCAGGCGTAAACGAGCAACAAGCGTAAATAGGTTCTATCCTTGAAAACAGCCAGAAAAGTGGCAAAAAACTTTTCTGTAGGCCGGGGTGTGTTTTTATGATCGGGCTCACGCACGGAAAAGAAAGTGATTAAAATGGTGCCGGCCATCACCAAACCAAAGATGAGACCGACCAGAGAAAATCCGGCACGTTTATCGGCACCGGCCAAATCGACAAGGGGACTGACAATGGCTGCGCCGAGTATGGTGCCGACAACAGCAAAGCTAAAGCGGAAACCGTTCAAAGTCGTGCGTTCCTTATAATCTTTCGTCAGTTCCGGTGTCAAAGAACCGTAAGGGATATTGACAACCGTGTAGGCAGTGTTTAAGAGGCAAAGCGCCAATGTGGCCCAAACAACACCAGCTGCGGCCGTTGTGAAAGTGGGTGCGGAAAAAAAGTACCACATGGCGAGAAACA
>JBBRWP010000067.1:0-13161 GCA_038249175.1 Acetivibrionales bacterium
AAATCTGAAAATGCGCAGCATTTTCAGTAAGTTTTGTGCAAACTCGACTAGGATACATGGGGTATAAATCTGAAAATGCGCAACATTTTCAGTAAGTTTTGTTCAAACTCGACGAGGACGAATGGGGTATAAAGATGATTAAATGTAGCATTTGCAAAGAGAATATTGCCGTCATTTTTATGACGAAGGTAAGTAACGGGGTCAAAGAACCGATGGGTTTATGCATTCCCTGTGCACAAAAACAGGGGGTAGCACCCCTGAATGAGTTGTTGGCCCAGTCCGGTATGAATCAGGAAGATTTTGAGAACCTGAACGAGCAAATGTCGGGTATGATGGGCAATGTGAACATGGATGAGATGTTGGAAAAGATGAACGAAGGGGGTACAGGGTCGGATGGCAACGGCAATATGATGCAGTTTTTGCAGTCTGCCCTATCGGCCATGAACCCTTCCATGGGCGGACAACCGGTATCGGATGTGCCTCAGGATGAAAAGACAGATGCCGCATCAAAAAATCAGCATGAGCAAAGTGGGGTCAACACAGACACACAGAGCAGACTGCCCAAAGAAAAGCGGAGCAGCAGTCGGAAAAACCTGGATGCTTTTGGTACCAATCTGAATGACAAGGCCAGAATAGGAAAAATCGACCGTATTATAGGACGTGATAAAGAAATAGAGCGGGTGATACAGATTTTGAACCGGCGCAACAAAAACAATCCGGTGCTGATTGGTGAACCGGGTGTCGGGAAAACAGCCATTGCAGAAGGTCTGGCAGTCCGCATTGTGGAGGGACAGGTGCCGGTAAAGTTGGCGGATGCTGAGATTTATCTGCTCGACCTGGCTGCTGTTGTTGCCGGAACCCAGTTTCGCGGCCAGTTTGAAGCGCGCATGAAAGCCATTGTGGATGAAGCGCGTGCTTCAGGTACCGTTATACTGGTAATTGATGAAGTTCATAGCATTGTAGGGGCCGGAGAAGCCGAAGGTGGTGCCATGAACGCAGCCAATATCTTAAAGCCGGCACTGGCAAGGGGAGATGTGCAGGTGATCGGAGCGACCACCCTGGAAGATTACCGCAAGCACATCGAAAAAGATGCTGCATTGGAAAGGCGCTTTCAACCCGTCGTTGTTAAAGAGCCTACCGATGAAGAAACACTGGAAATTGTCAAAGGAATCCGACACTATTATGAAGACCACCATCAGGTCAGATATTCAGATGCAGTGCTGTCATCAGCGGTGCAGTTGGCTTCCCGGTATATTCACGACCGTTTTATGCCGGATAAGGCCATCGATGTCATTGATGAAGCTGGTTCGCGTGTTAACCTAAAGAACAGTGCTTTGCTGGAATTATCCCGCTTAAATGAAGAATATGCTGCCCTTGAAAATGAGATGGAAGCTGCCTCTGCCGCAGGCGATTATGCCCGGGCAGCAGAATTTAAAACGGGGGAATATCGCATCAAGGAGCGTATTCAGACCTTGAATGCGGGATCCGCTGAGATGGACGTAACACTGGAAGATATCGCTGCGGTGGTAGAATCCTGGACGGGCATTCCGGTGCAGAAGGTGAATGAAACAGAAGCAGGTAAGCTTTTGAAACTTGAAGAGCGTCTGCACGGTCGTGTGATTGGACAGAATTTGGCAATTTCAGCACTGTCACGTGCTATTCGTCGGACCCGGGCGGATTTAAGAAGCCGCAAGCGTCCCAGTACCTTCCTCTTTGTTGGACCCACGGGTGTTGGTAAAACGGAATTAGCCAAAGCGCTGGCAGAGGATCTATTCGGTTCAGAAAAATCCCTCATTCGTTTGGATATGTCGGAGTACATGGAAAAGCATACCGTGTCGAAACTCATTGGTGCTCCTCCTGGCTACATTGGCTTTGATCAGGGAGGACAGCTGACCGAGAAAGTGCGGCGCAATCCATTTTCAGTACTTTTACTCGACGAAATTGAAAAGGCACATGCCGATGTTTTCAACATGCTGCTGCAGATTATGGAAGACGGCCGCTTAACGGACAGCAATGGACGCACGGTTGGCTTTGAAAACACCATCCTCATTATGACCTCGAATGCGGGAACCAGTTTCCGCAGCGGCGGTATTGGCTTTGGGACTTCCGATGCTGCATTGATGGAGAAAAAAGTGCAGGAAGCCATTCGGGAAATTTTCAGGCCGGAATTTATCAACCGCATTGATGAGACGGTTGTTTTTGATGCATTAACAAAAGAAGATCTGCGAAAGATTATAGATATGATGTTGACGGACGTATCGAAAGACCTGATGAATAAAGGAATGACTATCACATTTTCTGACAGTGCCAAAGACTTTTTGCTAGAGAAAGGCTTTGATCCGAAATTTGGGGCCAGACCCTTACGCAAAACGGTGCAAAGGCATATCGAAGACGAGTTGGCAGAAGAGTTCCTGACGGGTATTATTGTGCCTGGAAACCAGATTGCTGTGGATGTAACAGATGACAAACTACAGTTCAATGTATTGCAGCCAGCCTTGCTCAACGTGGGTGTTCCGGTAACCTAGGTGTTTGGGAGGAAACTCGGGGATGGGCGCATTGAGATCAATAATTTTGGTAAACCAATAATGGGTGCAATGGATCACAGGATGCAGGAGTGCTGCTATGAAACCTTTTTATGTCCTTGGAATAGAAACCAGTTGTGATGAAACCTCGGCGGCCGTCGTAGCAGATGGCCGCCGTATCTTATCAAATATCATTGCTTCTCAGATCGATTTGCATGGCGAATATGGCGGTGTGGTGCCAGAATTGGCTTCGCGAGAGCATGTCGGGGCCATTTTGAGAGTGGTGGATCAGGCGTTGAAAACAGCAGATGTTGCTTTGCAGGATTTGGATGCAGTGGCAGTTACCCAGGGGCCCGGTTTGGTGGGGGCTTTGCTGGTGGGTGTGACGGCGGCAAAGGCGTTGGCGTTTTCGGCCGGCTTGCCCTGTGTGGGGGTTCACCACATAGAAGGGCACATTGCTGCCAATTATCTGGAACATCCCACCCTGAAACCGCCGATTCTTTGCCTGGTGGTTTCAGGCGGTCACAGCCACCTGGTGGGTGTAGACTCTTTTACCAGGCACCGTATCATTGGCAGGACGCGCGATGATGCGGCTGGTGAAGCCTTTGACAAAGTGGCCCGTGTGTTGGGTCTTGGCTACCCTGGCGGTCCAGCTGTCGATAGAATGGCAAAGGAAGGAAAGTTGGATGCGTTTGCGTTTCCAAAAGTTACCTTTTCAGAAGCACCTTACGATTTTAGTTTCAGTGGTTTGAAAACGGCTGTCATTAACAGGATTCACAGTTTTGAGCAAAAAGGTGAGATGGTGCCGATCGCCGATATTTGCGCATCTTTTCAGTATGCGGTGGTGGATATTTTAACGGACAAGGCAGTGATGGCGGCCAAGGAATATGGCTATGGAACGGTTTGTCTGGCTGGAGGGGTTGCGGCCAATGGTGCCTTGCGGAAAGAATTGCTGCGAAAATGTCAGGATAATGGCATTGACTGTCTGTACCCAAGCCCTGTTTTGTGTACGGACAACGCGGCTATGATTGCCTGTATGGGCACCATTCGCGCGAGGACGGGAGTCTTTTCTGGTCTAGATATGAATGCAAACCCGGCGCTTAAAATGGATGCTGTTGGTTCGGAAGCAGGGTATTTATAAGGAATGCTGCTGGTTCGGAAGCAGGGTATTTATAAGGGATGCTGTGGGTTCGGAAGCAGGGTGTTTATAAGGCATGCTGTGGGTTCGGAAGCAGGGTGTTTATGAGGCATGCTGCTGGTTCGGAAGCAGGGTGTTTATAAGGGATGCTGTGGGTTCGTAAACAGAGAGCTTTCCACGAAGCTGACTGCATTAAAGGGGTTCTGTCATATCAAAAAAACACGCATTACTATGCGTGTTTCGTTATTTTTATGAAACTTTTTTACAATGAAGCAACACGATACATGTTGTAATAGCTAAGCACTTTTTTTACAAAATCCTCGGTTTCTGCATAGGGGGGGATGCCATTGTTTGCAATCACCGCATTGGGACCGGCGTTATAGGCTGCCAGCGCCAAGGATAAGTCTCCGCCAAACCGGTTCAGCTGTTCCTTGAAGTATTGAGCACCACCACGGATATTCTCTTCTACGTTGTACGGATCCTGAACACCCAAATCTTTAGCTGTTCCCGGCATCAGTTGCATCAGTCCCATAGCACCGCTTTTAGAAATGGAAAAAGGCTGAAAAGAAGATTCCTGTTTGATCATGGCACGCAGCAGGTTGGGGTCTATGCTTTGCTCGGTAGCACCCGCAGCGATGGCAGCATCGATGCGGGGCATTAATTTTTGCACCTGTTCAGCGTTCAGCTTCGGCCAGAAAACGGCAGAGGCGTTTGTCAATGCCGAAGTACCTGGAATGGTCGTTGGCAGGGATTCCGCAGAAAGGCCTTGTTTGCCCAACAGACCTGCATACAAAGCTGTTGGTTCGGTTTCTGAAGAGGCCAAACCATTATACGCAGAGGCAGAAAGACCAAGGCTGTTTTCCGTGGCCTTGGTGGCAGCAGCTTCAGCAGCCTGCTGGTCAGCGGTCTCCGATAAAACTGTTGCAAAGGACGACGCCAAAGAACCTACCAGTGTCATTTTCACAGGTAAGCGCGACTGTATGTCCTGTACTTTTTGAATGAGTAGTTCGTTGATATTTGGGGCAATAAAATCCATGGGTCCCTCTGTACATGTCATAGGCTTCAGGGCAAGCCTGCCTTGCGGTTTTTTTCTTACCCTGTCTATCATATCGGATAAAAAGACAAAAAACAATTCAAAAAAGACTTTAGGTACGAAATTCTGAAAATACGCAGCATTTTTAGCAAGTTCTGTGCGAACACGAAAAGGACACATTTTCTATGAAGTCATGAAAATGGCAATTTTACGACAGCAGGTTCATGGCCGCTTCCGGTTCAGCAGGATTCAAACAAACCAGCGCCAATTCCGGAATACCTGGCAAAAGAATGAGCAAATCATCGATGACCTGCTTCCTCTGGTCCAGCGCACAACCCACTTCTTTATAGGCATCTGATTCCTTGTGCAGCAGGAGGCTTTCCCGTGCAGCCACATCGTTCTGGTGACGCAGATCTTCTTCCAGGAGTCGTTTTTGCAGAAGCAGGGTTTGCACGTTCTGTTGTTTTTCTGCGAGCTGGTTGTTGGTTTCTTTACCAAGTTTTCGGTACTGAAAGGGATACATCCAATGTTGTTGCTTTTCCGTGTCTTGAACAAAAAGATGCCAAGCATTGGTCAGCGAGGTTATTTCATCCAGACAGGCGGTAATTTCCTGGTTTTTTTGTTGCAGTTTTTGCTTTTTTTCACGCATTTTTTCTTCGGCGGCTGCGTTGCTTGTGTGCTTGTCCGTTGACAGGCCTCCAGACATTTCCTCTGTGAATGTGACAATAAAACCGTTCAGCGTTTGTAGATGTTTCAGCAGTGTTTTGCACCATATTCTACGCCTGTCCATGTATGCATTGTCCATATTAGCTCCATCCTTTTTTATAACCGGTAAGAAGATAGCAGGCTCTTCTGGTGGGGTGTCATGATTGTACCCCAGAAAGTCGCTTCACGACTTTCTCCCGCAAGTTTTCTTGCGAGAGATTGCAACAAAGTTGCAATATGGGACAAATCAACACGATTACCCAGCATTCTGCGAATGCTGGTGCAAGTTATCTGACGATAACTTGCACCAAAAAGTCACTTAGTGACTTTTTGGGATGAAATAATATCATTCATTTAATGGCGATATCCACTTCTCCATGGCCCAGCCGGTTTTTCCATTGTATTGTGCCAGGCGCCAGCGCTGGCCTAGTTCATCTGTTTTTTCCTCATCAAGCACAGTTAAAGTAGTCGCATGTGGCATCAAAACCACTTTAAGACCTGAAGAAGACGGCATTTCACGGAGGTAGAGTCCCTTGGGGGCTGTAATCAGATAACGGTCAAGGCTTTCTTTCGTCGTGGCTGTTGCATCGACATTGGTAGCCGTATGCCTGCTTTCTTCGCTTTGCTTGGCCTGACTGTTTTCCTGGTCAAGTGTGGTTGTTGGGACCTGGAAAAACTGCCGCAAGGAGGTTTGCACAATCGTGACCATGCGATCATTGGCATGTAGGGCAGTGGGATTGATCTGGTTGACAAAACGGCGGCCCAATTGGTTAAAACCGAGCATGCCATAAAAGGTGAGGAGGACGACGAGTGTAAAAACCCAGTGCTGCTTTACCAGACGAACCGGGTAGAACAATAATTTAAACATGCTATGCCCCCTTTTTTTCTTTTTCCATGAGCCATAGGGCTTTTTGCAGTGGTTTAGGTCTGAAAACTGTGTACGGTGAATATCGGTAACCCGCAAACTGTTTTGCCGGGGTGGTCCTACGCCAACTGTGGCCGTGGCCATCACAATCGCGGGGGTCAGTATTTGTGGTATGCTTTTTTTTATTGAGGTGGATCCGTCTTCCAGACCAATCCACAGAACACCCTTTTCACTTGTATCAACGGCACTGCTGGCTGCAACATCAATGTGATTTTGAACCTGATCCAACCCATGTGAAAAAATTTTTTGTGGTGTTTCGCTTGTGGTCTGTCTTTCATTTCTTTCAATACGCCGGTTTTTGATAGAAAGTAAACCCTGAGCCACCCCGCTACCCATGGCGTGAAAGCTTTTTTTCAAAATATGAACAAAGAACTTAGCTAGTAAATTCAGGCCTTTAAAGAGAACCTGAATAAGCTCTTGTAACAGATACCGGATGTTTTTTTTCACCCAGGGCAACATGGAGAAGTCAATGCGCACCTTATTTTCATCCATTTGTATCCGCAACAGAATTTCATCGTCCGGAAGAATTTCCAGATTTGACCTGTTCGCAACGGCAGGGTTTTGCATTGTTTCTGTTTCTTTTATCTGTACACCGTAACGGGAGGCTGGTGGCTCTGTGCCGTCATAGCGCTCTGTATGGGCGGTTTTAGAAAACCAGGCAAGTCCGCGGTTTCGAACGATACGTTTGATTGCCCATGCGGCTTCATCCAGGTTTTGTTCATTCTCCAGGGGGTCATCCAGAATCTTTGCCAGCAACGGTACTGCGTCTGATAACAGCAAAACGGCGGTACGGCGGATGGCCAGTAGACGGATAAAGGCTTCCGGGTGCCGGAGATAGAACGCAAGGTCTTTCGCGCTTGTCAGCTTTCCTATGACCTGACAGGCGTCTTTTCCAATACGAAACCATTCCGGTTCATCTGGAATCAGTTTTTTATTTGGGCTTTTCTCCATGAATCTTCCCCCTTTTCATCTCTTATTGTAAAGGTAGCGGGCAAGCAGAGAATAGGACTGCTGACCCATTTATAGAGGGTATTCTGTAGGACACGACGCGGAAAAACTAATGTCATAGGATGAAAAAAGTGCTATTTTGAAGGGGTCCGACTACTCCAAGGGGAGAAAAAAACGTTTTTTATACATTGACATGAATTCCTGTGAACGATACAATACGGTGATTGGTATACGAAAAATAGTGTCAATTATGAGCGATTTCAGTGAACAATACAAGCAAAAGCATCATTATATGGTGATGAAATCTGAAAATGCGCAGCATTTTCAGCAGGTTTTGTGCAAACTTGACAAGGATGCATGGGGTACAAATCTGAAAATGCGCAGCATTTTCAGCAGGTTTTGTGCAAACTAGACGAGGATGCATGGGGTACAAATCTGAAAATGCGCAGCATTTTCAGCAGGTTTTGTGCATGCTCGAGGAGAAGGGTTTAGCGATAAACCTGTATTTAATTTATTGGAGGTAACCTGTTCATGCAAACAAAGTACATTTTTGTGACGGGCGGTGTTGTATCAGGCATCGGAAAAGGCATTACAGCCGCGTCCCTTGGCAGGCTCCTGAAGGCCAGAGGCTTGCGCGTGGCCATGCAAAAATTCGATCCTTATATCAATGTCGACCCGGGTACCATGAGCCCCTACCAGCATGGGGAAGTTTTTGTGACCGATGATGGGGCGGAAACCGATTTGGATCTGGGCCATTATGAACGCTTCGTGGATGAAAACCTGACTGCGAACAGCAATGTCACCACGGGGAAAATTTACTGGTCCATTCTGAACAAGGAGCGAAAAGGAGATTTCCTGGGGGCCACAGTTCAGGTAATACCCCATATTACCAATGAAATCAAAGAGCGCATATTTCGGGTGGCCAAGAACGATGCACCGGATGTTGTCATTACAGAAATCGGCGGCACGGTTGGGGACATCGAAAGTCTGCCGTTTTTGGAAGCTATCAGGCAGGCTTCCGGGGATGTTGGACGGCAAAATGTCATGTATATGCATGTGACCCTGGTGCCGTATCTGGCCAAGTCCGGAGAGCTGAAGACGAAACCGACCCAGCACAGTGTGAAGGAGCTTTTGAGCATTGGCATTCAGCCGGATATGATTGTGCTGCGAACAGAAAAAGAACTGACAGAAGAGATAAAAGGGAAAATCGGGCTTTTTTGTAATGTTTCCAAGGATTGCGTCATTCAGAATTTGGATGCCGATTCTTTGTACGAAGTGCCATTGATGTTAGAAAAAGAAGGTTTGGCCGAAGTCGTCTGCAAACGTTTGGGATTGGAATGTGTAGCACCGGACCTGACCGATTGGTTGGCCATGGTGGACAGGGTTCGCCATATTAGTGGAAAAGTACGTATTGGACTGGTCGGAAAGTATGTTGAACTGCGGGATGCCTACCTTAGCGTGGCCGAAGCTTTGCGACATGGTGGCATTGCCCATGGTTCGGAAGTGGACATTGTCTGGATCAGTTCAGAAGATATTACGCCTCTAAATGTCAAAGAACGCCTTGCCGGTCTTCATGGCATCCTGGTACCCGGCGGTTTCGGTGACAGGGGTATTGAAGGGAAGATTACAACTGTACAATTTGCACGGGAAGAAAAAATTCCCTTTTTCGGTATTTGCCTGGGTATGCAAATGGCTGTAATTGAATATGCACGCAATGTTCTGGGCATGAATAATGCCAATTCGACAGAATTTTCAAAAGAAACACCTTTCCCTGTCATTGATTTGATGCCGGAACAACGCGATATCGAAGATATGGGCGGAACCATGCGATTGGGTCTGTACCCATGTAAACTGCAAGAGGGATCCATCTCAAGAGATGTCTTCAACAAGGAACTCATTTATGAGCGTCACCGCCACCGCTATGAGTTCAACAACCATTATCGGGAAGAATTGTTGGAAAAGGGGCTTGTGATTACCGGCCTTTCCCCAAGTGAACGCTTGGTGGAAATTGTGGAATTGCAAGACCATCCATGGTTTGTGGGGGTACAGTTCCATCCAGAATTCAAATCCCGACCCAACCGTGCCCACCCTCTGTTCGCCGGCTTTATCAAAGCGGCTTTGAAAAAGCGTGACCAAGATGAATCCTGATGTATTGTATGAAGACAACCACCTGTTGGTGGTTGTCAAACCCAAAAATATGCCGATTATGGCCGATGACAGTGGTGATTTGGATTTACAGACGGCACTGAAAGCCTGGCTGAAGGAAAAGTATGACAAACCGGGCAATGTCTTTTTGGGCATTGTGCACCGTTTGGATCGCCCTGTGGGTGGGGTTATGGTCTTTGCCAAGACTTCCAAAGCAGCATCCCGGCTTTCAGCACAAATCCGTGATCAGGAAACAGGAAAGAGTTACCGTGTCATTGTTCATGGCATTCCTGAAAACATGAATGGCCGTCTTCGCCATTTTTTACTGAAAAATACGGAGACACGCAATGTATCGGTTGTGTCACAGAACACGCCGGGTGCCAAAGAAGCGTTGATGGATTATCAGATGCTGGATCACAAAGAGCGTATGTCCATGCTGCGTGTGCAGTTGCAAACCGGACGGCCGCACCAGATTCGCGTACAGCTTGCCAAGATTGGTCACCCCATTGTGGGGGATGCCCGCTATGGCAACAATACAGAACCGGGCACGGGCATTGCCCTGTGGTGTTCGGCAATGGAAGTTGTGCACCCGACCACGGAAAAGAGGATGCGTTTTGTGTGTGAACCGCCGGAATGCTGGCCTTGGACGGTGTTTCCCAAAATTCGGGAACGATAATGGACGGTATCCCAAAAATTGCGAATGATTACAATTAGACAGTTTTTTTTGAGTATGTTAAAATAAACACAATCAAAACATCATCGGTTGCTGCCGACCGCCAGTCTTGGTTTGTGTCGGAGCGGAATTGGGGAGGCATTATGGCTAGAGCTTTTAATTTTTCAGCAGGACCCGCTATTTTACCCGAAAGTGTACTGGCACAGGCAGCATCTGATATGCTGGATTACAAAGGTTCCGGCATGTCCGTGATGGAAATGAGTCACCGTTCAAAATGGTATGAAGACATTCAAAATACCGCTGAAGCCACACTCAAAGAAATTATGCATATTCCGTCCAATTATAAGGTTCTGTTTTTACAGGGGGGTGCCCATTTACAGTTTTCCATGATTCCGTTGAACCTGAAAAAAAGTGGGAAAGCTGATTTTTGGATTACCGGCAACTGGTCGGAAAAAGCATTCCAGGAAGCCAAAAAATATATTTCCGTCCAAGCAGTGGCCAGCGGAAAAGATCAAAATTTTCTGGCCATTCCGGAAGTGGATACATCCTTGCTGTCTGCCGATGCGGATTATTTCCACCTGACCACCAACAACACGGTTTGTGGCACCCGTATTCGCGGTTGTGACATTCCGGATACCGGTGCTGTCCCGGTGGTGGCAGATATGTCCTCCAACATCCTTTCGGAAGAATATGATGTATCAAAATTCGGCATTATCTATGCCGGTGCACAGAAGAACATGGGACCGGCCGGCGTTACTGTGGTCATTATTCGAGATGACCTGCTTGATAAAACCGAGCCATGGGTGCCCACCATGCTGCAGTACAGCATTCATGCCGAAGCGAAGTCCCTTTACAACACACCGCCATGCTACAGTATTTATATTTGCGGTTTGGTGTTTGAATGGGTAAAGAAAAACGGTGGCGTTGCAGCAATGCAAAAAATAAATGAAGCAAAAGCAGCGAAGCTCTATGCCCGCATCGATCAGAGTCCTTTCTATCAGGGTTTGGTGGAGAAAAAAGACCGTTCACTCATGAACGTCACTTTCAAAACCGGCAAAGAAGAACTGGACAAAGCCTTTGCCAAAGAAGCCTCAGAGATCGGCCTGACCAATCTCAAAGGCTATCGCAGCCTTGGCGGTATGCGTGCCAGCATTTATAATGCCATGCCTATGGCCGGGGTCGACGCACTCGTTTCCTTTATGGATGGGTTTGAGAAAAAATATGCTTAAGTTTTTTGCTTGTCTTTTTATGCTCATTGACCATATCGGCTTCACATTTTTTCCGGGAGCCCTTTGGATCAGAGCCATTGGCCGTTTGGCCTTTCCCATATTCGCATGGTACATCGCCATTGGTTTCGGTAGAACCCGAAACCAATGGCGTTACCTTTTGCGTCTTTTAATTTTTGGACTGATTTCACAGCTCCCATTTGCGCTCTTATTCCATAATGCAACATTCCAGGAGCCTTCTTCTTTTATAGAAGGTACCAATGTACTTTTTACCTTCGTGTTTGCGCTACTGGCCATGATGTTGTTGCAAGAATCTCTGAACAAGCCGGTTCATCAAAGAATTCTATATTGGATTGGGGCTGTCGGGGTGGCTTATGCCGCGGAAATCTGCAAAACCGATTATGGTTTTTATGGTGTCTTGTTTGTTCTTATGTTCTATTTGGTCAAACATCGTGGTCTGCAGGTGCTGTTTGCGGTTTTACTGACCGGGGTCTTTATCCTGTTGATGCCCATGCATCCGATACAAATTTTATCGGTTTTGGCTATCCCGTTCACCATGATTCCCTGGTCGGAGAAAAAGAACCTGACTGCCAAAGATTCCTGGCCAGAGAAAAAGGACCTGCCTGCCAAAGACTTCTGGCCGGAGAAAAAGGACCTGACTGCCAGAGGCACCTGGTCGGAGAAAAAGGATCTGCGTGCCAAAGACTTCTGGCCGTATAAAACAAAGAGGCTGGTCTTCTATGCTTTTTACCCGGTGCATATTCTACTGTTGTGGATCGTGACAATGCTTTCATAGACCCTTTTGGTATTTTTAAATACTTATGTTGACTTGAATTTTTATGCAGTTTCCGTTATGATGAGAAATGCTTTGCAGAATTCGCTTGGACGGATTGTCAAGACTTCGGTAGTGTGATTGGTGTGCTGTACGTGCCAAACGAAAGGCCGGTAAACAATTTCTTGAGGCCAACCACTACAACTGGAAATAAATGATTTCATGGAGGTGGGATGGGAAAAACACATCCCTAATGTTTGATGAAAATTGCTTTGGATGACAAGCTTTTATTGTCTGTTGAGAAACCGGCAAGATATACAGGTCATGAATTGAATATGTCTGTTAAGAACCCTGATGATGTTGCTGTCCGGTATGCATTCTGCTTTCCGGACATCTATGAAATCGGGATGTCACATTTGGGCATGAAGGTTTTGTACCATATTCTTAATTTAAGAGAAGATACTTACTGTGAGCGCTTTTTTTCACCTTGGACAGACATGGCGGCCGCCATGGTTGAAAGAGGGATGCCTCTTTTTTCGCTGGAAACAAGGACGCCACTGCATGCGTTCGACCTTATTGGTTTTACCCTGCAATATGAACTCAGTTATACCAACGTGCTGGATATGCTTCATCTTGGCGGTGTTCCTGTGTTGGCAGCCGATAGAGGAGAAGGCCATCCTTTCGTGATGGCCGGTGGACCCTGTGCCTGTAATCCGGAGCCACTCGCCGATTTTATCGATTTCTTTGTCATTGGCGAAGGCGAGGAAATTATTGGGGAACTGGTCGACGTTTATAAAACATGGCAGACAAGTGGTGCACCCAGAAAAGTTTACATGGAGCAGATTCAACATATTGAGGGCATCTATGTTCCCTCTTTTTATTCAGTCAGCTATGGTGAAGACGGCACCATTACAACGGTGTCACCCACCAACATGGAAACACCAAAAAGGGTGCGGCGAAGAATTGTTAAAGATCTGAATACTGTTCCTTACCCGGAAAATGTGATTGTTCCCTTTATTCAGACGGTGCATGACCGTGTGATGCTGGAGCTGTTTCGGGGTTGTGTGCGCGGTT
>JBBRWP010000068.1:0-13138 GCA_038249175.1 Acetivibrionales bacterium
GGATGATGACTGAAGATAAGATATCAAGATAGATGATCAAAACAGTGGCTTTTATAGGAGGACATATGCAAACAAAAGCAGTTCGTATGTATGGAAAAAGAGATTTACGCCTGGATACCTTTGATTTACCGGAGATTGCAGAAGATGAGATTCTTGCGGAAATTATATCCGATAGTATTTGTATGTCATCCTGGAAAGCAGCAAACCAGGGGAGTGACCACAAACGCGTGCCGCAGGATATTGCTGTAAATCCTGTAATCATTGGTCACGAATTCTGTGGTCGTGTTCTGAAAGTTGGTCCCAAATGGGCGAAAAATTTCAAGCCCGGCGATAAATATGCCATTCAACCGGCCATCAACATGCCGGAAAACCCGTATGCTGCACCGGGTTATACTTTTCAATTTATTGGCGGCAGTGCAACACATATTATCATTCCGAATGTTGTGATGCAGCGGGAATGTCTGTTGCCATATGAAGGAGAAGCTTTCTTTCACGGGTCGCTGTCTGAGCCAATGTCTTGTATTGTCGGTGCTTTTCATGCCAACTATCACACGGAGCAGGGCAGTTATGAACATAAAATGGGCATTGTAGAGGGTGGCAACATGGCCATATTGGCTGGGGTCGGTCCTATGGGTCTCGGTTCCATCGATTTGGCCATCCATGGCGATAAGAAACCGGGATTTTTGGTCGTTACCGACATTGATGCAGCGCGTTTAAAACGTGCGGCAACCTTGTATTCTGTAGAAGAGGCCGAAAAAAACGGTGTGAAGCTGATGTATGTGAATACGGCGGAACCCGAACATACAGTGGAATGGCTGCGGAATTTGACCGGTGGTGCCGGTTATGATGATGTTTTTGTCTTTGCTCCGGTGAAACCAGTGGTGGAAATGGGCGATAAGCTTCTTGGCCATGACGGCTGCCTGAACTTTTTTGCAGGACCTGGCAACACCGCTTTTTCGGCAGAATTCAATTTCTATAATGTGCATTATGGTTCCACACATATTGTGGGTACATCGGGCGGGAATACGGACGACATGGTTGAATCTCTGGCATTAATGACCGCCGGACGCCTAAACCCTGCATCTATGGTGACCCATATCGGCGGGCTGAACAGTGTTGTGGCAACGACACTGGAACTGCCAAACATTCCAGGTGGTAAAAAATTGATATACACCCACATTGACCTGCCATTGACAGCACTTGATGACTTTGCAGACAAAGGAAAAACAGAACCTTTGTTTGCAGAACTGGCGACAATTGTTGCAAAGACAAACGGCCTATGGTCGGTTGAAGCGGAGAAATATCTCTTGGAAAACGCTAAGGCCATTTAAGTTCGAATTGCAATGATGATGTTGGTCTAAAGGCATTCATGGTGAGAATATGACTTTATTCTTGTGAGTGTAAGTCTATGCCGTTCTCCCAGAGTCGGCACATACTTGCTGAAAATACTGCGCATTTTCAGATAGAACAACTTGACACCAGAGCTAATGAAAAACGGAAAAAAGAACAATGAACGCTGCAACAGCAGTGTTGAACTTAAGGAGGAAATTCATGGCAACCAGTGTTATTATGCCCAGACAGGGGCAATCCGTGGAAAGCTGCATTCTTTCAACCTGGCATAAAAAGCCGGGTGAACCGGTCAAGGTTGGAGATATGCTCTTTTCTTACGAAACAGACAAGGCCAGTTTTGATGAAGAAGCAAAAGTAGACGGCATTCTTTTTGGGGTGTTGTTTGAAGAAAATGACGATGTGCCTTGCCTGATGGATGTCTGCCAGATTGGAACCGCGGAAGAAGCAGCCGGTTACAAAGCCGGCGGAGCGTCGACGAAAGCAGAAACCGCTGCAACAGATACCAAAACAAGTGGAGAAATGAATGTTTCCGAAGAAAAGTCAGGAGTTGTAGAGAATACTGTTGCAGCTGAGGTGGTCTCGACAACCAATATAGAAAATTTGGAGAGCGAACAACCGGTAGCAGAAGACGGTCAAACTGCCATCTCCCCGCGTGCACGGCATCTGGCACAAAGCGCTGGTGTTCCAATTTCTTTAGCCGTACCGACAGGTCCGAATGGCCGTATCATTGAGCGCGATATTATGAAACTGCGGGATGCCGGTGTTCGCCTGACTGCCGCCGCAGGGGCAACATTGTCGCAGGGTGGGAGTGTCACTACCGCTGAGGGAAGCGGTCTTGGCGGCCGCATCAGCAGTGCAGACTTAGCAGCAGCAGGAACCGTGGCAGCCCGGGACGAAAAGACCGGAATCGCATCTGTATCGGCTGTTGCCAGTGGAAAAGAAGCGCCTGCCAGCCTGGACTTGATGGCTTCTCGCGATGTTCCTCTTCCCAACATCCGCAAAGTAATTGCTAAAGCCATGTTCCAGTCCATTTCAACGTCCTGCCAGTTAACCCTCAATGCATTCTTTGATGCAACAACAATATTGTCATTGCGTGCCAACTATAAAAAAGCAGTAAAACCTGAAATTGCAGGGGTAACGTTAACGGATATGATTTTATTTGCGGTCTCCAAAACGCTTAAAAATCACCCGGCATTGAATGCCCATTTCCTCGATACCAGCATGCGCTACTTTGACCATGTGCACCTGGGTCTGGCTGTTGATACAGAACGCGGGCTGATGGTGCCTACCCTTTTTGGGGCGGATACCCTATCCCTTTCCACATTGTCACAGGCGGCCAAGGCCGCAGCCAAAGAATGCCAAGGCGGCAGTATTAACCCGGATAAGCTCAAAGGCGGTTCCTTCACAGTCACCAATCTGGGCACCTTTGGCATTAGCTCCTTTACACCGGTGCTGAATACTCCGCAAACCGGTATTTTAGGGGTAAACACGCTGGAAACGAAAGTGCGTGAAGGCAAGAATGGTATGGAAACCTATCAGGCCATGGGCTTGTCTCTGACCTTTGACCACCGTGCCATAGACGGCGCACCGGCTGCGAAATTTTTACAGGAACTGTCGGCTAATTTGGAACACTTTGATTTGTTATTGGCCTTGTAATTAGCAGACTTTCAGCATTGTGGCTACGCCTTCATAGTTGAGTAAACACAAAACTTTCTGAAAATGCTACGCATTTTCATCGTTAGTAAGGAGTTTATATGATTTATGATCTGATTGTTTTGGGCGGCGGCCCGGCTGGTTATCTGGCAGCAGAACGTGCAGGACATGCCGGATTGTCGGTATTGTTGCTTGAAAAACGCGCTGTGGGCGGGGTCTGCCTCAATGAAGGCTGCATTCCGTCCAAAGCCCTGCTCAATTCAGCGAAGATACTGGAAATAGCACAACATAGTGCGCTGTACGGTGTTAAAATTCCGGAAGCTACTTTGGTGCACAAAGAGGTTATTGCCCGAAAAGCCAAAGTGGTGAAGATGCTGGTGGCTGGCGTCAAAAGCAAGCTCAAGAAAAACGGCGTGGTTACGATGGCGGCAGAGGGTATTATTCAAGGTCGTACAGATGAAGGCTATACCCTCCTTGCGGAGGGTAACGGTTACACCGGCAAAAATCTCATCATTGCCACCGGTTCATCCCCGGCGTTACCACCCATTCCAGGCCTGAAGGAATCCTTGCTTTCCGGCTACGCCCTTACCAATCGGGAAATTCTGGATCTGGAGATTGTGCCTGAAACATTAACGGTCATTGGCGGCGGAGTGATTGGCCTTGAAATGGCGTCTTACTATGCGGTGGCCGGGAGTCAAGTCACCGTTGTGGAAATGTTGGAACGCATTGGTGGTCCGTTGGATGGTGACATTGCGGTATCTCTGCTGGCGCAACTGCAAAAAAAGAATATCAACTTTGTCCTCAGCGCAAAAGTGGTTGAAATCGGCTTAAACGGACAAAAAAACATTCGCTATGAAAAAGACGGTCAAATGGTCACCCTTGCCGGGGAAAAAGTTCTGGTCAGCATTGGCCGACGACCAAACACGGTTGGTATCGGTCTTGAAAATATTGGTGTGGAAACGGAACGTGGCCGCATTGTTACGGATAACGTTGGCAGAACAAACCGTCCCCATGTTTATGCGGCTGGCGATGTGAACGGTGTTTCAATGCTGGCACACACCGCCTACCGCGAAGCAGAAGTGGTGGTGAACCATTTGCTCGGAAAACGGGATACCATGCGCTATGGTGCTATTCCAGCTGTGATTTATACTTATCCGGAAGTGGCTTGTGTGGGGGAGACGGCTGAAACAGCCAAAACCAAAGGTCTCTTGTTCGAAGCGGTGACATTGCCCATGACCTACAGTGGCCGTTATGTGGCTGAAAATGAGCGCGGCGAAGGATTCATCAAAGTGCTAGTGGAAACAGGAAGCCGCAAACTGCTGGGCGTTCACATGATTGGCGCCTATGTATCTGAAATGATCTATGGAGCATCGCTGATGCTGGAAACAGAAATGCGGGTGGAAGATATACAGGAACTGGTTTTCCCACACCCGACTGTATCTGAAGTAATACGTGAAGCGATGTTTGAGATATAACACGGGAAAAAATTTGAAGAGGTTTATCTGAAATCATTCGTGAAGCGGTGTTTGAGATATAATACGAGAAAAAATTTGAAGAGGTTTATCTGAAATCATTCATGAAGCGATGTTTGAGATATAATACGAGAAAAAATTTGAAGAGGTTTATCTGAAATCATTCATGAAGCGATGTTTGAGATATAACATGATGAGCTATAAGAAGATGTTCGCCCGGGTGTACTAAGCTCACAGCCACGAGCAAAATGAAATGCGATTGTGACGAAGTGACGTGAGGGTTGTACGTGATGTGGTCAATCTTGCCACAATCAAAATAAAATGCGACAGAGACGAAGTGTCAGATGTTCGCTTGTAAAACAGCAGGGAGGAAACAAAAATGCCAAAATCACAATTTATCGACCCGCAGACCGCCAGGAAAAGTGGATGGATTCAATTCAAAGACATTCCGGTAAACCAATACGCCAAAACGGTGAAAGAGGAGAAAAAGAATTTCTCCAAAGCTGATTTTATGCGCATTTACCGTGATATGACCTTTATCCGTGAATTTGAAACCATGCTGAACCTCATCAAAACTACCAATGAATACAACGGTATTTCTTACAATCACCCGGGTCCGGCGCATTTATCTTTGGGACAGGAAGCCTCCGTTGTTGGCCAGGCCTATCTGCTGGACAAAGATGATTACATTTTCGGTTCACACAGAAGCCATGGCGAAATTATTGCCAAGGGTTTGTCAGCCATTGAAAAATTGAGTGACAACGACTTGATGGATGTGATGAAAAATTTCTTTGATGGTGCCATTTTAAAAGTTGTGGAAGCAAATCGGCCCGAAGGTGGTTCTGTCAAAGAGTTGGCGATCGATTTCCTATTGTATGGTACCCTGGCAGAAATTTTTGCCCGTGAAACCGGTTTTCACAAGGGTTTGGGCGGATCTATGCATGCTTTTTTCACCCCATTTGGTATTTATCCGAACAATGCGATCGTGGGGGGCTCTGCTGACATCGCGGTTGGTGGCGCACTCTACAAAAAAATCAATCAGAAAAAAGGCATTGTCATTGCCAATATCGGGGATGCGTCCATGGGTTGCGGTCCTGTCTGGGAAGGCATGATGCTGGCGGCCATGGACCAGTACAAAAAACTCTGGGAAGGCGCTTACAAAGGCGGCTTGCCACTCATTTTTAATATTTTTAACAACCAATACGGTATGGGCGGACAAACGGCCGGTGAAACCATGGGCTATGATATCCTGGCGCGTATCGGTGCGGGCGTGAACCCGGAACAGATGCATGCTGAAAGAATTGACGGCTATAACCCCCTGGCCGTCATTGACGCCATTCGCCGCAAAAAGGTCATCCTGGAAGAAAAGAATGGGCCAGTGTTGCTCGATACCCTCACGTATCGCTTTACCGGCCATTCCCCATCCGATGCATCCAGCTATCGTACCAAGGAAGAAATTGATGCATGGATTGGCCAGGATTCCCTCCTGGGCTATCGCAAAGAATTGACTGATGCCGGTATTGCAAAAAGCAAAGAGTTTGAAGCCATCCTGGCCACAACCGCAGAAAGAATTACAAAAATTTTACGTTTGGCAACAGACGATAAGGTTTCTCCCCGGATGAATCTGCAACAGCATCCGAACCAAATTGGCGATTTGATGTTCTCCAACACAAAACAGGAAAAAATGGAAGACCGTCCTTGTGAAGTTTTGATGCCTCTCGAGGAAAATCCACGCGTGCAGCAGATTGCCAAAAAAGTGCGCTCTGCTTTCCAGGATGGGAAGCCGGTTCCCAAGAATCGTATGTACCAATTCCGTGATGGTGTGTTTGAAGCTGTTATCCACAAATTCTATACCGATCCCACCCTGGTGGCTTATGGTGAAGAAAATCGTGACTGGGGCGGCGCCTTTGCGGTTTACCGCGGCTTAACAGAAGCCCTGCCTTACCACAGGCTCTTCAACAGTCCTATTTCCGAAGGTGCTATTGTCGGTTCAGCCGTGGGCTACGGCCTTTGCGGAGGACGCGCCCTTGTAGAATTGATGTACTGCGACTTCCTGGGTCGCGCCGGGGATGAAGTGTTCAACCAGTTGTCCAAATGGCAGGCCATGAGTGCCGGCGTGCTGAAAATGCCCGTAGTGCTTCGTGTGTCTGTTGGATCTAAATATGGCGCACAGCATTCACAGGATTGGACCACGCTGGTTGCCCATATTCCGGGACTGAAAGTGGTTTTCCCGGCAACCCCATACGATGCCAAGGGTTTGATGAATGCTGCCCTCATGGGTACCGACCCGGTTATTTTCTTTGAAAGCCAACGCCTCTATGATGTCGGCGAAATGTTCCAACCCGAAGTACCTGAGGGCTACTACGAAGTGGCCATTGGTGAACCGGACGTGAAAAAAGAAGGAAAAGACATCACCATCCTGACCATTGGTGCCACCCTCTATGTTGCTTTAGAAGCCGCCAAAATACTGGAAGAACAGTACGGTTTGTCTGCAGAAGTCATTGATGCCCGTTCTATCGTACCGTTCAACTATGATAAAGTACTGGCTTCTGTGAAGAAAACAGGCCGTATCATTTTGGCATCGGATGCCTGCGAACGTGGGTCAATCTTAAAAGATATGGCGCAAACCATCAGCGAACTTGCTTTCGATGATTTGGATGCACCACCGGTGGTCATCGGGGCGAAAAACTGGATTACCCCGGCCTATGAATTGGAAGACAGCTTCTTCCCGCAGCCTGAGTGGTTCCTCGATGCCATTCATGAAAAAATACTGCCGCTAAAAGGACATGTTTGTAAAACGGCGGCCAACAATGGGGAATTGGCCCGGACAAAACGATTGGGCGTGTAGGACGTTGATGGGTATTGCACATAAGCGTTTTACATGGTTATTCACTTACGGCAAAAGCCGTGAAACGACTTTCCGGGGTACAATCACATGATATAAAGAACAAGGGATGGTTCGATGATGACAAGAACCTTCCCTTGTTCTTTGTTTTATGATTTCAACTTCAGCTTTTTAAAACAACCATGGTTTGCACTGGAATCCAGCTTTCTAAAACAGCCATGGCATGCACTGGAAGCCAGCTTTTTAAAACAACCATGGTTTGCACTGGAATCCAGCTTTCTAAAACAGCCATGGCTTGCACCGGAAGCCAGCTTTTCAAAACGGCTATGGTTTGCACTGGAAGCCAGCTTTCTAAAACAGCCATGGCTTGCACCGAAAGCTATCTTTATAAGGTATTTGAGCTTGTTTCGTCCTGAGACCCTGATTTGTTTTCAAAAAACAGATCCAGCTGATAAGTTGAACCACAAGGCAGCATTGTACCTGGTTCATGACTCAGCAGAGTCGTTTCTCCTTTTTTCTTTATTTGCAGGGGTGTGTTGTTCAGTAATGCCACTACAATCCGCTTTTCACTGTAGAGACCCCATTTGCTGTTTGCATTGCCAGAAAATGAACCAGTGATTTTCCAGTGTGATTTGGAAATGACCATTTCCTGAATGAGGTTTTTGCCTGCACTGACGTATTTTGAAAGATCGCCAAAAAAAGCAATGCCGTCAATGACAGGTGAAGCAATGTGATACGTAAAGTTTTTTGGCGCAATGGAAAAGTGAAGGCTTGTGGCGTTTGCGACGATTTCAGTGTTGCCGGTGTCTGTGTTATATAAGGCGTAGACATCGGAGGATTCGACAGTTGTCTCCGTCAGTTTAAATGCCGTTGTTGTTTTTTTGATATTTGTGTGCATGTTCATACTCAGCAAATAAAGAACGACGTAACCCTTCTGGTTGTCATAGGAACTTAATGGTACAAGAGTCTCTGTAAATAAGGTAACCGTATTTTTATTGCTTTTATCGGTCGGGTTGAATAGAAAGCATTGATCCAATGGTTTTGCCGGTGCATCGGGTTTAATAATGACGCCGTCTATGCAGATCATTGGAACAATGACCGATAAGTTTTCCTTCCCGATACGGTCGCCGAGACCGATTGGTCCGCAGGACAAATTCAACCAAATCATTTCAAGCTTTTTTATTCGCGCTGTCAAGAAGAAAAAGGGACGGCTACTTTTGCGATTGTCATAAAAGGCGTATTTTCCAAGCACTTCAATAAATCGAGAGGAATAGAGGTGCCAGCGCCAACGCCGCGGACCCTCCACAAAAAAACTTCTGGAGTCTGATGTGCTTCTGATAGACGTAACGGCTTTCATCGTAACACTGTTCAACGTCATGTGCGGCTGCGTCATACAAAGCTGTGCAGTTAAATGGCCGCATAGATTGTCACTTGCCGGCGTGCTTAGTAAAGCCTCATCCAGTGCTTGAAAATAGCCTTCACCTGTTTCTATTTCCAGAAAACCCGAATGGTGGTCGTTCATCCATTGCAGCCAGTCATGAACGATATAAGAAAGCCGCCACCTTGTATGTGTGAATATTTCCTGAAACAATTCAGCTGCAAACGTTCGGTCTATTGGAAGGGCATATTCCTTGCAGGAAAATTGTTCCGGATTCTTTTGTACATAAACCGAATGGTTGGAAAGCTGCTTAAAATGACATCCGATAGGGGTTTGCAATACTTCCTGCGCGATGGATAAGCGGTCTTCTGAAAATAAAGGCAAAGACCGGGGTTTCTTTTTCCAAAAAGGGAGAAGGGTATTATAGTTGATACGGAGAGCTTCCGAACGCGGTTCCCATGCGAGAATACCCCCGGTGTATCCTTCGTGTTCGCGTTTATACCACCAGGAATCCAGCTGGTAGCTGCCAAAATGCAACCCGATGTTTTGATGGTGGGCTTTGAGTTGTTTGAGGGTTTCTTCATAGTTCATGTTTTTTATTGTACGATACCAGTACGCAGAACCGGCATTTGTCCAATAGCTCAAATGCGTTAATGAAATATCTGCATCGGAATCCACGGGGCTTGCGCGATGATAGGTACTGAGAATGTTTCCCCAGTGTTCCAGGGTTTTATTCACACCCACACCTGCAACCATCAATGTTTCGCTATGTGTACCATCAGGCACAATCGTTACTGCACGGGGTATGCCGCAGCTCAGTTCCGGTGGATTGTGACGAATGGACACCGTCCCGTGAAGCAGGTGGGTCAGGGGAGACAGAACGAGTGTCTCATACGAAGCATTACAGGCGATGACCGGGATGTTTCTGCCTTCCCTTAAACTGTCAACAACACGTCCATGCCATTGCTCCGGGTAGTTAAAAGGAACCTGCCTTTTGAAAGTTAAAATGGAAAGATCATCTTTCCATTCACTTCCGACAAAACAGGGGAAAGCGATATAAGGGAATCCAAAGAGATATTTATTCTCCTTGCCTCTGATGGCATAATGGTTAATTGTCTCGAAAATGACAAAGGTGTCATATTTTTTTATCGTGCCGGTAAAGCGCCGGTCCGGATTAACGGGACTTTGATAGAGGACCTCCCATCCGGAATAACTGCCAAACCGGTCGACCGATTGATGTTGTTTCACAACAAGAGGAATGGCAACATGCTTGCCAATTTTTCCGATGAAATGCGTTCCCAGCCAGTTTTGTTCAAAAAAATGGCAGCGAAACATCTGTTCCTTTTCAATGTAGGAAATGTGAAGCATTTCCACGCTTTTTTTCCCTCGTTTTTCTTCCTAAAAACCGATAGTGTCCGATAGGCGTATCAAGAAATCCTTGAAAACAGTGCTTGTCAAAATGTAAAACCAATTCAACAGGAACTGTTTTTATCGGCAACAGAAAAATAAGCTCATCTTTTTTTTCATGAACCAGTTGCAGGGGTATTTTTCTCCCAAGCCACAATAGAACACCGTCTATTTTGGCTTCTGAATCTGTCTTAATAAATAAGAGGTGTGGCTTTGCTATAAAAAACAGAGGATGTTGAATGCTGTATTTCCCCATTTCAATCAAATAAATGCCACCGACTTTCTTTTCATTTATCTGAATCTCTGGATTTGCCATTATGAAAAAGCATGCAATGGCAAAAAAAGAAAATCGAAAAGCCTTTTCTGAAAGCGTATCAATTCTTTGTTAAATTCTTTGTAAGTTATTGTAAAATTTTCATATATTCCTTGGGATTTATCATAATTTAAACATTTCCTTGATGTGCTTTTTACGTATGTGTGGGAATCTTAGAATAACCACAAATGAGGAAGTCTTGAAAAAGAGGAGGTACAATATGCTTTTTAATTCGCATATCCGATTGGGAAATACGATGTATGCAGCACTTGAACCTGAAATCAAAGCATTGCTTCCACGCCAGTCTTTTATATTTGGCCATGTTAAACCGGACATTGTACGAAAAGGCAGGACAGATAAACACATTATGCCGGTCATGGAAGACAAAATGCGGAGCCATATACATGTGCTGACAAATCCCGACAGACTGTCAGGTATCACTATGGAAGAATGCGCAGTCCATTTCGGATGCCTGTGCCATTACATCAGTGATGCTTTTTGTCGGTATCACGCACAACCAGCATTGTACAAGGATCTTCCGAATCATTTTGCTTATGAAATGGGCTTGCATAAACGATTTATTCGAGATTATGAGTATGGAACTGCAGGAACAACCTTTGTCAATGCCATTCCTCAAAATATGAAAGCACAGTTTAACCCGGACACATACTTTCTTTTGCCAATTCGCATGAACCAGAACAATATAGCAGACATATTCTTCAGTTTTTTGAAGGACCGGCTCGCAACATATCATGCGCAGGTACCTTCTTTTGATTTGGACATCTTTTTTGCCTTAAGTTTATGTATGCAGGTTTCTGTATGGCTGAAACCGGCCATCCTTTTTGCAGGGGAATTACGGCAGAAAAAGGTTTATGTAGATGGAGAAGGTTATGCAGATGGAGAAGGTTATGCTATGCCTGTAGAAGCCACATACTTCGCACAGCCCTTAGCCATGTCCGACACAATGATTCTGCAGGCTGGAATGGAACAACACTGGGAACAAGGATCGGGTGATACACACAGATGGAGAAATGCGATATGAGAGTAGCATTGTTTACCGATACATTTTTACCGCAGATTAACGGGGTGACAAACACGTTAACCAAGATGCTGAAATGGTTTTCAGAGGCTGGCATAGAATACATGATATTCGCTCCGGATTACGGTGAACCTGATGCAACAGGATATTCAGTGATTCGTTACCCAAGCTTCCGGTTTTTTTTATATCCAGAATGCCGCCTGGCTGTTCCGAACACAAGAAGTATCCATGAAGCGATTACGGCATTTCACCCTGATGTCATACTGAATATGACAGAATTCAATATGGGCATGGCAGGCATCTCGGTCGCTTCAAAATACGGAATTCCTGCTGTTTCCAATTACACAACCCATTTCCCGCAATATCTGGATTACTACAAGGCTGATTGGCTGAAACCGACAGCATGGCAGTATATTCGCTACTTTCATAACCGCCATCAACTAACGCTTTGTCCATCACACAATGCTCAAAATCATTTGACGGAACAGGGTATTCGAAATACCGCTATTTTTTCCAGGGGCATTGATACGAACCGCTTCAGTCCGGAGAAGCGTTCGGAGTCATTGCGGGAATCCATGGGTATTACACATTGCACGTCAGCACTTTATGTCGGCAGGCTCTCTGCCGAAAAAGACCTGGATATTTTAAACGTGGCATGGACCAGAATTGTTGAAAAGTTTGGAAACGCTGTACGGCTGGTTATTGCCGGAGATGGTCCAATGATGCCTCAATATAAAAAAATATTTCCTGAAAGCACAATATTCACCGGGTTTATAAAAGGTGAAGCCTTATCGGCCTTATATGCTTCCTGTAATTTCTTTGTATTTCCCTCCTCAACCGAAACCTTCGGAAATGTTGTTTTGGAAGCCATGGCGTCGGGCTTACCGGTTATTGGTGCAGATGGCGGCGGTGTAGGTGAAATCATACAAAATAAAGTAAATGGGCTTTCTTTTGAACCAAGAAACACAGAATTGCTTGAAGCGGCTATCTGTGAAATTCTTGCGAACAAAGAGACCACAAAAAACCTTTCCCAAAAAGGTTTAGAAACCGCACATGCAAGAACTTGGGAAGCAGAATTCGCGAAACTGTATTCTCTTTTTGAATGGGCAGCAAAATCGAGAAGTATTCTAGAAAAGACAGGCTAAAAGTAATACTATGAATATGGAACCAGTTAGAAACTGAATGAAACCATTGGTTGTAATCATCTTTAAATGATCAACCAATGGTTTTTATGTAAAATCAACGGTCAGAAGCCGTTCTGAAGCAGTGGGTTTTAAAGAAAAATGAAATGAAAGAGGGACGATTCTACTGAGCAGAATCGTCCCTCTTTCATTTCATTCGTTTGAAATTATCGAATAAACCTTTTGGCCCCGAGATATTTCGCCTGATAGCCGGAGAAGGAAGCGATAACAACTTTTCTGTTGGTGGATGATGCATGGATAAACTGGTCATTTCCTAAATAAATACCAACATGACTGACGTTCACACGACGGCTACCATCGGTATCAAATAGCACAACATCACCCGGTACCAGATTCTTACGGGCTACTTTAACGCCAGCACTGCCATAGGAAACAGCGGAACGTGGTGTTGCAACACCAATTTTAGCATAAGCCATCATAACGAAACCGGAACAGTCTGTGCCCTTTAGTGACAAGGCACCGTGCACATATTTTACACC
>JBBRWP010000069.1:0-13114 GCA_038249175.1 Acetivibrionales bacterium
AGCAATGAGCATCAGAATGAAGGTATAGCCCAGACCAGCAAACAAGCCGTCAATCATGGAAATGAAAGGTTTGTTTTTCATTGCAAAGGCTTCCATACGTCCCATCAGGATGCAGTTTGTAATAATCAGGCCGACATAAGGCCCCAGTGCCTTGCTGATTTCCGGTAATTGCGCTTTCAGAATAATATCAATGAAAATAACATAGGCAGCGATGATCAGTGTAAAGACCATCATGCGGATGCGGGCCGGGATATGATTTCGCAACAAAGAGATGGTAAAACCGGAGAGGGCAAGAGCAAAGGTAACACCGGCACTCATGACAAGGGAGTTGATCATGAGGTTGGTGACAGCCAGAGCAGAACAGATTCCAAGGATCTGCCGTATGACGGGATTATCTTTCCAAAGGTTACGGTAGATCACGGTTTTTATTTCCTTGGTCATTTCAAGCCCTCCAATCGTGATAAATCGTTTTCCAATGCCTTGTTAATCATGCTGACAACGGAACGTGAGGTAAATGTGGCACCGGTTATGGCATCCACTTCACCATCTGTACTGCTTTTCAATTTTAAAACCTGCCCCGCGGAAACAGGCATGCCACGATACTGACTCTTGTATTCTTCTTCGTCGATACGGGCACCAAGTCCCGGGGTTTCGCTTTGTTTTGTAAACACGATACCGGTCAGTTTCTTCAGGTCGACGCCGACGCCCAGATAACCTTCTATAGTCCCCCAAAGACCAGGTCCCTTGATAGGAATGGCATAAGCGGTAACATTGCCGGCATCATCCACTTTTGCCGGTACGGTTTCCTCGCCGGAACCACTGGCGCTCTTGAGTGACAGGTTTTTCACATTTTTTTTATAAACATCTGCCACACCGCTCACGGTGTTATCGTTGGCAATATCAAACACATAAAGTACATTTCTCTGCAAGGCAAAGGCTGTATTTTCATTGATTTTATCCGCAGCCAGTAAATTCGCAAAAGCCAGTAACGCCGTGTAAACCACACTGACGATGAGCATGAAAAAAATGGTGTAGGTGTAACCTTTTTTCATGCGGTCACCTTCTTTCTTTTTTCAGCGAAGCCCTTTACAGTGCGTTCCAGGAGTGGTACGAACATATTGGAAATGAGAATAGCGAACATGATGCCTTCCGTAAACAGGGAGTACTTTCTGATAATGAAGGTCATCAGACCTATCAGCACACCATATAGAATCCGGCTTGTATCGTCTTTGGGTGCGGAAACCGGATCGGTTGCCATAAAGACAGCACCAAAGAAAAAACCACCGGAAAGCAGGGCGAACAAGGGATCGACCGGTGTTTGACCAATGGCAAAAAATAATGAAGACACGGCGACATAGCTGAGTACGGTGGAAACGATAATTTTCCAGGAGGCTGTTTTCGTGAAAATGAGGAACACAGCTGCCAATAGAATGAGCAAGGCACTGGATTCACCCACAGAGCCTGAAATGTTGCCGAGGAAAAGGTTGATCCACGGCGTTGTTACCCCGGTTTTATTCATGGTGATGATGGGTGTTGCAGAAGTGATCATGTCTGCATCCGGTGCATATTTCAGAAAACCGCCCGGAAAACCAGTCATCGGTTTGGCCCATGCAATGGTCATTTGAGAAGGGAACGATACATAAATAAAACAACGGGCAACCAAAGCAGGGTTAAAAATGTTGCGTCCAAAGCCGCCAAAAACACCCTTGCCGAACACCACCCCGAACACGATACCCACAACGGCGACCCAGTAGGGAACGGTTGGCGGTAAGGTTAGGGCGAAGAGAATGGCCGATACATGGACCGCTTCGGTAATTTTCACTTTGTCGCCCTGTATGCTGCGCATGATAAAAAATTCTGCAATCATGGCGGCCAAAAGAACAATGACTTGCATGACCAGTACACGAAGTCCGTAAAAATAGGTTGCCAGCAAGACAATGGGGATGAGGCTCATTTTTACCCGTTGCATGGGTTTTTGCCACATCATGAGTGTTTTGAAGTTGATTGCTTTCAGGTTCAAGATGTTTGTACCCCCTTTGAAAGTCTGTGTTGATGCTTGTGCAGGTTTTCAATAGGCAGAGAGACAGAATGATTACACGTCTTGTATTGAATGACATTTGCATGGGTAAGTGGGTTATCTTGATTTTGTGATATTGAGATGGTTCAAAACAGACATTGCGATAAGAGCATTACATCAGATAATAATATGCTACCATTATACACTGACAAGTAGCAAGTAAACAGCATTTTTTGTGAATGTTATTTATACAGGTTACCTGCAAGTCACAATTACAGCACATTTCGATCACATTCGGCCATGCGTCAACCACAATGGCAAGGTGACTTGAACGCTAAGATGCATTTCATTCGACCAAACAATGGTTTATAATAATAATAGTTTTCGAGTTGTTGCAGTGAAACCCTTCTTAAACAGGAGAACAGAAATGAAAGAACAAAAGTTTAAAAAAACCAATGTGATCTGGGTATTTGGTGATCAGCACCGGGCACAGGCGATGTCAGGGAAAAACTCAACGACAGACTGAAACAATGGATTTCAGACACAAGGGATTGCTTCAAACTGCAGGATTGACGGGATTTAAGAACGGATGAGTGCCTCGAAGAGAAAGGAATGGTTATTATGATGAATATTGAATTGACAGGAATTGATATCGGTGAACCAATCAAAGGTTCGACAATTAAAAGTGAAAACGGATTTGATCTGAGCGCAGGAGGAGAGGACATCTGGACGTCAAAAGATCAGTTCCACTTTGCTTATCTGGCGCATGATAATGATTTCGATTTATCTGCACGTATTGAGGAACTTGGAATGGGTCATCCGTATATAAAATCGGGCATTATGGCACGAGAATCCCTCGATGCGGACAGTGAACACCTTTTCTTTCTTGTTTTTCCTGATAACAGGCCAAGGAACAAGAACAACGGGGGGTATGAATTCCAGTCCCGTGATGCGAAGGGTTCCGAATGCAGCGCTGTCTACCCGGCAGATTTCAAGGTTGAACCACCACTGTTTCCGGTCAATTATCCGAATACATGGCTTCGGTTGAAACGGGCAGGAAACAGCTTTCATTCGTATTTTAGCATTGATGGGAAAAAATGGGTACTTTATTGCAGCTATAAGCTGAAACTCAGTGTTAAATTATTGATTGGTCTTGCACTGACATCGCACGATAATAGCAAAACGGTGACTGCGAAGTTCCGTGATATTACATTTGTATGATAGATAAGATGACTTAGCGCATTGGCAGAAACTGCTGCGAAGCGGTGTGTTGAATAACAGATAGTTTACGACAAGAAACAAAAAGGGCATCACCGACAGAGAAATACTCTGCCCATGATGCCCTTTTTATATCTGTAGCGGCTGCCTTTTCAATGATGAGGGATTGCTTAAAGTTCGGTCAGGCGGATGGTTCGCCACCTGCAGGCTGCAATCACTTCTGCTCCAAGCATAGACAATACACGGGCATGTTCTGGAAACATCATGTCATAACAAATGGATATCCCAATTTTGCACATTGCTTACATTATATCTCTTGTAGTTTTTTAGTGTTTTCCCATTATGCTGGAATTTCTGTCTTGTTTAACACTTTCTTTTGTGTCATCAGGGATACAATCACCAGTGTAATAAAACTCAAAGGGACCGACATGATGGCCGGATTGTTGATTGGAATGGGTGCAACGACATCCACCAGATGATACACCTGATTGAATGTTTCCTGTGAAAGCAGAATCAAGGTCAATGCGGATACCAATCCTACAGTGATGGAAGCAACAATGCCTTTTGCTGTTGTCTTCTTCCAAAAGAGAAGCATGATGATTGCCGGTAAATTGGCGGAGGCGGCTACTGCAAAAGCCCAACCCACCAGGAATGAGACGTTCATGCTTTTAAACACGATACCCAATACCATGGCAATGCATCCTACGACAACGGCCGTTACTTTTCCAGCGGTCACTTTTCCCCTGTCAGACAGTTTCATGTTGAAAAACCTGTCCATGAGATCATGTGCCACCGCACCGGATGAAGCCACCAGAAGCCCGCTGACTGTCCCGAGTACTGTAGCAAAGGCAATCGCAGAAATAATGGCAAAGATCGTGATGCCAAAGCTTTTTGCCAATAGCGGCGCCGACATGTTGTCATTGGTCAGGTCAATCACGCCATTGGTACTGGCACCCATGCCCATATACAACGTCAGCACATAAAAGAGGCCAATCGCAGCTATGGCGACAATCGTCGATTTTCTGGCTGCCGCGGGGCTTGGAACCGTATAGTAGCGAATTAAAATATGCGGGAGTGCTGCCGTACCAAAAAACAAAGCGAGCATAAGGGAGATAAAGTCAATCTTGTCTGTAGCTTTTGCGCCTTTATCCGTATCTACCTTATACTTCAGACCGGGACTGATAAAGTCAATACCCTTTGTAGGCACCTGATAATAGATTGTGATGGTATTATCCCCATCCTTTGCCGCTATCTTGCTCCAGCGAATAACAATACCATCTTTAATCGTTTCCGTGAAAGACATAAGATCCATGGTGCCCATTTGCGTGACATCTGTTTTACCGTTGATCTCAGACAGATGTCCTACCGCATAGAACTTGTCATTTTCCCTGGGTTCACCATTGTAAAGACTGGTCCCATCGGGATGAATGGTGATATTTTGTGTTTCTGAAAGTGAATTTGCTTCACTGTTTAGTTTCCAAATACTCACCACGTTGTTTTTGGTTAGCTTAACGAAGGTCATGTTCTTGACATGAATTATGCCTGCAACCGAATAGGACTGATCCTCGAGTTCAACTGTATCAGCACTGGTACTGGCGACCTTCAGGGTGATGAAATCATGAAAAGGGATGTTCCCGCCCTGATTGGGAGAAGTGGAAAGCCCCCGCGATAAGACAAGAAAAACAACGACAAGGGAAAAGATGATTAACAACCCGCCTTTCAAAAACTGCACATAGGTCGTTGAGGCCATGCCGGCTGTTGCAACGATAATGATCACCAGAACACCCACCATGATCACCCCCACTTCATGCGGAAGCCCGAGCAAAGGGGTTACAAGTGTTCCCGCACCTACCATCTGGGGGATTAAATAGAACATGGAAACCAGTAAAGTACTGATGGCCGCCATCAATTGAATGCCTTTGGAGTTGAATTTGGCATCCAGTGCGTCTGTGAAGGTGAATTTACCGAGTCGTTTCATAGGCTCAGCGATCACAAACAATGCGACAACCCATCCCGCCAGATATCCAATGGAATACAGGAAACCGTCATAACCGTACATGGCTATCATTCCGCAAATACCAAGAAATGATGCTGCAGAAAGGTAGTCCCCGGCAAAAGCGATGCCATTGACAGACCAGTGGATGTTTCCGCCGGCTGCAAAATACCCTTCGGCCGATTTTGTTTTGCGTGCGAAATGGTATGATATAGATAATACGAAACCGACAAAAACAACAAAAATAACGATGGCCAATGGAGAGGCTGTATAATTCATATCTCATTCTCCTCCATCAACGCATTATGCTCTTTCTCTGCTTTTTCTTCTGCTCTCGTGCAAATATGGTTGTAGATCACTGCTTGAACCAGTGCAAGGATAATTAATCCAAATCCATACACAATTGCGACATTGACACCACCGATATCAATTTTCATGACTTTCGGCATCGCGACATTGATAAATATGAATCCAGCGTAAATGAACGTGTAAATAAGAACCATGATAACACCAAGCTTGGTTTTGCTGGCTGATGCATTGTCCTTTTTCCATTCTACCGTTGGTCCGTGAGACATTTTGACTCCTCCTTCAATAAAAGCGTTTTCATGTGGCTGAAGATGAACCCTTCTGAAATAATTGCATTTGAATGCTTAATAATGACGACTGAAGATGAAGCCTAAAAAGACCAACACTTTATCGTCACAAGAACGATAGGAGGGTTGATGTTTTCACGATGCCGTTTTAATGAGATCTATCAGTTTGAGATCTATCAGTTTATTGTCTGTCACGGCCAGCTGTACCTTGCTGTCGGATGTCTGTCACGGCCAGATGTGGTCTTGCTGTGGGATGTCTGTCACAGCAAGATGTGCCTTGCTGTGGGATGTCTGTCACAGCAAGATGTGATCCTGCTGTTGGTTTTCTAAACATAAAAAAAAGAATATCACAATTGATGACCAAACGTCAATAAAAACAGTATTTTTTGCAGCTGATACGGTTAAGCTAGGAAAGTATTGTGATGTTGCGGTTTCGGAATACCTGCACAGATATCCAGGCTTGACATTCCGTGGAATGGTCTTCGCGTGGGTTCGCTTATTTTAATGATTTTTTGTGGTACCCTTGTATTCGCCGGTATTTTCATGTTGGCAGCAACTTTTAGCTTTTGGACACTCAAAGGCTTGGAAGTGATGAACATTTTCACAGATGGCGGCAGAGAAATGGCGCAGTATCCGCTGGATATCTACAAAAAAGAGGTGACACGGTTTTTTACCTTTGTCATCCCTTTCGGTATGTTCAATTATTTACCCCTACGCTACCTTCTGAACAAGCCGGACAGTCAGCCCTTGGATGCACTGGTTCCACTGTTCGCGATCCTTTTTCTCTTTCCTTGTATAGGGTTATGGCGTTTCGGTATACGACATTATCAGTCAGCAGGGAGTTAGAACAAAAAGCCTGCGGATGAGCCCTTGGACTACTTGCATATAATCCTTCTCCATTAAATCCTTCAAACATCGGGTTTCATGATACCTGTTGTACTGTAACCCTGAAATAAGCAGTGATATCTCTCATGATATGCTATCGTTCAACCGCGTTTTCAGCGTAGCTTCCCCGTCCCAGATTGCAACGAAATATTGAAATGTTTGTTAACCGGATATGCTTTTGCGAATGATATCCGTCGAAGCTTTCAATTTTATTTTCTCTTCCTCCGTCAAACGCAAAACACCGATTTCTACAACACCTTCTTTTCCAATGATGGTTGGAACACCACAAAAGATATTTTTTTCTCCATATTCACCGTCGAGTAAGGTAGAAACGGTCATCATCCGGTTTTCATCCCTTAATACAGCACTGATAATGCCCGTTGTTGCGCTGGCAATACCAAATTGCGTACTGCCTTTTCTTTGAAGAACCTCATGACCTGCATTCGCTGTCATTTCAACAAAGAGGTCCAGGTTCATATCTTTGAATCGATGGGGGTTGTCTTCCATGATATCTTCGATGGCTTTGCCACCAACCTGAACGTGTGACCATGGCACCATCATGGAATCACCATGTTCACCCATGACATAGGCTTGCACACTCCGCGGGTCGATTTTCATTTGATGACCAATCAGTTGTTTTAATCTTGCTGTTTCAAGCGCTGTACCGGTACCTATCACTTGTGCTTTAGGCAAGCCGGAACGCTTATAAACATAATAACTTAGTGCATCCACCGGATTAGACACAACAACAATCAGCCCGTCAAAACCACTGGCCATAATGCCGTCAACAACAGCATTCATAATACCAATGTTTTTATCCAACATCTCAACGCGGCTTTTAATACCTGTTATCGGTATAGATGCTGTGATTACAACGACGTCTGCATTTTGGCAATCACTGTAATCACCGGCAGAAATGCGAACATTGCGGTTTAAGTACTCGATGCTGTGCTGAAGGTCTTGCGCCTCACCCAAAGCTTTTTCTTTGTTTTGGTCAATGATTATGATTTCTGCGCATACGCCTTGCACTGTCAGGCAAAATGCAGTTGCACTGCCTACCATACCGGCACCAATAATAACCACTTTTGTGCTTGTTGTCTTCATATTTATACCCCATGTGTCCTCATCATTTTCACACAAAACTTGCTGCAAATGCTGCTCATTTTCAGATTTATAAACATTCCTTTCGCTTCGATCAGGCACAAAAAGTGATGAAATTTTGCTATTTTCAGATTTAAGTACGATTGAAAATGGCCGACTTTAGACCACTGTCGCGCTGTGTACGCTGTGCAAAGCACAGTGTCGAAGACTGATTTGGCATCAAATTGGGCTGGTCGCAAGCAAGCTTGCTGCTCGCCCATGCAACCTGGATCATTTTCGAGTTCTTACGGTAGAATCATTATTGAACCCAATAGTCAACCACAAAGGCGACTTCAACAAAAGGCCCAATCATTTTGGCAAACGCCTGATGTGCTGGATAAGGAAGATAAGCATCTCTATCTTTTTCATCGTGAAAAGTGAGAATGAAACAATGCGTGAACCCTTGACCCAGGCCTTCGAGGCTGACATCTGTACCCCATTCAAAGTTATCGACACCGGGGACTTCTTTAGCGAGTGATGAAAAAGAAGCTGCTACCATTTCCTTGTCCGCATCTGTTGCAACCGGTTTGAACTTAAATAAAACCACATGCCGAAGTTTTTTTTGTTCCATTATTCTACCTCCAAAAGCAATAAAGTTTATAAAAAATGATTATATCACAGACGGTATTTTGACGTATATGCACCTTATAAATATCACACAGCAAATACCTGACCTTTCCAAGTTTTTAATGATTTTTTGTGGCGCCCTTGTATTCGCTAGTATTTTCATGCTGGCCGCCACTTTTAGCTTTTGGGCACTCAAAGGCTTGGAAGTGATGAACATTTTCACAAACAGCGGCAGAGAAATGGCACAGTATCCGCTGGATATCTACAAAAAAGAGGTGACACGGCTATTTCTCACCACCGGCAGCTTCCATTTCTGATACGTGTCATGATTGCTTTTTTCTCTTCCATTGATGGCGGTTGAAAGCGGTTTTGTACCGGTTCACAAAGAGACTTGTACAATTCAGGTCGACGCTCGTTTGCCATACGGACACCTACATCGGCAGTGCCGGACATTTGTACGGGATTAAACCATGCCGGCTGCGTTTTTTTCTTATCAAGATCTATCTCTGCAGTGACAATGACATCCCGGTCAAAACCGGCCTGAGCCTTCGTGTGACCCCAGTTGTCGATAACGCTGCTTTTCCCGGCACCATTGAAAACCGCATTTTTTGAAGTGACGATATAAAAGGCATTATCGTTCGCCCGCGTTTTCAGAGTGGCTTCCCCGATTTCGTCATACCAGCCGTACCCGGATGTCGGATGAAAAATCACTTCTGCTCCTCGCATAGACAGTACACGGGCATGTTCTGGAAACATCATGTCATAACAAATGGATATCCCAATTTTACCGAAATCCAGATCGAATACCGGTATCTCATTCCCTTCAATTGACTGCCATTTTTCATCAGGAGGCAAATGGGTTTTATGATACATCCCTGCAATTTGACCCTGACGATCGAATATGGTAGCTGCATTACAGTTTTTTTCATCTATTTGCCTGTAATAACAGCCGATGATGTACATACTGTACTTTTTTGCCAGTTCTGACATTTTAATTTCAAATATAGGCATCGAACGAGCGACAAGGTCCGAAAAAATATTATGTTCACTGATATCAGCCATGTATGAACTAACCCCGGTGGAATCTTCACAAGTGGTTACGATATCACATCCTGCAATTCCAGACTGTTCAACCAGGTAACATGTGTTTTCTATACTCCTTATGATATTCTGTTGCAGGATTTCTTCTACATCCGCACAATATGCTTCCGAGAGCCAATTGCACGTTGCCGAAATGTCCACTGAACCCGGCTGGATGGCGCCAACTTTCACTTTTCTCATCTTTTTCCTCCTGTTAAGATCCATGTGTTATACCACCGGAATCATGTATGATTCTGGTGTAAAAACCCCAATTTCGGCTCCGGAGAGGCTGAAATTGATTGAAAATGGCCGAATTCAGGTCAATATCGCGGTCTGTGCGCCGCGATTTGGCATCAAATCGGATCATTTTCGGGTTCTTACGGTAGAATCATGTATTATATTTTATTGTGTTGTCTTGTTTCAATCTTGATTATTATGACACAATTCCAGTATGGCCGTAAATGACCACGAAAAAATCGTATATGACCACGAATAATATGACTACATCACCATTCGCAGAATGCTGGATAATCATTTTTATTTGTCCCAGACTGCACCTTTGTTGCAATCCCCTGCAAGAAAACTTGCGGGGGAAAGTCGTGAAATGACTTTCTGTGGTACAATCATAATATTGACAATGAGAAATAATTGATAAAGAAAAATAAACTGTAAGGAGAAAAACGCGTATGTTTTTATGGAAAAATGAGTTTGAATTGGGTATTCAATCTATCGATCAACAACATAAAGAACTCCTGGAAATTGGTAACCATATTGGTGAGTTGCTGGCAGAATATAACGATAATGTTGATAAATATGATGAGATTATTCGTGTTATCGGTGATTTGAAAAACTATACGTTGTATCACTTTAAAACCGAAGAAGATCTTTTCATAAAACACAATTATGCAGACTATGCACAACACAAAAAAGAACACGACGGATTTATCACTTACCTTGGTGCTGTGAACTTTAATGATATTGACCAAAACCAGAAAGTGTTTTTGAAGGATCTGCTCTCGAAAATCATCAATTGGGTTTTCAAACATATCATGAACACCGATTATTTGTATAAGGACTATTTGAAGGGAATGGGCGTTCAGTAATGATCAAATTTGATACCAAAAGTGTTGCGCCAGGCGGAAGCACCTCTGTCAAACTCAAAACGCCGATTTCTACAACACCTTCTTTTCCAATTATGGTTGGAACACCGCAAATGATGTTTTTTTCTCCATATTCACAATCTGACATTTAATTATAAAAAAGTAAGGAGTGGCATAAAATGAATAAACTATTGGAACAAATATTTGAAAAGTCTGTTGAAATACTTAGACAAGATAAAAGATGTCTGGGGGGATGGCATTTTGGTTCAATTAGCAGAAAACAACAGGATGAATTTTCCGATGAAGTCGTTCTCAAAAGATATAACCGAAATATGTCACATTAAGTGCCTCGAATATGATGTATTGCTAGAACAGGAAGTGCAAGACTATGTTTCGAAAAACATGAGCATTTGAAATTATTTTCTCCATAAAAGCCATATTGTGTTTTTTTTGAAAAGGACTTCAACCGACTGTGAGGAGTTCTTACTATGGAAACAAAGACTTATAGCGGAGGAAAATACAGAAACAGCTGTTTGCGCCAACATATTGCAGGAAACAGGTAGCGAATTTGTCTTTGTTACCCATTATCCGACAGCCAAACGGCCATTTTATGCCATGGAAGACCCGGCTGAACCGGAAAAAATGCTGAGCTTTGACCTCTTGTTCCGGGGCTTGGAGATTACCACGGGGGGGCAGCGCATCCACAATTATGATGAACAGGTGGCCAAAATGCAAAGGCGTGGTATGAACCCGGAATTATTTGAAAGCTACCTGCAAATTCACAAACAGGGTATGCCGCCTCATGGCGGTTTTGGTGCCGGTTTGGAGCGGATAACCATGAAAATGCTGAACCTGCCCAATATCCGTCAGGCATCTTTATACCCGCGGGATATGGATCGGGTGTTGCCGTAGCCTTTTGCCAGAATCAAGCATACAGGATCAGAAAAAATAAAACCCCCAATTCAGTCATTTGAAGCTGAATTGGGGGTTTCATTGAAAAAATGTCATGCTTTGATTACTTCTCAATCTCTTCCATTGAACGGAACTGCATATTGCAAAGTTGCTTATAGAGACCCTCTTGTGCCATCAATTCCTCATGGCTGCCGGATTCGGAGATCAGACCGTCTTCAATGACCAAAATACGGTCTGCACGTTTCACTGTAGACAAACGATGGGCGATGACAATAATGGTACGGCTGCCTGCCAAAACCTGTATGGCTTGTTGAATTTTGGCTTCGGTTTCAACATCTACCGAAGCAGTCGCTTCATCCAGAATAAGGATGGGTGTATCGCGTAAGACGGCTCTGGCAATGGAAAGCCGTTGCTTCTGACCGCCGGACAACTTCACACCGCGTTCGCCGATTTTTGTGTCGTACCCTTCGGGCAAGACGGAAATGAAGTCATCCGCTCTGGCGATTTTTGAGGCTTGAATAATATCTTCCCGCGTGGCGTTTTTGCTGCCGTAGGCAATATTTTCGGCAACAGATCCGTTAAAGAGGAAAATATCCTGCAACACAATACTGACCTGATCGCGTAAGCCGGAGAGTGTCAGGCCGCGAATGTCTTTGCCGTCGAGTCGAATGCTGCCGGAAACCGGATCATAGAACCGGGCTATGAGGCTGATAACGGTTGTTTTTCCAACACCTGTTGGACCAACCAATGCAATCATTTCACCTGGTGCAGCTTTGAAACTAATATCTCTGAGGACTGGTGCATTTTCGAGGTAGTGAAACTGGACATGATCAAAGACAATTTCGCCGCTTAAGCGATTCACATGTTCAGATGTTGGATCATCTTGGATGTCAGGCTCTGTATCCAATACTTCAAAGACCCGGTCGGCTCCGGCAATGGACATTTGCAGGTCTTCGGTAACACGGGCCAGTGAGGAAATGGGTTGATAAAAAAGACCGAGATAGAGTAAAAAAGCGACAATATCCGGAACGGAAATTTTCCCGTAAAGGGACAGATAACCACCAAAACCAACCACAATGACGGTACCCATAGAGGAAATTGCTTCAACAGACGGGTGGAAAATAGCACTCATCCGTAAGGCGCGCAAAATGGCGGAGGCATAGGATTCAGCACGTTTTTTGATATTGCCCTTTTCTGTGGGCTGCTTGTTAAAAACTTGAATTTCTTTCATGCCGGAGAGGTTGTCCTGTAAAGTCGCATTGAGTTCTGCCAACGTTTTTTGTGCCTCTTTAAAATTCGGTGCAATTCTCTTTGAAAAAACAACACCGGCGACAATGAGGAAAGGAACAGGGATGAGGGTTAAAAAAGCCAATGTGGCATTCATGGAAAACAGTATGGCCGTAACACCAACCAAAACCAGCACATTGGTGACAAGATCCGGTACAGAATGGGCAATCAGCGCTTCAAAGGTGGCTGTATCGTTGGTGGTGCGCGACATGAGTTGCCCGGTCTGTTTGTCATGGTAATATCGTAAAGAGAGTTTTTGCAAGTGATCGTACACAATAACGCGCATGTCAGCCACCAGATTCCATGCAGCCTTGTGGCTGAG
>JBBRWP010000070.1:0-13096 GCA_038249175.1 Acetivibrionales bacterium
CTAAGGGTGTAGGTCGTTAACGCGGCGCGAGAGTTCGAATCTCTCTTTCTCCGCCAAAAATAAAACCACCCATTTGTAAAATCTGTGAAAACGATTTTAAAAATGGGTGGTTTTATTTTTGGTTATTTACAGGTGAAATCAAGTATAATATTAAGAAAAGGTGCTGTTTATGAAATCCAGTATGAATGTGCAGAGAATAGTGGCACTGAGCCACGTGTACCATTCGACAGAGGATTTGAAGCTGGCGACGCAGTTACGAATAAAGCCAAGTCACCATTATTTCAAAGAGGTTTATTGGTTGCAACGACATCGACATCGACATCTCGATGGTAAGGAACAATTGAAAGAAAGAAGAGGCGCTTAAAATGGATTGGAAACAACTGAATGATGAAATTGCTGCAGGTTATGGTTTCATGGAAAAGAATATGTTACAGGATGCCTGCACACGTTGGCTCGACGCATGGGAAACCATGAAGCAGTTAATGTCAGAGAATAACATAGAAACGATTGAAGCATTGAACAGCATATACCAGTGGGGGACTGAGGTTCCCAGCAACTTTGTACAAGACCTGGAAATGGAACTCCACAATGCTGCAGTTTTCGGGAAAGGCTCCTTTGATCCGATCTGGTGTCAGAAACGAATTCGTTATTGTGAGGAGTTGATTCCGCATTTTACTTCTGGCGAATCGATGGCCATTGAAAATACCCGTCGCGCCATTGCTGAATCGTATGGCAACATGGGCGATATGGATACAGCAGAAAGGCTGTTGTTAGAATGGCTTAGTGCAGATCCGGAATGGGGTTGGGGATATATCGGACGCGCGGAACTCTACCTGTTCCGAAAAGACCGTTCCGAGGACGATATTGCCTACGTAATTACCATACTGAAACAGGCACTTGAGCACGACGTACGTAATCGCGAAATCGTTATGGAATGGCTAGGAGATGCCTACGGGACCAGTGGTGACGCGGTGAACATGAAACGGTATCACCAAGAGAGTGTTGCAGCTCAGAAACAGCATGTTGGGGATCATCCAAATCGTTTACTGAAGGGCTATTCGGAGAAACAAGAACAAGTGTTGACCTATGAAATGAAGCCGGGTAGGAATGACCCTTGCCCCTGTGGGAGTGGTAAGAAGTATAAAAAGTGCTGTGGGAAGTGAGACGGATATATGTTGCTGGCAAGATAACAGGAGACGTGGTAAGAAGTATAAAAAGTGCTGTGGGAAGTGAGACGTTTTTTTTGAACCACGAACAATTTGAAGCATAGATATTTTTTAGGACAAGACTATCGGAGGTAGAAAGATGGAAAAGCGAAATATTCCCGGAACAGAATTGCTTGTTTCTCAGATCGTCATGGGCGGAGGACCACTCATAGACGAAAAGGACACGACATTGGCCTTTCAATTGTTGGACACCTATGTTGCCTGCGGCGGCAACTTCCTGGACACCGCCAACATTTATGGAAAATGGCTGCCGGAAGGAAAGAATTCAAGTGAACGCAATATCGGTGCCTGGCTGAAAGCGAGAAAGAATCGGAACAATCTTGTCATTGGTACAAAAGGAGCGCATCCATATTTGTCTACTATGCAAACGCCTCGTATGTCGGAAGAAGAACTTCGCATCGATTTGGAAGAAAGTTTGCGTACAATGGATATTGATGTTATTGATCTTTACTGGCTGCATCGGGACGACATTGAAAGATCAGTCGAAGAAATTTTATACACCCTAGAAAAATTTGTATCCAGCGGTCATATTCGCTACTATGGCTGTTCCAACTGGAAAACAGAAAGAATACAAGAAGCACAACGCATTAGCGCCGAAAAAGGCTGGCATGGTTTTTGTGCCAGTCAGGTGCAATGGAGTGCAGCAGTATTGAACCGGGAAAACGTGGGTGACAAAACAACGGTTGCCATGGACGATACTATGCTGAAAATGCACATAGATACCGGACTTGCAGCCATCCCCTACTCATCCCAGGCCTCAGGTCTCTTTGAAAAATGGGCGGCAAACCCTGAAGCGGGTTGTCCGGAAGCCTTGGCACCTATGTATGACAACGCAGAAAACCGCCAACGTTTTGCTGCGTTCCAGAAAGAATCCCGTGAAAGCGGTAAAACCATGACGCAACTAACGCTGGGCTGGCTGTTGAATCAACCTTTCCCCACCTTCCCGATTATCGGAAGCCGCTCGGTAGAGCAGGTGAAGTCCAGTATGGATGTGTAAAATATGGAGCCGTTTGAACCGAAGCCCGTGAGTAAAACAATGCAATTTAAAGTGTTTTGTATTGAGCAGTATAAGAAAGAACATAAGTTAACCGGCTTTGAAACAGTACAAACTTTTCAAAAGTATGGTGTTTTTGATTATCTGTCTTCGTTTTTTGATGTACTTCATACCGAAGGCGCACGACGCATTGTTGAAGATATTGAACTGTTTATAGAAGCAAGGAAATAGGAGGGTGTATGGATAACATAGTTAAGGGTGAAATTATTCAAGTAAAAATCGAAGATGTTCCATGCCGGCACAGAAATCAACACGAAGATTTCGAGTTTTTCAGGCGTGATCTGATCCGGGAGGGAGGCGCGAAACAATGTGCTGTTGAGGCATCCCATAGCTTTTTTGGGAATGTGTGATTCGCTGATTCGGACACGCATCACACATTCACGTTATTTTCCGTACTTATCCCAGAATTCTTCCCGGGTAATACCAAAATGTAACACATCCCAATACTGCCCGCCAGCATAGTGTTCGCGACGAATGCGGCCTTCGAGAACAAAGCCAAATCGTTCGTGCAAGCGAATGGAATTCTCATTGAAGGCATACGCATGGCCGTTACATTTCTGAAAACCCAGTTCGCTGAAATAAAAGTGAAGCAGCAGTTGGAGGGCTTCTGAGGCATATCCTTTTCCCCAATGATCCGGCACCACGCCGATACCGTAGGAGAAATTTCCGGAAAATCGGCTGATTGAATGGGTGTTGATGTTGCCAACCACCTCACCTTCCGGTGTCTGCATCAGTAAAAAATAGGAATCTCCCATGGGATCCTGCTTCACCATCTCTTCAAGCCGTGTCTTGCGTTGGTCAGCCCCAACCGGGAAATGTACCCGGTCTCCTGCGCGTTGAGAAGCTGTATTCATGCCCTCGGGCAGTGCGAAATAGCCATCTGCATCGGCGAGAACAGGTGCTCGCAAAAGAATTTTTTTACCTTGAAACATGTTTTCAAACATCGGCAGTACTCCTTATTTTTCTTCACTTTAGAACACCACGGCCTTTTCATTATGGCGCTTCCTGTTGTCTTCGTTAGAACGCTTCCTGTTGTCTTCATCAGAACGCTTCCTGTTGTCTTCGTCAGAACGCTTCCTGTTGTCTTCGTCAGAACACTTCCTGTTGTCTTCTTCAGAACGCTTCCTGCTTCTTCACCATGTATATCCAACAGCTTCAAGAAAGCACCGCGCCAGCAGCATATGCCCTACATGACTGGGATGAACCCTGTCCCATGCGATATGGTTGGGGTGGTAGGAGAGAAAAAACTTGTCAAAGACAGCCTGCGTATCGACAAACAGCGTTTTCTCCTCTTCAGCAATTTGTCTGGCAATGGTGCCGTATTCATCCATTCTGGCGCGCATTGGATCCACCCGGTTGGGCTCCATATAATACGGTGTCATTAGGACAATCCCTTTAACAAGCGGCTTTGTTTCCTTGACAAGACGGTGGAGCGTTTCCCGATACACCGCCGGGCTTATATGAATTTCTGTCTGCAGAGGGCAGTCAAACTGGCGCCATACATCATTGACGCCGATCATGATGGACAGCCAGTCCGGCTTTTGTGCAACGACATCTTTCTGCCATCTCGCCTCGAGATCCTTTACCGTGTTTCCGCTTGTGCCCATGTTGACGACACGGATGTGCCGTTCCGGATAGGTCGCGTCGAGCAATGCGTCCACATAGCCCACATATCCGTTGCCAATTGCCCCGAACAATCCCTCGCCCCCCGGTTGCGCACGCCCGCAATCTGTAACGGAGTCCCCAATCATAATCAGCTTTGTATTTTTTTCAAAAATCATGTCATTCCTCCTATTAGATATTCATGGAGCATCCGTATGACCTGTGCTTCTGTGTGATGACCTGTTGTTCCTGCTTTATCCGATTATTATATCTTGAAATTCGAGGCAACTCAATCAACAATCCATTCAAATGCTTCTGATATAATCATTTTACGACGAAACTTGTAATGACTGGAGCTTAGTTGTTGACGGCGAAGAGCCTATGATAAAGGGTTTATGTTTAGCCACGTTCGCTATGAGAAAGTTACAGAATTGATATTGAAAAGAAAACTTAACACAATGGTTCAGCACATAGATACAGTTTGGTAAAGGGGATCCATTTTTTTGTCAGCGTTAGGGTGAATCAGAACATGAAAGTCGGAAATGTTTGACCCTGTTTTGAAAGGGAATGATATACTGAAGGCAAAGACTATTCTGGGAAGTGGAGGATATTTTATGTTAAAACCCTATCAAAACTTTCAGGTTGCTGCTTATGTGTACGCATACTATCTGGAAAGTGCGGACGATGCGGAAATTCAGCGTGGCATCGACTACTACAAGCAGTATATGCATCTGGACAAGGTCTATCTTGAAAACCATAGAGCGCTGGTTGATATCCCGGTGGAAAGGATGCGCCAGGTCAAAGCGCTTTTTGAGAAAAATGGCATTAAGACCAGTGGTGGCATCACGTCTACAGGACTGGTCAACGAACGGAAGCCTTCCTTGTACGATACATACTGCTACACTGACCCGTCGCATCGTGAAGGTTACCTTCAGATTGTACGGGAACTCGCGCAGGTCTTTGACGAGATTATTCTGGATGACTTTTTCTTCACGTCCTGCCGTTGTGACATGTGCATCGACGCCAAAAGTGAAAAAACCTGGGCGCAGTATCGCATGGATCTGATGGCCATATTCTCCGAAGAGATTGTTGCTTTGGCCAGGGGCATCAACCCTGACCTCAACTTCATCATTAAATACCCAAACTGGTATGAATCCTATCAGGAAACCGGTTACAATCCCGGCAAGCAGAAAGACATCTTTGACATGATTTATACCGGAACGGAAACGCGTGAGGCATCCTATAGTCATCAGCACCTGCAGCGCTATGAGAGCTATTCCATTATGCGCTTGCTGGAAAATATCGCACCCGGGCGTAATGGTGGCGGTTGGATAGATCAGGGTGGTTCAGCCGATAACCTTACCCGTTGGCTGGAGCAAGGCAACCTGACACTATTCGCAAAGGCCAAGGAACTGATGCTGTTCAACTTTTCCGTGCTGGTGGATACCGCTGCTCTACCTGCGATGGGTGCAAATCTTTATCGTATCGACGCCCTGATGGCTAAGGCCGGCAACCCGGTCGGCATATCCACTTATGAGCCCTACGACGGTGACGGAGAAGACCAGGTGCTCAACTACATCGGCATGTGCGGTGTCCCCTTTGAGCCCAAGCCGGAATTTGACTTTGATGCCCCTGTTCTGTTCCTTTCTGAAACGTCCGCTTATGACCCGGATGTCATGACCAAGCTGAAGAAATATGTCCGTGGCGGCGGAAACGCGATTGTTACCACCGGTTTTGTACGCAAAACCTATGATGCCGGTATTAAAGACATGACCTCGGTTCGCCTGACCAACCGCCATGTGCTTGGCAACGAATACCTGATTAACCATTACTTCGCCCCTGCCGGAAGCTGCGCCTGCACAGGCACAGAAAAAGTTTTGTTTGAGATTCTGGACTGTAAGACGAACGCCACCTGGACCGATGTGAAGGTGATTGCGGGCGAAAATAACTTTCCGGTACTGACGGAGGATATGTATGGCAAGGGATATCTGTATATCTTCAATGTGCCGGAAAACTTCTCCGACCTGTATAAATTGCCCAGGGAAGTTTGGCAGATGATCAATAAAGAGTTTGGCAAGGGGATGGACGTTTACCTCGGGGCTGGTCCCAATTACAACCTCTTTGCCTACGACAACGACATCTACGGCTTGGTTGGATACGGCCCTGCCCGCAGAACCGCCAATATTATCGTTAAAGGGAACTGCAGCGGCATCCGCGATATTGAGACCGGCATTATTTACGCAACAGCAGGCATTACAGCCAGGCCCGGCCGTCAGGGAGACAGCGCGGCGATTGTCGATGAACCGGTGGAACATATTGTCCCGGTGCCTATGTCGGGTGGAAAAATCTTCTTTTTCACTCCTGCACGTGGATAAGGGCTGTGTCCTGTTGAAGACCTAAGAGAGGTAGTATCACCAATCACGAATCGTGAGGATGATACTGCCTCTTACACTGTTTTTCGTCATTTCAAGGCTAAGTATCACCAATCACGAATCGTGAGGATGATACTGCCTCTTATGGTTCTCACATAAAAAAATCTTTATCTTCGTCCAATAAATATTTACTGGCTTTATTAACATTGAAGCTGACACCTAAGCCCGGTTTATCGTTCACTTTAATATGACCATTTTTCACCAAAGGATATTCCAAGCCATCCACAATGTCATACCACCATAATGGGTCAGCCTGAGGATATTCAAAGGCGATATAGTTTTGCGGCATGGCAGCAGCTACATGGGTTAATGCGGCCATTCCAAATATACCATCATATGTGCCATGCGGCGCCATTGCAATACCGTGAAGGTCTGCAAATTCTGCAATGCGTTTCAATTCAGCAATACCGCCGACATCGGCAGGATCTGGTCCGACAATATTCACCGCCTGGTTTTCAATCAGCTCAATAAAGTTCTCTCGTAAATAAATCTGTTCTCCGGTATGGATGGGTGTCGTTGTATGAACCGTTAAATCTTTGTACAAGTGCGCGGAGACATGGGGAGAATAATCGCCTGTAATCATATCTTCCAGCCACAAGAGATTATAAGGCTCCATCGCTTTGGCAAATTTCATGGCATCTTTTGGCATCATCCCGGGGCCGCAATCCAAGGCTAGACCGATTTTATCCCCGATAATGCCCTTCAGTTCGTCAACAAACTGAATCATATAATTCATGCCGCGTTCTGTCATAACCCCTTTCGGTGGCATGTGGGCCTTATCCATCGTTGCATAAGAAAAGTCTTGTATTTGACTTTCTATCCACGAGCCGTGATAGGCAAAAGCAAGCTTTGCCATAGTGAACCCTTCTTCAAGCTCACTGATCATGACGATATTTTCGCCCCATTCCTTTGCCGAAACAGGGTTTTGATGGGGCATTTTGGGATGGATATAGTAACCGGTTTTATAAACAAGGACTTCATCACGAATTTTACCACCCAGTAATTTGTAAACCGGCAAGCCTGCATTCTTACCGGCAATATCCCAAAGGGCCATTTCTATTGTACTGACCAATTTTCCCCATGGCTTAAACCCGCCGCGATTTCGCATACGCAGCATTGTTCTTTCCACATCGGTGGGATCGCTGCCAAGAATCATGTTTTTATAATATGGCACCAAAGGTTTCAGGAATTTACAATTGATCTCGGTTTGTCCATATCCATCAATACCCTTATCCGTAAGCACACGAACCACTAAATTTTCACCAATCGTCGCGCATTTCACATCAATAATTTTCATAAATGCATCCTTTCAATGAATAAGCAATTTGTTTTCTTCCTCGATGAATAATTTGATTCACATAATGCTATTGCGTCTGGTCAGAGGAGCGGATCAGTTCAATGTTTTCCTGTTGAGCTCAGGACATAAGCAACACACCGTTCCCATCAGAGCAGCAAACCGGACGATTCGCATATTATATTGCTTTGAGCTTTTTCTTCCTGATCTTTTCAATCTCATCCATCATGGGTCGGGATTCCTTCTTAAAATATGCTTTCATATGTTCTGTACTCATTTCGTTTATCTCTTGTGAAATTCTGTCTCTTGTTACACGAAGTTCCGTCATAACCTTTGATTCCGACATTTTTCATCCCTCCTCTACGATAACTTCAGGAGACACTATTTCTAATGCCATATACCCTTCTTGCCTATTGACACCATTTACCAAGAGCATAGCAGTCAATTTAACAATATGTTTAAAGTTCCACGATACAACGGCATTGCATGTATTTACAGAAGCGCATGCAACGTGAAGAGCATCCTCTAAGTGCTTATCAGTAAAAGCACCTGCTTGAATATACTTATGAGCCAGTTCAATGACATCGTCTCCTATTTTATAAAAATCAAAATCGATGATTGATATTCTCTCAAGCAGGTACTGCCGCTTTTCCTGATAGCAATTCGAGAGTTCCTGCAAGACCATTTCTGAAATACATGCTTTATACCTGCCATTTTGAATTTGTTGCCACAAATCATTTGTTACAGCCATCTTCTCAGGGACATCATTCGCTTGCAAATAACTTATTACAGATGTATCAAGATATATTTTCAGTGTTTTCATTTCCATACCTCTAATCTTTATTCCATGCCTCAATTATCCAGAAACGAAGGATTGGTAAAAGCTGTTCCTGAAAAAGTTACAAACTTCTTTCTCCATTGTACCATGTGTACTGGCAGACTGGAACGCTATTTATCATAGCTTGGTTACCCTGCAAACATTTGGCACCCGGTTATTCAACAAAAATGTCTTGGTTAATGAGGTGCATAGTGCAGGGTGTTTGCACATTTTTCTTGACATAATGAACTATCATCCGTTATAAGGATGGCAGAGAGATATAACGTGAAAAAGGAAGTCGGATTGATACAAGAGTTGGGAATCTGAAAATGTGCAGAATTTACAGGAAGTTTTGTGCCATCACGAATAGCATGGCATAGCTATAAATGCAGATAAGGTTTGGCCTATATCCAATTTAAATATTGGAAACGGAAGGATGGACACATGAACTTACGATGCATTACAAAAGAACAGGCAAGACAATTTTTAATCCGCTATCAGGGCTTGGATGGGCGTGGTACTTTCTCTGGGGAAGCTGGTATCCTGGAATTTATGCGACGGGTAGGCTGCATCCAGTACGACCCGCTTGATGTGGTCGGTCGGAATGCTGACCTGGTTCTGCAAGCCCGCATCCCGGGCTATCGCCGTGAAATACTTGAAAAGTTGCTTTATACCGAGAGAACCCTTTTGGACGGGTGGGACAAGATGGCAAGCATTCTTCTGACAGAGGACTGGCCCTGCTTTCATCGCCTTCGGGAACAACGCAGGGAGGGAATTGTCCATGTTTTGAGGCATCGCGATACGCTGGATGCGCTTTCTCTTAAAGAAGAAGTGTTGAGTGGCTTGCGGGAAAAAGGACCTGCTCTATCCACACAACTCAAGATGGGAAAGGCTGGAAACATTAATTGGGGGCATCGCAACCTGTCAGGTGCGGCAATGGACTATCTCTTCAATGTGGGTGAAATTGGTATTAAAGGGAAACGGGGAACACAACGTATCTATGACCTGATTGAACACCTTCTTCCGGAAACCCTTCTGCATGAAGTGAATCCGTTTGTAGATGAAGACGCTTTTGTGAAATGGTATGTTTCACGCCGGATTGGCAGTATCGGAATGCTCTGGGCCAGGAATGGGGGTGGCTGGCTTGGCCATTTCCTGCAGAATAAAGCCAGACGCTCAAGGGTAATCCTGGCACTTGTTTCAGAGAATCTTTTACAGGAAATTCGAGTGGACGGGATTCCGGATCCGTTTTACATTCGAACAGGCGATCTGCCCATTCTGGATGCCGAAAACATTGTTGAGGCAACGCCGTCCGCCCATGTGCTGGCACCTTTGGACAACTTAATTTGGGATAGAGATATGACCATGCGACTGTTTGACTTCCAATACAGCTGGGAGGTCTATGTTCCGGCCGAAAAACGGAAGTACGGCTATTATGTGTTGCCGGTATTGCTGGGAGACCATATCGTGGCAAGATTTGAGCCGGAACCGCAACGCGGAGATACGCCCCTGACGGTTAAAAACTGGTGGTGGGAGAAGGGTCTGATTCCGGATGCCCGGATGAAGACGGCCGTGCACGTCGGAATGAAGCAGTTTGCCGGATATCTGGGGACGAAGTTCGATGGCAGGACCATTCGATGAGGGTGAAAAATAACCATACGGATCGTTGTGCAGCTCTTTTTCCTGCCATCCTCAGGAGAAGTCCCGTTTGCGATATACTCCGGAACGCAGTTCATCCACGTATTCATCCAGATGCGGCATATCGCTATTTTGGGCATGTTTAATGACCTTTGCCTATCATGTCACCCAAACAAAAATGCGTGTAATACCGCGTGAGGCGACGTCATCTAGAACGGTCTCCAACGCGGTTAAATTTCCATGAATATCCGAAATGATGGCGATTCTATCCATGTTGTATACTCCTGTTGCCGAGGTTTTGTGTGGCTGGGCTTTTTGTTGAAGTGATGGCAATTTTTATGTACATGTGAGGACACTCTTCAAGTCGAATTATGCTAGCATTTACCTGTTTCCATTGTACCATGTGAAAGGACAGCTGAAACGCTATCGGGTCATTCAGGATGTCCTGAAATTGAACCAATATACGCACAAAGCAGAGTAGCGTTTACCAATCGGTTACGATTATAATGATTGAAACAATTATTTCACCAGCCATAAACCAGTTTTTTTGGAACCTGTCCGCACCAACTTCTCTTGTTTTTGAAGGTCTGCTAACCGCCGCTGTACAGTCGATCTAGGAATGCCAGACATCTCGGCAAGTTCTTTCACTGTAATATCATCATGCTTCTTTATTATTTCCAGTAGCTGGTCCGTTATCTCCTTTGTTGCTTTTCTAGATTTAGCCCATACGTACTCGTCTGGTTTGCGTAAATTTTTCTGAAAATGCTGCGCCTCTTCAGAGTTATTATCCATGCCTTCTCTTCGTGTTCGCACAAAGTCTTTCTGAAAATGCTTGGAATTTTCAGTGTTGTTGTATTGTTCACTTGTTTCTTTAACATGGGTTCCATAGTACATTGTTTTCCTGAATATTGTTAGCTTTACAAACATACCGTCTTCGGACACGATTGGCAGCTCATAGCCTTTCAAGCGACACGTCTCCCTAATTCTTGGGATGCCACTGCCCCATTGTTCAATCAGATTGGCTTTCAACAGTACTTTGGCCAGTGTTGTATTCCTTATTTCTGATCGGCCCGCATATATTTCATCAATGGTAATCGTTCCTGTCAATCCCCCTGGAGATACAATATCAATTTGACTGTTGTAGATGGCCACCTTAATATCTGAACCGCTCATTGAATAATCGCGGTGCAAGACGGCAGTTACAATGGCTTCTCTGGCGATGTTAATGGGTAGCTCAAGTTCATCTTTTCTTCTTAAGTTACCTTCTTCAAACACCCCGGAAACATTTAGGTGGCTGATAATAAAGTGGGTAGCACCCTCAATCTGGTCAAACAAAGACCCCGCATATTCTTTTTTATCAAGAAAAGTTATTGAACTGTCCCCAACAAATCTAGCACAACGAATAATCCCATGATCCATATCTCCAAGTATAATTGCACCGGCATTGGTCAAATAATCTACAGAACCTACTTGTTTAACAAGGCCAAGGGTTTTAAGTTCAAGAAAACCAATATCCTGGTTCAATTCTTTTGTCAATATGCGCGTGAGTTGCTCTATCGTCTGTACATTCGTTTCTTTGTAGAGTTCTTGATCAAAGCGAATATGCTGACCCTTCCGCTCAAGACTTCTGATGAGTTCTGCATCTGCAAGCTTATTGGTTCTACCAATTCGTATGTAGGTGCCATGATCTTTACCCGAAGATTTGATGAAATAGGGGGTTCTGTTCCCTGAAAAGACTTCGATAACAATCAAACCTTTATCTTCAAGCCGATAAGTATAAAACTCTGGCATAATCATGGGACTGATACTGTCATGAATGATGTTCGGCAACCGCTCCATATAGTCTTCAATCTGCTCATTTGAAAGCCCGATGATGGCACCACAATCAGATACACCAATAAGCAGCTTGCCACCGGCCCTGTTGGCAAAAGCACATATCGTTTGTGCTATTTGATTCTTCTTCGGTATCGATTCTTTGAATTCCAAAATCTTAGATTCCCCAGATGCTATCTCATCGGCAATCATACTGCACCGCCTTTTTGTTTTATTATAACCCATGGTTCTGTAAAACTCAATATAAAGCCCATATAAAACCTATATATTTGTTGGGTTTTATATGGGCTTGTTTAATTGGAGATGCGGGTGCGGCGCTGACGGCAGTAATGCGGAAGCTTGGCCGAAAAGGATTTTAAAAAGTGGCACTCAATGTGAAGTACCGCAAAATGACACGACACTGAATCTGCACTGCCCCAGCTGGCAATCCAAAGCATGCCTTCCGTGTCAATGGTCATACCATCAAGAGATGCATCCTTAGGAGCGGAGTGGATGACGGTTTTGCGATTAGAAAGGCTTCCCTGCCAAGCGAATCCGGTTTTGGGAAGTCGGTGGATTCGTCGTCCAGCTCGATTTCTGCGACAGCAAACCTTCATTTTCTCCATGGAAAACATCCACTTCCCAGAAAAACCCGCCCCATTCCAGCGTATACCGCTCTTTTTCCAAAACGGCTCCGTCACAGTAGAGGTTCAGCATTTCGTTGGCATCTTCAAAAGGAATGGGGTATTCGAATTCGGCACGCGTAACACGTGTGGTCGGCCCTTTCACCGTCAAAGCGCCTTTTCCGTCATAAACGCGGACGCGAACAATCTTCTCGCGGGAATTAAGCATGTATCCCTGGCGATAGAAACTGACATTAGCGCCTATTTTGTAGGCATCGGAGGTTACAAGAAACTTCCGTTCAATTTCAATTCCCATTTTTTCCTCCTGAAAACACGGTAAGGTTCATCTGGTTTTAATCCTTTTGCTGCGCCAGCACTTCATAGGGACCCAGTTCTGCCCTAGCGAGAAAAATCTGGCCGGATAGGATGTCGGTCCTCACGTCTTCGAACGTGAAAGTCATTTTCCGGCAACATATTCCGCAAAAATCGTATCTTAATCTTCAAACCTTTGCTGGGGGAAACCAGAATCTGTCCTTCTGTTCCGTGGAAGGAAATTCAACCTCGAAAGATGGCACAATTATATCACGGAACAGAAGTC
>JBBRWP010000071.1:0-13064 GCA_038249175.1 Acetivibrionales bacterium
CCCAACGACACAGAAGAAACAAGGAGTGTAAAAATGGAAACAATCATGTGGAAAGAAATTCTGGAACAACCTGCCGTATTGACCGCCTGCCGGGAAACCAATCGCCCTTTGATTCAAAAACTGGCCGACGAAATTCGCAGCCGCGGGGTACAGAATATCCTCCTGGCCGCTCGAGGCACATCCGACCATGCTGCACTTTATGCAACCTATCTTTACGAACTGTTGCTGGGCATACCCGTCAGCCTCGCAGCCCCTTCTGTCTTTACCCTATACAAAAAGACCATGAAACTGGAGAATACGCTCGTTATCGGCTTATCCCAATCCGGGCAGGCAGCCGATGTGCTGGCGGTTTTAGAAGCTGCCAATGCTGCCGGAGCCATCACCGTCTCCATTACCAATGATGCGACCTCTCCCATGTCACTGGCTGCAAAACACCCGCTGCTATGCATGTCCGGCCTCGAAAAAAGCCTTGCCGCCACCAAAACCTTCCTCTCCCAACTGATGCTCCTGGCGATGCTGGGCGCGGAACTGGCACAAGATAAAGAACTGGATCGCTTGCTTTCTGAAGTATCCGGTAAGGTTCAAACAATGCTAGACCAATCCCAGGCAATCATTGACCTGACAACACGTTACCGCTTTATGAATGAATGTTTTGTCTTGGCTAGAGGGATGAACTACGCCATTGCCAGAGAAGCTGCTTTAAAAGTACAGGAAACCTGTTATGTACGTGCCATGGCCTATGCGACATCCGATTTTTACCACGGCCCCATGGCCATGACAGAGCCAAACGTGCCGGTTATTCTCCTGGCACCAGACGGACCTTCCCGTGAAAACACAGAACAGATGATCGATTTACTCAAAGACAGGGACATTGATGTGCTGGTTGTCTCCGACTGCGCCGCACTGTGCGAAAAAGGTTCAGCCGCCATTACTATTCCGGGTACGGAAACAGATTCCGGCGTCTACAAAGATGCACTATCGCCATTTTATACCGCCGTTGCCGCGCAAATGTTTGCCTGCAGTCTGTCGGTCGGCAAAGGCCTGAACCCGGACGTTTCCAGGTATTTAAAGAAAATAACCATTACGAAGTAACCCTTTGCTGGAACTACAAAAATAGGTCTTTCATTGCGAAGTAAACCCTTGCTGGAACAATAAAAAGAGGAAGACTATTGCGGGCGACTTTTTTTACGTTTCTCACTACTTGTGATACGGCTCACCCTAACTCTCTTCACATCGAAAAAAATAAATCTGTATATTTGATAGGCATTTGATAAGTTTTTAAGTCATCCGCCTCTTTTAAATGCACTAATTTTGATCTTACTTGTGGTACGTCTCACCATGGTTTATTTTCATAACCCTGTATAATTGCTCCAACAATACGATGCGTGCCATTTGATGCGGGTAGGTCATTCTAGATAGGCTCAGTTTATATTCTGCCATACGGCTCACTTCCAGAGACAATCCATTTGAACCTCCCATAACAAGCGTAAAACCACTTTGGCCTGTGGTCATCCAAGCCTGAAATTTTTCAGCAAGAGAGGGAGAAGTTAGCATCTGCCCCTCTATTTCCAGCGTGATAACAACGCTTTGTTTGGGCAGCGCCGCCCGTATCCGTTCGCCTTCTTTTTGCATGCCCGTCGCAATTTCACTCTCTGATGCGTTGTCTGGCAAACGCTCTTCCGCCACTTCCACAATCTTGAGTTCACAGAAACGCGATAAACGCTTTGTATATTCGTCTTGCGCTTCTCGCCAGTATTTCTCTTTCAATTTCCCAACAACAATCAGATGAATTTGCAAAATGACTCCTTGTGAGACGCAATGTTATGCGTTTCTACGTCCTCGCTACAATCATATGAATTTGCTAAACGACTCCTTAAGAAACTGTTCAGCCACCATAAACAACAAAAGCCCTTGCTTACAGGGGCAACGCCATCTGCTCCGGCGGCAACCCGCCAAAAGGCAGTTCTTCCAGCCAAACACGGTCTTCATCAGCCCATACAATGCTGCTGGTTCTGTCCCTCAAAGCCACTTCCATAAAAAAACCCTCACCCGGACGCAGGCTTTTCTCTGCAAGGGCATTGGATGCTGTCTGCCAGGCCAATTCAGGGAAATTATTTTCTTTGCTTAGGTGTCCAAGGAGTACACATTTGGTGCCGTTTTGCACCAGATGGGCCACCACTTTCCCGGCCATGTCGTTGGAAAGGTGGCCGTGTTGTCCCAAAATACGCTGTTTCAGCGGCCAGGGATATCGTCCCATTCTCAGCATTTCTACATCGTGGTTCGATTCAAGCAACACAATGTCACTGCCCTCCAACTGTGTTAAGAGTGTGCGGTTCATATGGCCAAGGTCTGTGGCCACGGTCACCTTTTTGTTTTGCAGAAAAAAGGAATAGCCGACCGGTTCCTGTGCATCATGTGGAATGGTGAAGGGCTCTATCGTAATATCGCCCACCAAAAACCGCTCTTTGGGCAGGATAACCTTGCGAAAGACTTCGTCCAGCTTGCCCGGCAGGGTTCCCATACCGTCCCATGTTCCCTGGCTGGCATAGACGGGGATCTTGTAGCGCCTGGCAAGAATGCCCATGCCCATCGTATGGTCGCTGTGTTCATGAGTCAATAAAATGGCCTGAATCCCGTTTGGCGATTCTCCGGCATCCGCCAACGCCTTTTCAATGCGTTTTCCGGACAGGCCCGCATCAATTAAAACACGTGTCTTACTGTCAGAAAGAAAAACGCAATTCCCACTGGAACCGCTGAACAGGGAGACAAGTTTTATCATATGCTGCTTTGTTTTGGAAGGATGGACACCCGGCGTATATCTGCACCGAGGGACCGCAGTTTTTCCACCATGTTTTCGTATCCCCTGTCGATATGTTCAACATTTAGAATATCGGTTTCGCCCTTCGCCACCAGGCCGGCCAACACACATGCCGCTCCGGCACGGAGATCCAGGGCTTTTATCGTGCAGCCTGAGAGGGTTTTGCCCCCCGCAATCATGGCGGTTCGACCATTCACCGCAATCGTGGCACCCATACGACGGAGCTCTTCGACATACTGAAAGCGGTTGTCCCAAACACTTTCTGTAATGACCGAAACCCCCTCCGCTTGTAACAGCAATACCGCCACCTGGGGCTGCAAATCGGTGGGGAATCCGGGATAAGGCAACGTCGTAATATTGGCTTTGGTCAAGGGATGTGTGCCGGGGTGTACATGGATACAATCGTCCATCTCATCCACTTGCACGTTCATTTCAAGCAATTTGGCAGTCAGGGATTCCATGTGTTTCGGGATGACATTCTTGACGTACACATCCCCGCCGGTTGCTGCTGCTGCCACCATAAAGGTGCCCGCTTCAATTTGATCCGGGATAATGGCATGGGTGACATGGTCCGATAGCGAAACAACCCCGCGAATTTTAATAATGTCTGTTCCGGCACCCTTAACGTCGGCCCCCAGAGCGTTCAAAAAGTTAGCCACATCTACAATATGGGGCTCTTTGGCTGCATTTTCAATGGTGGTTGTGCCTTCTGCCAATACAGCAGCGAGCATAATATTCACCGTAGCGCCCACAGAAACCACATCCAGATAGATGGGTGCACCCACCAGTTTTTTAGCAGAGAGATGAATTTGTCCATGGTCTATGACAATGGTTGCGCCCAGTGCTTCCATGCCTTTTAAGTGCTGGTCAATGGGGCGGCTGCCAAAGTCACAACCACCGGGGAAATTAACCGTTGCTTCATGAAAACGACCCAGGAGCGCTCCCATCAAATAATAAGAAGCCCGCAGATGGTTCATATCGTCTCCGGTGGTATGACAGGTATGAATTTGCGTTGTATCCACTTCCAATGTATCCGTCCCGGTTGTGGTAAAAATGGCACCCATGGAAGACATAATGCGTTTCATGCGTTCTATATCCAATATGTTCGGAACATTTTCTACCGTGCAACGCCCATGAACAAGAAGTGCCGCCGGAAGAACGCCCAATGCGGCGTTTTTTGCTCCACTGACAACCACTTCTCCGTGCAAGGGGATTTGCCCCGTAATGATGAGTTTTTCCACAAATGAACCTGCCCTTCCGATTCTTTCAAAGTGCGGTGGTTGTACCCGCATGTTTGCAGACAAAAGCTGCAACTTCTCTTGATTTCCTATTATATCATGAAGGGTTCACGACGGAAAGACATGCCGATCCTCCGCACACGGCAAAATCACGAAACGCGATGCTGCTGCCCAAATCCTAAAGGATTTTTTTAAAAAGCACCCTTGCAGTGCTACATTTGAGGTGCGCTTATATACTCATCTGTCCAGCAGATTGCCGTTCACCGCATTCAGGCGCACGGTCTGACCTTCAGACAATTGCAGCCGCCACAGGGGGCTGAAATAGAGCTCTCCTTTGTCCGCCTGCCCCCAGCCGAAATCGATGGCTGTAATTTGTGCCGGCCCCTGAAAGCCGGACAAAAGTATGGCCTGTTGAACCGATAGCATTTCTTCTCCGGCATCCGTGTCACTTTGCATTTTTTTAGCCGGAAAGAGTGAAAAAATAATCTGCGTGATGCCATTGCCTTTCAAGGTCACAATGACTTCATTATCGTACAGAAAGCCCTTCTCGAAAGGTTGAATGTAATGCAGTGTATCACCAGTAAACATCACATCTTTTTCCAATTTATAAGATGCCAGCCCGAAATTTCTAAACAGCTGCTTCATGGCAGCCTCTTGGCGTTTTTCATTCGTTCTGTCTATTTGCAAGCCAGCGCCCGCATCGGTATAGATAGCTTCCGGATAACCTGTCGCAGAGACCACATGGGTCATTAAAACCCTTGTGCCGGAACGGAATTCCTTCACACCGGCCACTTCACGGAACAACGTGGCATCCGGCATCAGACGATCCTGTATTTTGTCCATCGGCAGATCTTGGATGTCAAACATCACTTGCCGCGCTTTGGCTGAAATTGTTGGCCACGTTCCAGAAAAGACAATGCCGCGGTCATCCAGAATTTTTTTTGCTTTTTCATTATAGGCTTTGGATACATCCACATTACCCCCATACGCAAGAGCAGAAAGGAGAAACAGGTTCAAGCCTATCAAGACCAGTATAAAAATGGTTTTTGCCCGCCGCCAATCCATCTATTCACCCCCTTTTTTCATCGGGAGTAAATACAGTAGATTATTAGAGGTCAGCAACCATTGCGGCTCAATCGCCACATTCACAGCACCGGTAGGCAAAGCATACACATTGCGCAAGCGAGACAGAATTTGATCTTTTTTTAGCAAAGCCGGCAAAACATGTGCCATATCCCTGTCCAGATTCACAAAAAACTGGTCGTACGCAGTCTGGGAAACAGGAACAAACTGTCGCAGGTACCAGTCACAAGAAACGACACGGGTATTGGTTGCGGTTATTTGCAATGGGGAGACAATGTCGCCACTGCGCCCGTCCTGCGCCATAATCGTGTGGCCGTCCACCCGGTATGAGAAGGTAAATACAAAGGCTTTTTCTTTGCCACCCGCTGTGTTTTTATCACGGTTTTCATTGGCCAATCCGCTGTTTTTAGGGTCTGCCGGAATAAGAGGACGCAGAATATTCGGGGTAGTATCTTTGTTTGTCAGTACAATATAGCTAGACAAAACCAATTGTGCATCGCCCACAAGCCAGTACCGTTCTTCAATAAACGAAAGGGTTTGCTGAAAGGCACTGGTTATATCGGTTTCTTCCATATCAATAGACGGCAGGTAACGGTAAGTCAGGTAACCCGTTTTGTTTAGCCGGTAGATATTTTCTGTATTCGAAAAAGTCACGTTGCCGCCCTCCCCCAGCCTGGTCAGCAAACTATCTTTACGGGATAACAGCAGGCTCTCTTGTACCGGCTGCAGGTTGTCAACAGCAAATTCCGCAGGGATAAGCTCAGGAAGCACGGCTTCGTAAACAGGCAATAACACCGGATCGTTTTCTTCATTGGAAACCAATAAATCAGGGCTGGCATTTTCCAGTTTATAAGTTTCGCCCATCAAAGAAAACAAGCGATTCTGGCCATCCTTCAGGCTATCCATCTTCATAACATAAAATCCCTTAGGCAATGCTTCTGAGTTCACCGCTAGGGTATAGCGGAACACAGCCGCCGATGAAAGCACATAAAGGGTATTCATGTTGGTGTTCACATTTTCAGAAGGGACAATGGCTACTTTTTTGATATCGGTCAGCCCGGATGGTAATCCGTCTGTCTTTCTGGCATCCACAATCCAAGCCAGCAGTTCTGACGGAACTGCTGTTTCAAATTCAAACAACGCCATACGGCTTGAAAGGAGGATGTCATTCCATGAAGACAGTGGCAACTGTTTGTCCGGTTTCTGAGAAAAAATAGCTGGCAAATAGAACTGGTGCAGGTCTTCCCATGCGCGATGCCAGAGCGGATTGGCCGTACTCAGTTCCCAGCGGGCAGATTGCTCATCGGACACGATGATACGATCAGGTGTGATATAAGAAACCTTGTGCACCGATAATGTCTCTTCGTTGATTGCCAAGGACGGTGCAGCAGAAAAAATACTGGTAATAAAAAGAAAAGGACGCCCCTGTGCCTGTCGGTTCCAGTGGATCCCTGCCTGTAGTATACTGGTGAGTACCAGACCCAGCAGCAAAACTGTTTTCAATTTTTCTTTTACCCGGACATCCATCATCTGCCTATTTCGACAATTGGAAAATATTCATAATATCATAAATACCAATGCGCGCACGGTCCATGACCGCATACGTGCGTGCAACCACCTTTAAATCGGTAATCTGCAGGTTTTTATCCAGTTCCAGCTGGTTTAGCTGTGATTTGCGGAAGGCTATCATCCGTAATTGGTTGACCTTTTCATTCCCAAGGTTTTGAAGCAACACTTTGGCATATATGAGACGGTTCGTCTCAAGCATATTCGTATCTTTATATGTTTTGGCATCGATTGTATTTAATGGTTCGTAAGCACCATCGATTTTGATGTATAACAGAACGATAAGCGGGTCGTTGCTGTCTTCTGTTGCATCCGCTGCATTTTCATCCGTCTTGATGCTTCCAGACAGGGTGTAGCGCAACAAATCATTCGTTTTTAAATCGCGATTGGCAGAGACGCAAACCAGGAAGTTCTCTTTTGACTGATTATCCTGGTTAAAAAACAGGCTTGCATTTTTATTGGTGTAGTAGGTAACGCCCCCAGGAGAAGTAATATCCGGAACCTTGACCTCGGTGTAGGCAACCTTTGCTGCCGCCGGCGGTGGGTTCGTGTCAAATGCAAGCACAGTAACAGTACTGGTTAACAAAACCAGCAGAAGCACAAGCAAAAACACAAAACGTTTCGTCATCTATGGCCATGCCTTTCTCTTCGTGTAGCCACAAAACTTGCTGAATATGCTGCGCATTTTCAGATTTTCAACCCCACAAATAAATCTTTTTCTAATAACCTGCCCACAGAGAATATTTCCTAAGGACACCGATACAATACCATTATACACGAACTGCTGTTACAAAACGATTACAGACAATTTACGTTCTCTTTCCGTTTGTTGTTCCCGCTGTCCTTTTGCTGCAAAATCCGCTAAACAGGCTTTACGAATAAGGTGGTACCGGCAAACGAAGCTGTATGGTCGTGCCTTCGTTCATCTTCGATTCTGCCAGAATATCTCCACCATGTATTTCGGCAATTTCCTTGGCAATGGCCAGTCCCAAACCGGTGCCGCCCATTTGTCTGGAGCGCGCCTTGTCTACACGGTAAAAACGCTCAAAAATTCGCTGCAAATCTGCCTTGGGAATGCCCATGCCGGTATCATGCACACGAATCACATACCATTTCCCTTCCACCGACTGTGCAATACGAACCGTTCCGTTGGCCGGGGTATACTTAATGGCATTCCCGACAATGTTTAATAGCAGCTGCTCCAAACGGTCAAAGTCTCCCTGAAGCAGAATCTGTTCGGGAAATAACGTCAACTTTTCTACTGTCAAATTTTGATTTTTTTCTGCTGCGGCATGTCGCAGCCGCTCTACACAGCTTTGAACCAATACATCCGGATCCACCTCAGAAAACACAATTTTTAAGCCACTGTCATGAGAAGACAAGACCAACAAATCTTTTACCAGTCGAACCATACGGTCGGTTTCTTCGTTGATGATTCGTAAAAACCGGTCCCGTACGACCTTATCTTCCGCTGCGCCGTCAATGAGTGTTTCAGTGTAGCTTTTCACAGAGGTTAGGGGTGTTCTGAGTTCATGCGACACATTGGCCACAAATTCCCGTCGCATGTTCTCCAAACGCTGTTCTTCTGTCATGTCCTGTAGGACCAGGATAACACCGCCATTTTCTCCGGAACGGTCTCCAAAAGCAGCAAACTGTATCCGTATGAATTTATCAGCAATTGGTAAAATGACTGGTTTTGTCGCTTCCACTGTTTCCAGGAACAAATCAGCCAGACGCACCTCGCAACCCAATACTTTCATCAGTGAGGAAAACTGCATGGGATTACCAAGATTTTTTACGGCCTGTGTTTTGGGCAGGTCCGACAACAGCACCCCCGCGGCATGGTTGATGTGAATGGCTAGACCGTTACGGTCAAAAGCCAGGATACCGGCAGTGATGTGGTTAATGACGGTTTCCACCTTATTTTTTTCTGCAGAGATCTCCGTGAGCATATTTTTCAGCCGAACCGACATAAAATTGAACGTATCGGTGAGTTTACCAATTTCGTCCATGGACTTCACTTCCAGTAGCTGTCCAAACTCACCCGCCGTAATACTTTCCGCTTTGTGCATAACATCGGTAATGGGTTTTGTGATGGTACGGGAAAGGAGCAACCCTATCCCCAAGGCGGACAAAAGAGCAACCAAAATAGATAGCAATATCATGCCGTTAAACTTATCCAGAAGGGCGACCGCCTTATCACGGCTGTATTTAAAAAACAGAATAACCGTTTTGTCGGAAAGTGGCTGCAGGCGCACATAGTCGTAAAAATCCCCCAAACCACGTACACGGGAAACAGTGTGTTTTGGATTGGTGCCTTCCACCTCCCCACCCATGACAGACAGGAGGTTGACCGATTTGAAAATGGCTGCCCGGAAATAATCCTGCGTTGTGCTGTTCTGGTACACCGGGTCCGAAGAATATAGGATACTCCCACTTTCTTTATCCACCATGGTAAAGCTTTTATATTCTCCAAGAATAAGACCAGTAATGACAGGATTTGTTCTTAAAACATTCTCCAAATCGGCGGTAGACATGGTTTCCGTAATTTGCAAATTGTCGTAGTTTCTCGCAATATCGTCTTTGAATGAATCATAAAAACTGCGTTCCACCTGAAAATTCATAAAGACCCACACCACCGTCATCAACGTAAACGTGATGAAAGAGAGTATGAGGATAAGCCGCCATTGTATGCTGCGGAAAAACATATTTCCTCCCGAATTTGTAACTGTGTTTTTTCATGCTCCGGATAGGCTGAACGCACGCCCTGCTTGCCGGGCGTGCAGTTTCGTGCTTTCCCGGGTAATCAATCCCGGCAAGTTATGCCCGATTGCAGACCCGGTTTTATCTAAAAATGGTAACGAAATGATGCTTCATATAACCCTGCCGATTGTGCTTCATTCTTTTGCTGCAAGGCAGTCCAAATCTTTATAAATTGGGATTGAAATAGTAACCCACACCCCGTTTTGTTAAGATATACTCCGGATGGCTGGGTTCACGCTCGAGCTTCTCCCGCAAACGCCGCACCGTCACATCCACAGTTCTCACATCACCGTAATATTCATAGCCCCAGACTTTTTCAAGTAGATTCTCTCTAGAGAAAATCTGTCCTTTTTGCTGCGCCAGAAAACGCACCAGTTCAAACTCCCGGAGGGTCAGTTCCAGGACTTCCTTGCTTCTTCGAACTTCATATTGCACAGAATCCACTTCAATATCACCACAGATGAGGGTGGGGATGCCTGGCTTTTTCAGCGCCTCCTCAGATGTGCGGCGCAGGTTGGCCTTTACGCGTGCCATCAGTTCTCTGGGGCTGAAAGGCTTGGTAATATAATCGTCCGCACCAAGTTCCAGACCCAGTACTTTGTCTACCTCTTCTTCTCTGGCTGTGATCATGAGTATGGGCACCTGAGAATTTTGACGGATGCGGCGGCAGACAGTGAAGCCGTCCATCTCCGGCAGCATCAAATCCAGCAGAATCAAGTCCGGCTTTTCTTTCTCCGCCATTTCAAGGCCCTGTACACCATCAAATGCTTCAAGGGTATCAAAACCTTCTTTCTGCAGGTTAAACTTCAAAATTTCAACAATATTCACTTCATCATCCACAATGAGTACGCGTCTTTTCATAAGGATGCCCCCACTTTCTCTTTTGCCCAGGCTGATCATACTGATTTGTATGTCGTAATGGAAAAATTATACCACAAACTGTTCCTTTGCTTGTGTTTCATTTCCTATACAAGGTGGTTATTATATATTTGCAATGGTTTATATTTATGCGTATGGATCTACGTGAAAGTATTCGGAAAAAAATCACTATTATATTTTGTAAAAAATACAAGATGGGAGTTTTTCAGAAGCAATGGCATCAGGAACAAGAAAAAAACAACGCATGAAGCAATTTCTCACTCGGGGTATTTTATCTTCGGATGAAGAATCGACTTATCATCTTCGTAAGCAGCAAAAAGAAGTCGTTTCTTTGCGTATTGCCTTACTTGCATTGGGGTTTTTATATGGTTCCTTTGCATTGCTTGATCTTGTTTTGATTCGTGAATATTTATCATTGTTCCTGGTTATTCGTTTTTGTATTGTCATTCCTTTGGATTTTGTGATTTTTTGGCTTACTTTTCGAAATTTAAGTTATGTCGCCATGCAGTTTGCGACCGCCATTCTTCTCATCGTCGGCGGCCTCGGTATTGCCGTGATGTTAATACTTTACCCCGAAAACTTCAGCTACTATGGTGGTTTATTTCTTATTATTTTTTCTGGTTATTTTTTACTTAAATTGGATATTCAACTTGCTTTTTTTTCCGGTATGACCATCATCCTACTCTATTTGATGGGTTTTTTCATTTATCACCATCAAATAGAGATGAATGCATGGCTGTTTTCCACTTTTTTTCTGAGTGCTAATATTATCGGTGCTATTGGTAACATGCAAATTAATCGGATGGGTCGACAGCATTTTAAGCAAGAGCTTGAGATTCATGGAAAAAATCAACTTTTGGAATCCCGTGTTCTTTTGCAGCATGATGAATTGATTCAGGTAAAAAAAGCCATTGATTCTGCGAGTGATGCTGTTGCCATCTATCAACCCGACGGGACAATGACCTATCATAACTTTGCTTTTGAACAGATGTTTGATATGCATCTAAAGCAGCAAAAATTAACGATAACACAATTTGGTGATATTGTCACACAAGTGGTCAATGGCAAGAATTACATCGGTGAACACAGCCTGACAAAACAGCCGAACCATAAAATCATTATTCAGTTGCAGGCAGATGCCGTCATCGATGAAGATCAAAAAACCATTGGCGTGGTGGCAACCTACCGGGATATCACGGCACGAAAGCTGGCAGAAGAAAACCTGGAATTCATCAGTTACCATGACCAGCTGACCGGCTTACTCAACCGCTCCTGGTTCGATATTGCAAACAAGGATTTGGAGAAGGCGGAGCAGCTGCCATTGAGTTTGATCATGGGAGATCTGAATGGTTTGAAATTAATCAATGATACCTATGGTCATGCAATGGGTGACCGTTTTTTACAAAGGGCCGCTGACATTATTCGGCATGCCTGTCGGAAAGATGACTTTATTGTTCGCTGGGGCGGAGACGAGTTTGTGGTTTTGCTTCCGCAAACGGAATATGCCCGGGCAGTTCAGATTATAGATAAAATTGTGCAGGAATGCCGGCAGGTACAGTTTGAAAATCTGCCTGTTTCCATTGCGCTGGGCATTGCCACGAAACAAATTCCAGAAGACAATCTGGCAGAAGTTTTGAAGGTAGCCGAAGATGCCATGTATCGACAAAAGCTGACCGAAAGCCGCAGCGTGAAAAGTGCGGTCTTGAATGCCATGCTGCAACTGCTGCATGAAAAAAATTTAGAAGTCGAAGAATATGCGGCCTTGCGATTGAAAACCGTCAAGACTTTTGGAAATTTTTTAGAATTGTCTAGTAAGGAGCTATCGCATCTGGAATTGTTGACACGCATTCATGATATTGGCAGAATCAACTTCCCGGACGGCTTACTCACAAAAACGGAACCTTTGACCCTTGAAGATTGGGCCATCATACAAAAGCACCCGGAAGTTGGCTATCGTATCACCCAGGCAACTGAAGAATTTTCCCATATTTCAAAAGAAATTCTTTCCCATCATGAACGATGGGACGGCACCGGCTATCCGCAAAAGACAGTCGCAGAAGAAATTCCCTACTTGTCCCGTATCGTTGCCATTGTGGATGCGTACGAGATGATGAAAAACGGTCGTCCTTACAAAAAACCCATGGCAGAAGAGGATATCCTTTCAGAACTGCAGCGGTGTGCAGGCAGCCAGTTTGATCCAAACCTTGTCGATGAATTCATCCATATGCAAAATTTGTTATCCCAAGGTTAGTTATAGGTTAGCCAAATAATGAAGCCTCTTTTGTCGTAAACACATTGTTTTCATACCATTGGTGTTTATTATTGTTTATTCACCCGCTTGGGAAAAATAATAATCTTATCCTGCTTCAAAGTAATGCCATAACGTAAACAAAGCCCTGAGTTATAAACTCAGGGCTTTGATATAAATTCCGGCAACGACTTATCTTCCCGGGTCGTCTCCAACCAAGTATTGTCAGCACGGGAGAGCTTAACTTCTGTGTTCGGAATGGGAACAGGTGTGGCCTCTCCGTTATAGTCACCGAAAATTTATGCAATTGTCAAGGTTGCTTTCGCGCCCTCAAAACTGTATAACGATTATTTACTCTGCAATGCTGAACCGAGAACTTTATTTTTGTTACCTACTGTTTTGCATTAAACCTATCCGTACTCAGCATTTCTTTACAGAAATTGCTTGCTACGTCTTTTGTTTTGCTGCA
>JBBRWP010000072.1:0-13011 GCA_038249175.1 Acetivibrionales bacterium
ACAAAACTTACAAAAATGCTACACATTGTCAGATTTTTAGTCTTCATCCAGCCTGTACTTACCCAATTTCATGTTGTATGACGCAAAAAAAAAATCTGACTTCACAAGAGGCAAAATATCGGATAGACTAACAGAAAATACTTTTAAGCATAAGGAGATCAACAATGACAAAAAACTGGGTATTTTATGTAACCGCCTTTGTATGCGGCATGTCCGTTATGGCCGTGGAGTTGACCAGCAGCAGGCTCCTGGCGCCCTACTTCAGCTCTTCTTCCGTTGTATGGACGGTGATTATCGGCCTGATTATGATTTCTCTGGCCCTTGGTAACATCATCGGCGGACGCAGCGCCGATAAGCACAAAGACCTGGGTCGTCTTTACTTTTTAATCTGGCTGGCATCCATCTGGGTTGCAGCCATCCCCTTCCTCGGGAAATACGTCATTGCCGGCATAACAGGTTTGCTCATGTTTATTCTTCCCGGCAGTGCACTGGTACCTGCTGGTTCAGCCATCTGCTGCCTTGTTATTTTTTCCTTCCCCATGGTTTTACTGGGCATGAGTTCTCCTTACCTGGTCAAACTGGCCGTCAAAGACATGGAGAACAACGGCCGCGTCACGGGACAGATTTATGCCATGAACACGGTTGGCAGCATTGTCGGCACCTTTGTTCCCACGTTTCTAACCATACCGCTTCTTGGCACAGGAAAAACCTTCTTTCTCTTTGCCTTACTGCTGAATATCCTGGTCCTTGTCTATTTTGTGACACACAAAAAAAACCGGGTGAAGCATGCCGTTTCCACCGCCCTTATTCTGGTCTTTCTATTCATGCCTTTTCAAAATTCCTTTGCCTTTTGGAAAGACAATATCATTTATGAAAGTGAATCACTCTACAATTACTTACAGGTTTCCGAAACAGAAAACGACATTATTCTTTCAACAAATGTTGCCTTTGGCGTGCAATCCATTTATAAAAAAGACGGTTCCCTCTCCGGATACTATTACGAATACGCTTTGGCTGCACCCCTTTTCCGACCGGACGCCGCACTGAATGAGCCGCTGGATGTTCTGGTTCTGGGCCTTGGTACCGGCACTTTTTCGAAGCAACTGCACAAGTTTTTTCCCAACAGCCAATCGGACGCCGTTGAAATTGATGTGAAAATTGCCGAACTGGCCACAACCATGTTTCACCTGCAGCCAGAAGAAGCGAACATTTTTATCAATGATGGACGCATGTTTTTGGACACTGAAGACTGCGGCCTCTATGACGTTATTCTCGCCGATGCCTACCAGGATATTACCGTGCCATTTCACATGTCCACAGTGGAATTTTTTCAAAAAGTACGGTCACATCTAAAAAAGAATGGGGTGCTGATCGTGAATATCAATATGAAATCCGGGGACTTCACCGGTTTGCCGGAGTACCTGGCCGGTACACTACGGGATACGTTTAAATCCGTCTACCGTATGGACTTAAGTTCTGTGACCAATTCCCTGCTCTTTTGCAGCAACAATGAGGACATGCTGCAAAACTACCGCGTCAACCTCTCACAGAACATCTTAGAAGACCATCCACTCTACAACATCCTGCAGTACATGTCGGACAACGCGGAACCGATTGCACCGAGCAACCTGATTTTGACCGACGACAAGGCACCTGTGGAAATTCTGGGACAAAAATCACTGAGTAAGATCATCAGCCAGGAAACTTCTGCCATCCGCAGCATGGTGAAAAACAATAAGGATGGTATTAAAGGACTGTTGCGAATGCTGGAATAACAATGATTGTTCACCAGTATCAAATGGTTGCAGTAACGAATAACCATTTATAAAAAGAAAATGGCTATTTTCTAAAAACAACTACAAAAAGGCGACTGAAACCATCATGTTTCAGTCGCTTTTGTCATTTTTTTCTTGTTGTGCAAGCACTTTTTCCCGATATTCTGTCTTTATTTGGGGACACCACTGTAAACGGTTCCCGTGGCGGCATCCACCGTAACCGTCAGACCGCTGTGCAGCTGCTCCGTGGCATGCTGTGCCCCTACAATAACGGGAATATCCAAAGACAGACCGACAATGGCGGCATGGGAAGTTGCATTACCCTTTTCGGTAATAATCGCCCGCGCATGGCGCAGGATGTTCATCAGTTTGTTCGTTGTTTCCGGAATGACCAACACTTCGCCACTATTGAAGCGTTCCAACGCCTCTTCTTCATCTTTACATACACAAAGGGTTCCAAGTGCGGATTTCAACCCAATGCCGATAGCCTTTAAGAGGACATTGCCGACAATATGTACTTTTAAAAGGTTTGTAAGTCCTGGAATACCCAAAGGAATACCTGCGGTAATAACCACCAGATCTCCAGTATGAATCATCCCCGTCTTATGTGCCAGCTCCACTGCGTGATCAAAGAGGTCTTCTCTGGTTTCCTGAATATCCGACAAAATCGGGGTAACACCCCAGGACATAGAGAGCTGGCGACAGGCTTTTTCACCGGTCGTGCAGGCAATAATCGGGCAGTCGGGACGGTACTTGGATATCATCCGTGCCGTACTCCCGGTTTTTGTAACGGTTATAATCGCAGCAGCATTCATATCGTGTGCCGTGGTACAGGTGGCATGACTAATGGCGTTGGACACCGATTTTGAAAATACCCCGTCATAGGAATTGAAGCGTTTCACATAATGAATCGCCGCTTCTGTCCGTACTGCAATCTGGGCCATGGTCTGCACACATTCAACCGGGTACTTTCCAATGGAGGTTTCTCCCGACAGCATAATGGCGGAAGCACCGTCATAGATGGCATTGGCGACATCACTGATTTCTGCACGGGTCGGCCTTGGTTTTGAAATCATCGACTCTAGCATTTGCGTGGCGATGATAGATTTTTTGCCATGTTCTCTGGCCTTTTTAATCAGCATTTTCTGTATGCGCGGTAACTCGGTAAAGTCGATTTCCACCCCCATATCACCACGGGCCACCATTATCCCATCTGCTGCCATGAGAATCTCATCAATATTCTCAACGCCTTCGCCGTTTTCAATCTTGGCAATAATCTGAATGTCCTCGCCGCCATTGTCTTCTAGAATTTGGCGCAAAGCATTGATGTCTGACGCATTTCTGGTAAAAGAGGCTGCTACAAAATCAAAATCGTGTTTTGCTGCAAAAATAACATCTTCGTTGTCTTTTGCGCTCACATAAGGCAGGTCAAGTTTCGTTCCAGGGATGTTAACCCCTTTTTTGCTCTTGATGGTGCCACTGTTCATGACCATACAGACAACATCGTCATCGATGACTTCTACAACCTTCAACTCTATCAATCCATCATCTATGAGGATGCGAGATCCCTTATGCACAGTCGTTGGCAGTTTTTCATATGTGACTGATGCGCGGGCGGCATTGCCAAGGCAAGGCTTCGGCGTCAGAATAAACTGCGTTCCTTTCACCAGTTCAGCGGTATGGTTTTCCAACTCCCGCAAGCGAATTTCAGGTCCCTTTGTATCCAGCAGGAGGGCTACCGGCAGGTTCATTTCCTGTCGCAGTTTTTTGAGGGTAAGAACACGCGCCAGGTGCTCTGCATGGTCGCCATGTGAAAAATTGAGCCGCGCCACATCCATCCCCGCTTCTATCAGTTGCCGCATAACGTGTTCCGCTTCCACAGCGGGGCCTAATGTACAGATAATTTTTGTTCTTTTCATTTTAGCATCCTTCTTTCAGCCAACTAGTGTACTGTCTGGTTGATATATAGTTAATATATGGCTTCATAAAAACCGGTAATGATCATTCATTATAGTTGGAAATATGAATTACTGAACCTGTCATTATGTTAAATTTGAACCAGACAGTACACTAGTAAGCATCAGGACAATATTGCATCAGTTGATCCGGCACCAAAATTTTCACCGATCCACGGAAATAGTCAATCAAGCCCTCATCCCGCATCCGACCTAGTTCTCTGGACATTGACGGCCTGGAAACATTCAAAAAATCTGCCAGTTCATTGCGGTTCATATCCATTTCAAAGGTTGTCTGTCCTGTTTTTTTATACAATTCCACCAGGTAACGGCACAGTTTTTCACGCATCCCTTTAATGGTCAGGTATTCTACTTTTCGGTTTAAAACCATGGCTTTTCTGGAAATAATACCAAGCATGTTCCGAATCAGCTGTGCATGGCTTTCGCAGGCTTTGGTACAGGTAACCGAAAAACGGGCAATCGGAATATACATAACTTCCGAGGTTTCCACGGCCACCACGGAAGCCGGCCACCGTTGTCTCCCTGAAAAAGCCGCCACTTCACCAAAAATATCGCCGGCCTTGAGTACGTCCATCACCAGTTTATTGCCGCTAACACTCTCACGGACAATATTGATTTTCCCGCTAAGCAAAACACCAATGGCCTTTTGTTCATCCCCCTCCATGCAGACAAACTCCCCGCGCTTGTAACCAACCACACGGGGCTCAAAACAGTCCAGCATGTCGCGGAGATTTTCTTCATTGATATTTTGAAAAAGAAGACAAAATGCCAGATTTTTAAACCAAACGTCGTTCATATGAGTTCCTTTCATAGTACGGTCACGGGTGCTACGCCGGCAGAATCATGCTGAATAAAAGGGTATGAACAGCATTCCAGTGTCAAATTGCAAATATTTTTATCAGCTAAAAGTCTTTTATATCAATCATTACAGCATGATTTTAATATCGGAGACTTATGCAACTTGACACTGGCTTGCACAAAACCTGCTGAAAATGCTGCGTATTTTCAGATTCATCTTCTTCGTTTGAGATAAAGATCGAGAATTCAGGCCATGACATTGCACTAACCAATTATAATCGCAAGCGTTCAACTTGTATCTTTGGCTACCGAACCCTGCACGGAAATTATATATGATTGCCTTATTGAAATCAACCAACCACAAAAACAAAACGAAATGAAACGAAACAAAACGATACGATACAATACATTACAGAATTTTATTGAGGGGGAAATATGAAACGAAACATTATTCAAATTGATGAAGAAAAATGCAATGGCTGCGGTCTCTGCGTGAACGCCTGCCATGAAGGTGCTTTACAGATGATTAATGGTAAGGCAAAGCTGATTACCGATTCATACTGTGATGGTCTGGGCGACTGCTTGCCGGAGTGTCCTACAGGTGCCATTCAGATTATTGAACGTGATGCGGATGCCTACGATGAGGTCGCCGTTTTGGCAAAAATGGCAGGGGCCAAAGCGCAATCCCATACACACAGTAATGCTCATATGCACAACAGTGCAAATACACACAACAGTGCAAATAAACACAGCAATGACACCGCACATGATGCTGCGTGCAGTGGCGGTGGTTGCCCCGGCAGTCGTGCCCGCAGCATCGAAAAGAAAGCCGAACCCACCCAGGTTCAACAAAAGGCAAGCCTGCCGTCAATGGATTCCCAGTTAAGACAATGGCCTGTGCAAATAAAACTGGTGCCTGTCAAAGCCCCTTACCTGCACAATGCCCATCTCTTGGTCGCAGCAGATTGTACAGCTTTTGCCTATGGCAACATTCATAATGATTTTATGAAAGATAAAATTACCCTCATCGGCTGCCCAAAACTCGATGAAGGCGATTATTCGGATAAGCTGGCAGCGATTCTGCAAAATAATGAGGTTCAGAGCGTTCATGTTCTGCGCATGGAAGTGCCCTGCTGTGGCGGGATTACACAAGCAGTCAAATCTGCCATGAAAAAAAGTGGTAAAATGATTCCATGGCAGGTGACCACCATTTCCACATCTGGCGAGATACTTATATAGCCTTTCCTTATTGTAAAGTATCTGAATAAACCATAGGAGATGTTTCCCAAACCCCAAAAGGTTCTATTATAGGAGGTATTTATGTTTTGTTTTCAATGTGAGCAAACGGTCGGCGGCAAAGGTTGTACAAAAGTCGGTGTCTGCGGCAAACAGCCTGAAACATCAGACATTCAGGACGCGTTGACAGGCGCACTCGTCGGTCTAGCCCGCGCAACAGACGGCAAAGAACGTTCCAAAACAGCTGAATTGCTGATGATGGAAGGACTCTTTTCCACCATCACCAACGTCAGTTTTGACGATGCGGTCCTCACCGAATTGACTGAAAAAATCCGTTCAGAAAAAATCAATTATCTGGGTGGTTGTGCAGGCTGCTTTGGCTGCGGTTCAACACCGGCCGATATGCCCGGCGAAGACCTTTTTCAAGGAGATGACGATGTGGTTTCCCTTCGTTCCCTGCTCCTTCTTGGCCTGCGCGGCATGGCTGCCTACGCCTATCACGCTTACGTCCTTGGCAAAACGGACCCGGAAGTAACCGGATGGCTGTTTAAGGGCATGAAGGCTGTCGGAGACGACCACAGTGTGCCAGAATGGCTAGACTTGTTATCAGAATTTGGACATGCAAACTTAAAGTGCATGGCTCTTCTGGATGAAGCCAACACATCGGCTTATGGCACACCGGTGCCCACAGCTGTAACAATGAACGTCGAAAAGGGACCTTTTATTGTCATCACCGGCCACGACCTGCTGGATTTAAAAGGTTTACTGGAACAAACCGAAGACAAGGGCATCAACGTCTATACCCATGGCGAAATGCTGCCCGCCCACGGTTACCCGGAACTGAAAAAATACCCCCAACTTAAAGGTAATTTTGGCACGGCCTGGCAAAATCAACAAAAAGAATTCGATGACGTACCCGCTGCTTTCCTTTTCACAACCAACTGCCTCATGCCGCCAAAAGCGTCCTACAAAGACCGCGTCTATACCACCGCCGTGGTTGGTTTCCCCGGTCTTGTCCACATCCCCGAAGTCGATGGCAAAAAAGATTTCACACCGGTTATTGAAAAAGCGCTTGCACTTGGCGGCTGGTCGGAAGATAAGAAATTCACCGGCATCAACGGCGGCGAAACACTGACCACAGGGTTTGGACATGGTACTGTTTTAGGTGTGGCCGATAAAGTCATTGATGCAGTGAAAACTGGTGCCATTAAGCACTTCTTCCTCGTTGGCGGCTGCGACGGTGCAAAACCCGGTCGTAACTATTACACCGATTTTGTGGCGAAAAGTCCGGCCGATTCCATTATCCTGACACTGGCCTGTGGCAAATATCGCTTCAACGATCTGGACCTCGGCACCATCGGCGGACTCCCGCGCATCATGGACATGGGACAGTGCAACGACTCCTACTCCGCCATTAAAGTGGCTGTGGCGCTTGCTGAAGCCTTTGGATGTGGCGTCAACGAACTGCCGCTTTCCATCATTCTTTCCTGGTACGAACAAAAAGCGGTCTGCATATTGCTGACATTGCTGGCCCTGGGCATCAAAAATATTTACCTCGGCCCAACATTACCCGCCTTCGTCTCTTCCAATGTGCTGAACGTCCTGGTCGAGAAGTGGAATGTGACCCCGATATCTACCGCTGAAGCCGATTTGGCGAAGATTTTAGGTGCATAGTCTCTTGTGTTCCTGGATGATTTTAAACTGATCTGCATAAAAAAGGATGCCGCTTTTAAAAAGTGGCATCCTTTTTTCTCGACTTTTGGCTGATGTCATCATTCCAGTAACACAGGCTTGTCTCCATATCTGATGACATCAGACGCATTATTTTTTAAACCGTTTTTTTAAAACTTCACATTTCGAACGTTTGTCTTCTTTTACTTGCGCGTTCAAGCGGCATCGCTTACACTTAGGTAGGACTGGACTGGATGGAGGAAAATATGACACTGCAGGAAGCGCTAAACAAAATAAAGCCTTTAAACAAGGAAATCATGGAAAATGCCACCGCCTATCAAGACAGCCTGATCAAGCCGCTTGGCAGCCTTGGAAAACTTGAAGATATTGCGGTTCAATTGTCGGGGATTACAGGACTTTTGAAGCCAGTAATAAAAAAGAAATGCATCATCGTTTACTGTGCGGATAACGGTGTGTGGGCGGAAGGTGTCAGTGCCTGCCCGCAGAACATTACGCTGTCACAGGCAATTAACTTTACCAATGGCAATTCGGGCATCAACGTCCTCAGCCGCCTGGCTGGTGCTGACTTGCGTATTGTAGATATCGGTATTGCCGCAGATACGCATTGCCCGGCCATTCTCAACAGAAAAATTTCTTATGGTACAAAAAACATGGCGGTCGAAGCTGCGATGACAAACGCAGAAGCCATTCAGGCACTGGAAGTAGGCATAAACTGTGTGGAAGCCTTGAAAGAAGAAGGCTATCAACTGCTGGGTACAGGTGAAATGGGAATTGCCAACACCAGCACATCCAGTGCTGTCTTAATGGCCCTGACCGGTCTTTCTGCTGACTTGGTTATTGGTCGTGGTGCCGGACTGACTATGGAAGGTTTTGAAAAGAAAAAAAGAACCATAGAACAGGCTTTGACCGTGAATAAACCAAACCCGACTGATGCGATCGATGTACTTTCAAAAGTCGGCGGTTTTGATATTGCCGGCATGGCTGGAAGTTTTATTGGTGCTGCCGCTTTGCGGTTGCCCATTGTTATCGATGGTTTTATTTCTGCTGTGGCTGCTCTCGTAGCCGTCCGCATTCACCCCGGGGTTAGGTCTTACCTAATTCCTTCCCACGCATCGGCTGAACCCGGTTATCAATACGCTATGGACGCCCTCAGGCTTTCCCCTGCACTCTTGATGAACATGCGCCTGGGTGAAGGTACCGGCTGTGCCCTTATGTTTCAGATTATTGATGCCGCAGTGGCTGTCATGGCTGAAATGGATACTTTTGAAAAGGGGCATTTGGTGAATGATTTTATGGTGGATATTCGGTAGCAATCAATGCGCACGCATCCATTAGCCAAGAACAACACATTGCAAAGATATATGGAGAATGAACCATGGGTAAAATTATTCTCATCACCGGCGGTGCGCGGTCCGGGAAAAGCACCTACGCCGAAAAACTGGCCAAAGAAATGGCACCGACAGAGTCAGATACCATTTTATATTTGGCCACCTGCCTTGCAGAAGACGCTGAAATGCATGACCGTGTAAAGAAACATCAGGATCGTCGCCCGAAACAATGGCAGACACTTGAAGCACCTGAACAGGTTGGGGAACGTATCCTTGAGCAAATAAATTCACAGGCAGCAGACAAAGAAAATGAGCTGTCCTTGCAAGGGATATTGCTTGACTGTATTACCTTACTTGTCTCCCAGTGCATGGTCAAAGCAATAAGCAATTGGGATGTCATTTCTGTTTCCGAGACTGTGGCTGTCGAAGAGGCGGTGCAGACTGAAATTCAGAGTCTTCTTAATGCTTCAATGCTAAGCCCTGTTCCCATTATTCTTGTCACAAACGAAACCGGCATGGGTCTGGTTCCCGAATATCCTGCCGGACGCTTATTTCGCGATATGGCTGGTCGGGCGAACCAAATGCTGGCCGCCGTGGCAGAGGAGGTATATCTCTGCGTCAGCGGTATTCCGGTAAAAATAAAGTAGGCATAAAATTTGGCAACCATTTGTATGGCGAACCGAACTATTCATTAACTATATTGCCATAAAATTTGGCAACCATTTGTATGGCGAACCGAACTATTCATTAACTATATTGTTTCTCACTTCTATTCTCTTATCTTGTTAATTTCATTCAACATAGGGTTAGAATGAATATAGTACAGTAGTAGAAATTGAAATAGAAGCAGAAGCAGAAGCAGAAGCAGAAATCAAAAAGACCCGTCCCTTATGATTTTTTAATGATTTTTGGGCAAAAGAAAAACCCATCTACCGTATTATTGGTTTGCCTGGCTGATTGTGTTTAGGATGCTCTATTTTTCCTCAATTCTTCAATTATCTTCATTGCTTCCTTGCCACTCTCATTTATCCTTCTAATTCGTTCTTCCGAACTTAGATCCTTTGTCTCTTCATAATGTTTTTCACGTATTTCATGTATTTCCCTTACTGCCGAAGGCTCTTTATACATTATGATTCCTCCTCTCCAACCATACTTTCTGGAGTCAATATTTCAATTTCCTTGTAACCCAACATTTTATTAACACCATTTACGCCAATAATAGTCTTATACTTCACAATATGCTGGAAGTTCCAAGATGCAATAATATCGCATCCATAAACAGAAGCTGCTGCAATGTGGTATGCATCATCAGCGTACTTTTGCGGAATGATTTTTTCTTGAAGATATTTGTCACCAAGTTCTTCAACTTCTTTTGTTATGTCCAAATCCTCAAAATCAATTTGCTTAAGATAATCAAGCAATATTGACCGTTTTGGCTCTGGACACCTTAGAACTTCATCAAGTGTCAATTGAGATAAAACTATTTGAAATTTATTTTGTTTTGCCAAATCCCAAAACTGCTGTGTCACATTCATTTTATCCAGTGCATCTTCAGCCTTTAAAAAGCTTATTACGGTGGTATCAAGGTATATTTTGAGTTTCTTCATTTGCAAACCTCCAAACTTTATCTTCTTGTTCTATTATACCGAAAAAGTAGAATTACTAAAACGATTTCCAGATAATTTTGAGAAAGATGACGGCTACCTTTTAGATATCCCCCTGTGTATTTACATTTAAGCAAGTCGTCTTTTGCGTATAAACACGATGTGATATGTGAAATTCTTTTTTATGTGTGATAAACTTGAATCTTCAAATGATGCCTTCTGATTGACTTGGCTTGCGAAACCAAATCAATCAGAGAAGGGTGTTGCTTACGATGTATAAGCGCCCTTCCTTCCGTTCTTTCATGCATAGGATGGGGTATATTATTCGAATTATTATCAATAATGCACAATAAGAGGGAGCTCCATGAAGTTTCTAAAACGACAATTCTCACAGTTTTTCGCCAGCATCCGGTTTTTTACGCGCATACCCTTACCAGGCGGTGGCGCAATGTCCGATGTAGACTTTGGAAAGTCTCTGGCCTATGCGCCGCTGACAGGTCTTATTATCGGCATCCTCCTTGCCGGCAGTGATTATCTCTTCCGCCTGGCATTACCTGATAACGTGGTTGCCGTCCTCACTTTACTGGTCTACGTTGCCATTAGTGGCGGCCTGCACCTGGATGGACTGGGCGATACTTTCGATGGTATTTTATCTGGCCGTTCCAAAGAACGGATGCTGGAGATTATGAAAGACAGTCGGGTGGGTTCTTTTGGCGTGCTGGCTGTATTTTTTGTTCTTTCTTTGAATATCGTCTCACTTGCTGCCTTGCCGGAAGAAAACCGCTTCGCCGTGCTGTGTTTCTGGCCGGTACTTGGTCGTCTGGCTTCTGTCACTGGTGCTTCACTCTTTCCCTATGCAAGACCGGAAGGCGGTTTAGGGAAAAGTTTTGTCGCCTATTGCGGTAAAAAGGAACTGGCACTGGGGCTAGTTATCACGCTTATTCTTGGCTTTCTGCTTTTGGGTTTCATAGGCATTGAATGGGCTCTTCTTGGGTTCATCACTTCTCTCCTATTGTTGTGGCGCTTCACAAAACCACTGGGCGGCATAACCGGAGACGTTATGGGTGCTGGCTGTGAAGCAACACAGGCACTGGCCTTGCCGGTTTGGCTGATTATTGGTCATCTGATATGATAAAAGAAAGCCCGCTGAATAAAAAAAGAAAGCTGAACAAATGAAATCTCGCTGAATCAATCATCAAAAAAACGATATTCTTGTGCTCAGGTATAACACGCAAAACACTACAAGAAACAATAGATCAAAGATTTTTCCTGTTTCTATAATAAAATTCAAAAATCATCATGCATGCCCAACCGTGGCGTTAGGAGCAACCATGAAAGAAATCTGGTTCATCAGACACGGTCAAACTGACCTGAATGTGGCCAATGTGTACTTTGGTTCAACCGATGCACCATTGAACGAAACCGGTCTGGCACAGGCACAGGCTTTGCATGACAGAATGCCAGCCAACTCTTTTCATCGCAGCTATGCAAGCCCACTGATTCGTGCCTATAAAACCGGCCAAATTGTCCTGCCAAATGAAAACTATACTCTGACGCCGGCTTTGGCAGAACGTGCTCTGGGTGAATGGGAAGGCCTGGCCGTTGTAGAAATCAAAGAGCGATATTCAAATATGTGGCAAGAATGGAAAAGAGATTGGCTGTCGTTCGAACCACCTGGAGGAGAATCTTTTGAGGCATTTTGGAAGCGGGTCACCGGCTTTATGCAAGAAATAGTAGAGCGACCGAATCCTGAAGGAGTAGACACTGAGAAAATCCTCTTTGTCTCCCATTCCGGTCCCATTCGCGTTCTGCTGGCGCATAGCTTAGGGATGCCAAAGGACGCTGTTTGGCGTTTTTCAGTGGAAAACGCCTGCCTCTCTTGCCTGAAAATGAATGATGAGGGCTATGCGTGGTTGAGTGCACATAATGCTTAAGGTCTCTGATATTAACTCTGTTTTTTCCTGTGTATGGTGAATGCACACCAAGATTTCGGAAAAATCCAAGTTACCTGCAAGCTCCCTTTATGCCAGTAAAGAGATACAGAGACGATAACTTCGCTCATTTCTTTGTAATATCAAAGCAAAATGAACGCATTGCTTTCACTATTGACTGTTTTGTTTTTTTAACAATTCATTGTATAATCAATGGAAAGCATAAAAACATCTTGTTCTATAATTATCAAAAAATATGAAAACATCTTGTTCTATTATTAACAAAAAACATAAAAACACTTTGTTCTAAATTATCAAAAAATATGAAAACATCTTGTTCTATAATTATCAAAAAATATGAAAACACCTTGTTCTATAATTATCAAAAAATATGAAAACATCTTGTTCTATAATAAGCAAAAAGCATGAAAACAGCTTATTCCGCAACATAGGAAAGAAAGGACACAATCATGGCAGGTACAACATTATACGAAAAAATTCGAAAAGCGCACGAAGTGGAAACGCCGGCGGGTGAAGCCGGTCTTTTGTACATCGATTTGCAGCTGATTCACGAGGTCACTTCTCCGCAGGCCTTTGAAGGTATGCGGCTTTCAGGCAGAAAAATACGTCGGCCGGAGTTGCAGATTGCCACGATGGACCACAATGTCCCG
>JBBRWP010000073.1:0-12968 GCA_038249175.1 Acetivibrionales bacterium
ATCAAGCATTACAGCATGATTTTAATATCGGAGACTTATGCAACTTGACACTGGATGCTATACAAGACTTGGTATAATAATTTCCACTTCATGACCCAGGTTCGCAGATCTGTAAATACCATCACAAATGGCCTGGTTGTATAAAATCTCTTCCCCGGGAATAGGTGCCGGGCGGCCTTCAATAATGGCATCGCAGTAATCGCGCACTTTCATGTCAAAAATATCTGAAAACTTGGGTGCTTCATAGGCATTGAATGGATAGGAAGGCAACACTTCGCTGTCAACCTGCATGCCATTCACATCCGTATAATACATGACCCTGGATTGGTGGTTCAACGTATCAAAAGAATTTCTGACTTTAATGCCGCCTTCGGTACCCAACCATAAAGTGTCGCCTAAAGTGTCTGCGTGCATCGCCCAGGATTGTTTGAACAGATAGGTCATGCCGCCTTCCATACGTACCAGCGCCACAGAGAAATCGTCCACATCAAAAGTGTCCGCATCCGGCCAGTATTTCGGATTTTTTCCAAAGTGATTTGTTGCAATGGCAGAAACGGTCAAGGGTTTCGGATACTTCACAGCGTGCAGGCACTCATCAATAGAATAACAGCCGATATCACCCAAACAACCGTAGCCGGCTTTTGCTTTGTCCACAAATGTTCCGGCAGGAATACCACGACGACGGCCGCCACCGGACTGGATATAATACACCTTGCCAAGAATACCGGAATTGATAATATCGTCTACTTTCTGACGCATACGATCATAACGGGGCTGGAAACCGATGGTCAGCATTTTATTGGCTTTGCGGGAAGCCTTGACCATATCCGCTGCTTCCTGAATGGTAAAAGACATTGGTTTTTCGCATTGCACATGCAAACCGGCTTCCAATGCAGCGATGGCACATTCCGCATGGGTTGTGTTGTACGTGCAGATACTGACGCCATCCATCTCGACATTTTTAATCAGATCCATGCCATTGTCAAAAGCCTGAGCTTCCGGCAGGTCCCATTTGTCCAGAAAAGCTCTGGCTTTCCCGGGTACAATGTCTGCGCCGCCAACAATCTCAACGTCGTCAAACTGTTTATACGCCTTCATGTGAGCGCCGGCGATTCCGCCTGTTCCGATGATACCGATACGTAATTTCTTTCCCATTTTTTACCTCCAATTATCGTGTGGTGTAAATCCTGTGGTAAACAATACAGCAACTGCTGCAAAGACAAAAACATTATATCGTATATTCAATTTATTATCTATACATGATATAAGCTTTTACATGTAATTTGTATCATTTTTGTCATAAGAATCTTCATCAACTGTTTATGGCGGAAATATGCATAAATTGGTTTTTATTGTGCAATTCCTTCCAAAAGAAAGTATAATAAGATTACAAAGTAAAGGAGAAACTCCATGGGAAACAATTGCAATGATTGCCAAGGGTCCAATCACCAAACCATTCGAGCAGATAACAAAGCCCTTATACTGCGTATTTTATACAGGGACTCCCCCCTTTCGCGTACAGATTTGGCCGCAAGAACCGGTCTAAGTAAAATGACCATCACAAATCAAGTACAAGAATTGCTGCAGCAAAAAACCATCAAAGAGTTGCCTCCAAAAAAGGCAAAAAAGAAAAAAGATGTGGACGGCTTAAAAAGCAGTGTTCCTATTGGCCGAAAGCCGGTGCTGCTTGGTATTGTCCCCAATGCTTACCATGCATTGGGCATTTATATTGCCAGGGATCATATTGTTGTATCTGTTTTTAATTGGTCTATGGTGATGAAAGCCTCTTACACACTTTCCTTTCCTGAAACAGATAACCCCGTGCAGTTCCACGAACGCATGAGCCTATGTATTCAAAAAACCTTGGAAATCAGTAAAATATCGACGAAAGAACTCACAGGCATTGGTGCAGCCGTCATCGGCCCGGTAAACCTGAAAAGCGGCATCATTCAAAATCCGCCCAACTTTCATAATCTGCGCGACCTTCCGATTAAGGCGTGGCTGGTAGAAGACTATGGACTACCTGTCTTTATCGATAACGATATGAATGCCGCTGCCTTGGCTGAGCATCTTTTCGGCCATGGCAAAGAATTATCAAACTTTGTATACATCGGCGTTTCGAACGGCATTGGTGCCGGATTAATTGTAAATGGCCAATTGTTTGAAGGCACCCGTGGCTATGCCGGTGAGATCGGACATATCAGCATTGTTGCAGACGGACCTAAATGTGCCTGCGGCAACAACGGCTGCCTAGAACTCTATGTCTCCCTTTCCAGCACTATCAAACAAGTTCAGGAAGAAATCACAAATGGCAGAAAGAGCGTATTGACAGAAGCCGACACAGATATTACATGGCCAACCATTGTCCAAGCGGCAAAAACGGGCGACATTCTTAGCCTGGAATATACCAAGAAGGTCTGCCATTACCTCTCTATCGGCATCGTCAATGTCATTAATATGTTCGACCCCTGCGCCATATTTTTGGGACATAAACTTGCACTTGCGGATGAATGGATTGTTGATCTGATTCGAGAAGAGGTCAAAAGCCATGTCATGATTTGCAACCACAAAGGCTTGGTTATCCGTTTTTCTACTTTTGGCGAACGGGCACCCATCGTGGGTTCCGTTGCTTTGGTTTTCAGACAGTTTTTTGTGTAACACTGAAAATGAGCAACATTTCAGTAGGTTTTATACCTACATAGACGAACAGAATGGCTGTAAATCTGAAAATGCGCAGCATTTGCAGCAAGTTTTGTGCGAACGCGATGGAGGGCGCATGGGGCATAAATCTGAAAATACGTAGCATTTTCAGTAAGTTTTGTGCGGACTCAACGAGGGGCATGGGGTATAAATCTGAAAATGCGTAGCATTTTCAGTAAGTTTTGTGCGAACTCAACGAGGAAGCATGGGGTGTAAATCCGAAAATATAACATATTTTTTCTGCAAATTTTATGTCAAAATGAAATAGATGAAATCAATCATTATAAGCTCAAAAATATGCAGTATTTTCAACATACCTACTGACTGCATGAAGTGAAAGGAATGTGTATAAACATGAATAAAAGAGACCGCATTATCGCTGCCGTGAACCATGAAGAAACGGATGTCATTCCATGGCAGATTGATCTGACGCACCAGGCGTTGGAGAAAATGCTCGCCCATACAGGCGATACAGAATTTGTCAGCCATCTGGACAACCATATTCAGTCGGTTTACTTTGATGGCAATCTGGAAGAACTACCGGATAAACCCGGCTTTTTCCAGGATGATTTTGGTGTTTTATGGAATCGAAACGGTGCAGACAAAGACATCGGTATGATTGTTGGGACCGTACTGCCTGAACCGGAAATCGAAGCCATACAAATGCCAAAGATACAGGAAGCCCGGCTTCGTGCAAACTATCAAAAAATGGCGGACAGCAATGCCGATTTTTACCGGATAGGGAGTATCGGCTTTTCACTCTTTGAACGCGCCTGGACACTGCGTGGCATGGAAAACCTTCTTAGCGATATGATACTGGAACCGGTCTTCACCGATGCCTTGTTTGACGCCGTATGTGACTTCAATATCCGGGTGATGGACATCGCCCTGGAATATCCGCTGGATGCCTTTTATTTTGGCGATGACTGGGGACAGCAAAAAGGATTGATTATGGGGCCACAGCTCTGGCGCCGCTTTGTAAAACCACGCTTAGCCCGCATGTATGAACACGCCAGGAACAAGGGCCTGAAAGTTTTTCAGCATTCCTGTGGCGATATCAGCGATGTTTTCTTTGATGTGATTGAGATTGGTCTGAATGTGTACCAAACCTTTCAACCGGAAATTTATGATATTGCCGCAGTGAAAAAAACATATGGAAAAGACTTAACATTCTTTGGCGGCATCAGCACACAGAGGCTCCTCCCCTTTGCAACGCCGGATGAAGTCCGGGCAAAGACGAAGGAAATCATGAGTGTGATGCGCCCGGGCGGCGGATATATTGTTTCTCCGACGCATGCTGTACCGGGAGATGTCCCCCCTGAAAACCTGATGGCGATGATAGAGGTCGTGCAGAATCAGCGCTGACGGTAGAATGTTTTACTTAATCATCGGAATGACAGTAACATAAATGCCTGTAAGTATGGCCGACGTGATAACCCCACAGATGTTGGCGCCCATGGCATACTGCAGAACAAAGGCAAACTTGTTTTCTTTCGAGACTTCTTTTTGCGCTACCTTGGCCGTTGTCGGCACACAGGAAACTCCAGCAATGCCGATAATCGGGTTAAAGTTCTTTTTGGTGATGCCATAGACTACGTAGCCGCCAATAATGCCACCGATGCCGGAAAGCAGCAGGGCAAGCATACCCAGGAGCAACAGCAATAGAATTTTGGGATTGAACAGGGTCCCTGCCTCACATAGCACGCCCAGCATCAGCCCAAGGAAAAATGTTGCACCGTATAAAAAAGTGTCTTCCAGCAGCTTGATGTATTTTGTGATGCCGGTTTCACGAACGGCAATACCGAGGAAAAAGCTCATGAATAAAGGCGCTGCAACGGGGAACAGCAGGCACAATAGCGCACAGGCAATGACCGAAAACGCCAGCTTTTGCTTTGAAGAAATATTGTGCATTTTGGTTACCGTAACTGGTTTTCCACGTAAATGCTTAGGTACCAGCAATCGAATCAAATAGGGGTATCCGCCATATGTCAGGCTGAGGTAAAGGTAGGCAACGATGGTAATAGGCACAAACAAGTCTTTGGCCAGCATAAGCGATGTGTACAGCACCATGGGGCCGTCAGCCGTTCCAATGACGGCAACCGCAGCAGATTCACCCGGGCTCAAGCCGCAAAGGCGTGCAATGGGATAGGTTGCCACGGTTCCAAGTTCAGCAAAGACAGCAATCAGCATGCTGGTGAAGGGATAAGCCAACATGAATCCAATATCCGTGATAACACCGATACCCATGAAAACAATACAAGCGATGAGACCATTGCTAAAGGTAAAGGTATAGATGGGTTGCAGAAAATCAATCTGCAGCGTGTTCATCAGACTACCGGTATCGGTAACCATAGGATCAATAAAAATATTGCCGGTTTGCGAAGCACTCAGAAACAAGACACCGGCATTAATCGCCATCATCCCAAAGCCCATCGGTACCATAATGAGCGGCTCCAGCTTGTTCGTGCTGCCCATATATACCAGGACCATGCCCAGCAGAATGAGAAAAATACGTGCAAAAATAATCTTAGGCTCTTGCACGAAGAACGTGGCAATACCCTGAAAAATATTGATAATCTCCATATTGTCATTAATTTCCTTTCAGTTTTTTCTGGAATATAATAAAGCATTAGAATATGGCATAATTTAGAATGCTGTATAGCAATTGAATGCTGCTTTGCGTGAAAAGACAACAAAGTATTAGGATGCTACCTCGTCTCGTAGAATTGCATTTCTACAAAAGAAGCGGCTCATCTTGTGAACGTATATCTCTATAAAAAGATACTACTTCGCGAGGAAATACATCTCAGCAAAAAATGCTGTTCATCATAGCATACACAGCAACAAAACCATCTGTTTTTATTATGGCGTTATCCCTCTTGCGAATCTATTGCCAGTGGTGTCTTTTCCTTCTTTGAAACAGCTTGAATCGTAGCCATGGTCAGCTTGATGACCGCAGCCATACCTAAAGAAATGATGGAGCCTAGAAACAAAACCTCGAACGAAACAGATAATGATTGTAACATGATGTCCTCCTTAAAATGCAAACGTGTGATGTCAGGTTTTTCGGTGTAAAATAGAAATAGATATTTGGGTCAACGTGTTAAGAAAAACGAACTGTGATAATGTGTCAAATTGCATACGAACCCGGTCTTCAACCTTCACATTCTTCATGAATGGAAAGCAATGAATCAGGCGCATACACAATTTGTCACTAAGATATTTCTTTTTGGATATTCTTCGCAAAAATACCGCCAACGATGAATAATATAACCGTCCCTAGAAAAAACTGTAGCAGACTCAATGTCCCTCCCATGATGTCACTTCCTCTCCTGCTGATTTGTAGATTGTGAAAAATTGAACGTTTTCCTGTTTACACTATAATCGCTATTGTTATATAATTCAAATATATGTTTCTTATTCTGAACATTAATTAAAGTTATGATTCAATGGAGGAAACCTGATGGATTTGCAATACCTGGAACGGTTCAATGTCCTGGCCAAAGAGCAGAACTATGCCCGTGCGGCCGAAGTACTGCATATTTCCCAGCCGGCTTTATCCATACAAATAAAGAAGCTGGAAGAACAATTGAACACTAAGTTGTTTGACCGCAGCGGAAACCGCTCCGTCCTGAATGAAAACGGCCAACTCTTGTTTGAGTACAGTCGTCGCATTTTTGATTTGACCAATGAAGCAGAGCAAAGTCTACAAAAGAAGCGCGTGACCATAGAAGGCAACATCACTGTGGGCGGATCCAATACTGCAGGCACTTACATCATGCCAAAGATGATTGGTTCTTTTCTCACCCAGCATCCCAAAGTCAATGTGAACCTGCACATTGGCAACACCAATGAAATTGCCCGGCAAGTTGCCACGACCGACATGGATTTTGCCATTAACGGTGGAACACTGGTCTATCCCGACCACGTGTTCTGCGAAAAAATGATGGATGACGACATTGTTTTTGTCACTTCAACACAAAGTACACTGCCTGATATCATTGACGATTTTTCTTTGCTGAACCATACCTGTTTTATTTCTCACGAACCGAACTCCCAACTGTATAAGGTTGTACAGCAAGTCATTGCAGATCTTTCGCTTAGTTGTGGCATATCCATGAGTTTTGGCAGCATTGATGCGATTAAGCAGGCAGTGGCCGCAAACCTTGGTGTCTCCGCCATTCCCATGTCCGCAGCAGAAACTGAGTTGAAGTATGGTTTACTGAAAAAAAAGACATTCAAAAACAAGGAATGGCTATACCCGTACAGTCTCCTTTATAATACAAACCGCTATATGTCACCCGCTGCAACGGCATTGATGCTGCATGTGAAAAAGGAACTGCAGGCTTTGCAGGCTGCAAGAAGTTCCGAAATGAGGTAATGCCCGGTCAATCGAGAATCACAACCTGGCCCCCATTTTATTCCCGGAAACATAGCGCTTCAGACCGGTACGGAAAATTGCTCTTGCAAGAACAACAGCGCCGATATCAACTGCAAACACGGCCATGCAAGTCCAAAGGTTGAAATGTTGCATCAAGCGAAAAGGGACAAAGACAACAAAACCCGTGGGTAGAATTGTATAAATGATCCACTTCACCCCGGGGCGAAAAATGCTGTCCGGGTAAAGTGAAAAATTCAGCATGAATTCAGTGACCAGTTTTGTCAACCCTGAAGAATCTCCCCAATAAAACACCAGCGAATCGGCGATGGCAAAAACAGCTCCGGTCAGAAGCGCACCGCCAACGGTGAACAAGAGAAATAACAGCCATTTCAACGGGTGAAAGCCACTGATAACGAAAAAGAGAACCACGGCATACACAAAATCACCCCAGGCGGAAAAGTTCATCCGTGCAGCATGGGCGTGAACAAAGACATCCCGTGGCTGTAAGAGAAAAATATCCATTTCACCTGATTGTACCAGCTGGTTCATCCGGCGCACATTGCCAAAGACAATGTGCAAAAGCCCGAATGTTGCCGCAGATAAAGCCCAGATGGACATGACATCTTTGAACTGGTAACCGCCCAGGTTGTTTGTCTGCTGAAAAACCATCCACCAGAAGAAGAGAAAAAAGACGTCGTTAATGGCCATACCAACGGCCTGCGTAAAAAAACTGACCCGGTATTCCATGGCCGAAGAGAGGTTTGTGGTGAAGTACATGCCTATCATTTTTAAGTGTGCCTTGATGTTTTGACGCATTGTAATTCGGCCATTTTTTACCGGATAATCGCCGGTATGAAACGACGGTTTACCATCAGCAACAATTCTGCTGACTGGAAGAGATTCCGTTCGCGTGTATGTTTTCCCTTCATGAACAGCAGTCGTCTCAGTACCTTTTTTAAGAGTTTCCCTAGGTTCCTTCCCCACATTAACCCCCATTCGCGTGCACCATTTTTGCCCCTCTGTGGTAAACAAGATGTGCCAGCCCGAAAATTACAAAACCGTACAACAGTTGTACGGGCAACAAGTGTCCCGCTGTTTCAAAAGTGAAGGTGGATGCAATTCTAGCCGGTGCATAGACCATGTACGGGTAAGGTAGAAAAACGGCGATTTTTTGCAGCCATCCAGGCAGCATCTCTAGAGGCAGAAACAAGCCCAACATGAATGCAAGTTTTTGAGATATCCACCAAAACGCCGTGTTATCTTCCGTCCAGAAAGCTGTCAAACCGATGAGCGCTTCCATGGATACGCTTAAGAACAGGCCAAACAAAATGCTCAGAAAAGCAAAAGGGACCATTTCAACGCGGAAACCTTCCAAGGGTCCCACCAGCAAAAGGGCTGTGATAAAGCCGATCGGAGCATTCAGCGTGAGTCGTAGGAGGAGATGGCCTAGCGCATCGGCAAACAGGCTGTTTAAATAGTGGTACGGTCTTAACAATTGCACCGCGATATCGCCAGATCGAATATCATTGTTCAGGCGGTCCATGATGTCGCTGCGGCTGAGCGTCACGATTTCAGCGATGGTGTAATACCATAGGAGCCGATTCAGACTATAGCCCGCAACGAGGCCACGCTCACCGGCGACTTTCTCCCATAGCTGCAAAAACATAAACAAGACCAGGCCAAGGAAGAGAGAGCCAAAAATGAAACTGCGGGTGTAGATGGTGCTGTTTTGCATGGCGGTTTTCATGACTGCGCCGTATTTTCTGAAAGTGGATTTCATAGGCACCTCTTTTCATGTCGCTTTTCATGACTGCACTGTGTTTTCTTAAGGTGGATCATGCACCTCTCTTCATGACTGCACTGAATTTTCTGGAGGTGGATCATGCACCTCTCTTCATGACTGCACTGAATTTTCTGGAGGTGGATCATGCACGTCTCTTCATGTCGCTTTTTATGACTTCACTGTGTTTTCTTAAGGTGGATCATTCACCTCTCTTTATGTCGCTGCGAAGTACTAATTTGCCTGAAAGATGGCCGAAATAATTTCTTCCATCGGCACTTCGGATATGGTTACGTCCGCCGCTGCTCCAAGGTCCAACAAGCGCAGAATGGTTTGATGCATACAGTTCCCACTATTTTCAACCTCTACGACCACTTCGTTTTCCATGCACTGCACCAGTGTCAGGTCTTTTATCTTCTCGCAATCTACCGGTTCAACATAGAGCACACGGATACGTTTCTTCTGCAGGTAACTTTTTTTAATGTCAGCAACCGATGCATCCAAAACGGTTCGGCCATGGTTAATAATGACGGCCCGCTTGCACAGCTGTTCCACATCGCCAATATCGTGGCTGGTTAGAAAGACAGTGACTTTTTCTTCCCGATTGATGCGGCGTATCATGTCCCGAATTTTGGCTTTGACTACCACATCCAAACCAATGGTCGGTTCATCCAAAAACAAAATCTGCGGTTTGTGCAGCAGCGAAGCTGCCACTTCACAGCGCATCCGCTCACCGAGGGACAACTTACGAACCGGTGTTTTTAAGTGTTCTTCTATTTCTAAAAGCTCCACCAGGACATCCAGGCGCTTTTGTAGTTCCTTCCCTTCCACATCATAAATGTTGCCCAACAAGCGGAAACTGTCTAGCGCCGGTAAATGCCAGTACAACATGGATTTTTGCCCAAACACGCTCCCGATGAGGTAGGCCAGTTGCCGCTGATCTTTGCCCGGCTGCAAACCGGCTACCTGCATAGTGCCAGACGTGGGGGCTAGAATACCCGTCAGCATTTTAATGGTCGTGGATTTTCCGGCCCCGTTGGGACCGAGAAAGGCCAGCATTTCTCCCTTTTCAACTTCCAGCGACACACGGTCTACTGCCGTGACTTCCCGGTATTCCGGATGCCAAAGCGCATGAAGGCTGCCGGACAGACCCGGATTTTTTGTCTTCGAACGAAAGACTTTGGTCACTTGGTTTGCAGAAAGTATCATGTTCATACGGTTGCCTCACTTTCCGGGACCAGAACATTTTCCTAGAAATAAAAAAATGCGCGGAGTCCCTCTTTTCAGAGTGACTCCGCGCACATTTGTCCGCGTGTAGAAGACAATTCTTCCGATGCCGCTTGGGAATGGTTCCTTCAGGCATCCTCACTTTTTTGGTATTCTAATGCAAAGATGGTTGGTTTGTCAAGTGTAAGATTAATTTCACTGCAACAACTCTTCATTGAATAAAAACCAGCAGTAAATGTGGTGAAAGCAACCCGTTTCAGCCATAAAAATGGGATGTGCGCCATATTTTATAACTGAAATGGGATTGTTTTCGAGTTGTTGCAGTGCAATTAAGATTGAAATAATCAACCGGACACACCATGAGTCTTAAAAAAATATTAAACCAAAGATAACTTCTTATGATTAGGACTGGAAAATGTCTTTGACAAGTACGCACAAGCCTTCAAATACGGTAGAAACAATGGTTTCCCCTGATCTGTGAACAGCATTCTGGGCAATTTCCAAATCGATAAAATGATAAGAAAGCACCAGACGTTTCTCCACATCTATAATCCAGTATTCTGAGATACCCGACCGCATATAAGAATTCAGTTTGTACGACAGATCCCTGCTTTTGGTAGACTTCGATAGTATTTCAATGACCAGTGTGGGAACACCCATATAACGACCGTCTTCATCGATTTTATCTTCCCAGTCGCAGAGAACGCTGAGGTCTGGCTGCAGAACATCCGGGTCTTCGATGTCTTTTTTATAGCAATGAATGTCAAACGGCGCGAGCACCGGCCGACATTTTTGCCCTTCAAAGAAGCGCTTCAACAGCAGGTGGAGGTTCCCTAAAGCATCTTGATGCTGCCAATTTGGTGAACTGAGCATATAGATAACACCATCGAGAAATTCCATTCTGGCCGTTGAATTTTTGCTGATTTCCATAAACTCTTGATAAGAGACGTTTGGCTTTGAAATATCATATTGCAGTGCATTTTCCTGAATATGATAATAGCGCTCCATGCTGGATACATAGGGAACCAGGCGTGCAACCGGCACATTGTTTTTGGTGATGATGACCTGCTCATCTTTTTCTATCACTTCTTTCAGGTAATGGCCAAAACCATTTTTCAAATCACTTGCTGTCGTTTGCATAAGTTTTCCTCCATGATTTCAGTTGCTAAGCGAAATTGATTGTTTCCTTTCTTATGATTGGATACTATCCAACTTCCAATTATATTGTACAAGTGATTAGACAATTTTTCAATAGTTTTGTTCGATTTTATGTCATGCCTCTCAACAGATTGTACAATTTAATTGTTTTAGTCAGCAAAAAATCAAAGCCTTGCCCCTGTTTTATTCTGGAAACATAGCGTTTCAGTCCGACACGGAAAATTGCCTCAAACGGAAAAATCCACTGTCACCTAATGATCCAATGAAAAAGTACATTCACATAAACACGTTAATGGCTAACATCCGCAGAACCTCAATTGACAGATAAATCTTAACTGGTATGATGGTTCTAATATACCACAAGAAGCTGATATAACTTGTTCAGGAGGTTCTGAAATGGGGAAAACAATACGGTCTATCTCCCCCGACACACGGGCGAAAAAGAGAAGAACCCTTGCCCCATCCAAAACTTCTGTAGCAACCCTCCACCTCCTGCGCATCATCGCTCCGCTTTATATGCGATTTGTCCTTCATTTCAACGGTATTACCGTACATAATGCCTCCGAACTGATACGACAATTTCAAGACTTTCACGAGCATAAAACAAGGCTGATTCTGGCTTTCCGGCATCCCTATGGGGATGAACCGCAGCTTTTTGCTTATCTTTTTACCAATATACTGAAAAAAGAGGCAAGGAAACTGGGTATACCCCTGCTTTTCATCCCACATGCACGTTTCGTGCATGGTTACGAAGTTGCGCTGTGGGGAGATGGCCTCATCCGCTGGGTACTGCCACGCATGGGTGCTGTCCCGATTCATCATGCCAAGCTGGATTCTGCCGGGATGAAAAACATTCGATCCATTCTGGCAAACGATGCCCACCCCTTGGCCCTGGCACCGGAAGGACAGGTCTCTTATCGTGGCGAAACTTTGCCACGCATTGAAAGCGGTACGGTTCGCATGGGTTTTTGGTGTGCGCAAGACTTGAAAAAGGCAAATCGGGACGAGCAGGTGATTGTGCTGCCGCTAACGGTTTTTCAGCAGTTTGAACGGAAAGACAGCAAAAAACTGGCAAGTCTGCTGCAAAAACTTGAATCTTTTTGTGGTTTAACCCCGTCCGAAAAGATGAGGATAAGTACGGTGAGCGATGAACCATTGGATGCTTTTATGTTTCGCCTCGAAAAGATTGAAGAAAAGCTCATTGCCCTGACAGAAGCACACTATCAAAGCACATACGGGTTGAAGCTCATCCCACGACAGGATGCGATAAATGAAGACCGTGAGCATCTACCCTCGGAAACAATAAATACAGTTAGAGCGCAGCAACCCCCGGAACCGATAAATACAAACAGAGCGCAGCAACCCCCGGAACCGGAAGAAACTGCAGCGGATAGGGCGGCCGATAGTGAAACAAAAGTAGTCCAAGATACAAAAAACAGTATAAACGAAGAAAAATTGGCATTCAACCCCTGGCAGGATATCATCCATGCAGCCCTTGGCCAGGCAGAAACAATGTTGGGTATTACAGAAACCCGTTTTTCTGAAAAAAACAAAGAAGCCGGGCTTTGGTGTGGGCGACCTCGGCGGGAACCTGTTCTTCACCGCCATGGGCTTCTGGTCGCTGTACTACCTCACCGATGTTGTCGGCATTGCAGCGGCAGCGGCCGGTTTGGCCATTATGCTTGGCAAGGTTTGGGATGCGGTCACTGATCCCATGATGGG